>JAGPVP010000035.1 GCA_018066965.1 Zhongshania sp. | reverse complement strand
TGCGTTAGCGGGTTGGCTAGCAGGCAAGATCATGAAAGGCGGCGGCTTCGGCTTAGTCGGTAATATTATTGTCGGTGTCGTCGGCGCCGTTGTCGGCGGTTATGTATTTAGCTTTTTAGGGATTGCAGCTGGCGGTTTAATCGGCTCTATTATCACCTCGACCGCCGGTGCCGTTATTTTAATTTATATTATCCGCCTTATTAAAAGAGCTTAAAAATATTGACGAGCATGTAGACATCTCATACATGCACATGCTCGTACTTTTATCCAAAAATTCTTTCCCCATCAAGGCTCTATAAAAACTTGCCGATTGTCACAGCTGCAATTCACTCTGACGCTATACCGATCCTTATAAAGCCAGTCTGAGACGAACTACCACCACAAGTTTGTATAAAATCAAGTGCCAAGCTATCAATCTGACCATCTTCTCTATACTCAACCGACAGCACCTCAAAGTCTGTAGGACCACACGTAAAAGCCGCCCCGTCCAAGTAGAATATCGGCCGTTCTTGATCTTCAGAGCTTAATGAATCCGCATTAAAATATTTACCAACCTCAAGCCGTTGATTTTGTGGCGCACCGATCCGAACTCTCCACCCATCTCCAAACTCATTAAAAGCAACTGTTACCCTTTCTAATGAATTCACAGACACACTAACGTCGTGCCCAACAGAAGAAACTATAAATTGTCGTTGCCCTACTCCATTCCCGCTAGGAGGACTATCAACATACAATAACCGAACTGACTCCACCGAAGGAAAAACCGTTATAGGCACCGTAGCAGAATCAAACTCACCGATACTATCGGTTACTGTAAAAACAACACTAAGCTGTTCAGGATCTAAAGATGAGGGAAGTGTGACGTGAGTAACCGGCGAAAAAGGCTCGGAAATTTCCACAATACTTCCTGCGGAGTGCGACCAAGCATACTGATCGATACCCAGCTCCGCACTAGATCCCGAACCATCTAAAACTAGTAATTGACCAGCAATACCATATGTAACTTTAGGGGAAACTACGGCATCGACGGTGTCAAATGTCTCCACTTGGTATCCACCAAGTGACGCAGAATTTCCACTTTCGTCGATGACCTCAGCACCACCATTAACCGAGTATGTAACACCGTGGGCCAACTGTTGAGCTGGCTGAATCGTCACAACAGCGCCATTGAAGTTAATATCCGCTGCGATAGGAGCTCCCGGCCCAGGTACAACAGTGTAAAAAACATCCCCATACACAATGTCTGCAACTTGACGATTAAATTGAAAATACGCTGTGTGATTCACCGGCAAGCGGGTATTTAGTCGATCGTCGG
This sequence comes from Zhongshania sp., assembly GCA_018066965.1. GTDB lineage: Bacteria > Pseudomonadota > Gammaproteobacteria > Pseudomonadales > Spongiibacteraceae > Spongiibacter. The sequence continues at coordinate 48,636 of JAGPVP010000035.1, read as the reverse complement.
AAGCAAATGGCATGGTATACATTAATTCAAAAGTGTCAGATATATTTCGAAGTTTAAGCTCTTCAATATAATAAGGGTTCCAAGCAAAAAAACCTGGGAAAGAAGTCCAGGCACGACTGCCAAATTGAATTTCATCGTTAATGACGAACTCAAACTCACTTGCCGTTAGAGGGAATTTAGGACGCAAAATGTACGAAGCACCTCGCCCTGCCATATTGAACGCGCCTTCTACAGGGTACTCAGCGAACCTGCCCGATAGAAAAGACCCAGACTCAAAGCTTATTGGATACTTAGTGCGTGTACTCTCTACAGAGCCTTGCACATCGATACGCCAAGAAGCAGTAGTTCTATCTAAGGTTTTCGAAACGATAAAATCAGAAAAAGTAAACTGATCTTGATCTTCAGGGAGGCGGAATCGCCGCGAAAACGGTGTAATCGTCATGCTATCGACGTACTCACTCACTTTGTACTCAATACGCAATTTATCCGGTATATCAACCGGATTAAAACTAAAGCTTTTCATCGCCGTATAGTCTGCGATGAGCTTTAGTGTGCGGGTATCACCATCCACGACCAGCTGCGCTACTTCAACCAAAATAGTACCGTCGACGACATTGGCCATCATCGCGACACCGCAATTATCGAAAACAATTCTATACGCATCACCATCGTTTAGAACATCGTCTTCATTATTATCTATATGCTGATAGCTTACAGAACCAATACTTCCACGACATGCACTCGTTCTAGGGTAGGCATTAAGACTCGGGATATTCTGCGATGCTGATGCTGCTAAAAACGCCCACTGTGGTACACGGTCCGCAAAAACTATCGCCATACGCGGCACCTCGCCGGACTCGATAGGCGATGGCCCTGCAACACCGCCACCGCCTCCACCACCGCAGTTGGACAAGAAAGGAAATAGTAAACATAGACTTAGCGTGATGATCTTTTTCATTTTTGCCCCCAGACACTGTTTGTAGCAAGAGTGGGGGTCAGCCGTGAAATGATTAATAAATTTGACTAAAAGTAAAATAATACGTACTCCGTTACACTTCCCGCTCTCCTAGCAGTGCATGTTATTACAGCCTCCCGAGCAATTGCATTCTATTTTACTTCTTCAACAGAAAAGCCCTTAGCAAGAAATCATAAATCCAAACAAAATCAACAGCCTACCTAAAGATTTACCAAGCGAACGACAAAGACGCGAAGACTTTACGGCCAGACTTTTGCCGCGCGTTATATGAGCCAGGGAAAAACACGGTATCTAAGACCTGATTCAAGACTTTCTCATCGGTCAAATTACTACCGCCCAATGTTAGCGCCCAACGCTGATCCCACGCCCCCACGCTGATTCGTGCAGACACTTGCGAGAAGCCCTTCAAGTAGCTATTAGGATCTAAATCACCGTCGGTATACTGATTACCCTGATACAGAAAATCTACACTGGCACGCATGGCCAAGCCGAATACGGGCAGCGTTAAGGTCGGCGTAAGGCTTGCGCTTTGTTCCGGCGCAAAGGCAATGCGCTTACCGCTCAAGTCCTGATTAGAATTTAAACCACTGGTGACCGGCGCCGGCGCATTTGGGTAGCTATCGTACCTGGCATCAAGTAAGCCCAAAGAACCCGCAACACTTAGCGGTTCAAACGGCGTTAACCACATAAAATCCATTTCCAAACCGCGAGATATCGCCGACGCGGCGTTTGTTACATCAAAGAAGGCGCCGTTAAACGCGAGCACCTGTAAATTATCAAACTGGGTTTGATACACCGCGGCATTCAAGCGCAGGGTGTTATCAAAGAACTCACCTTTAAAACCCGCTTCAATCGTCGCCGCTTCTTCCGGTTCAAAACCCAAGTCTTCACCACCAAAAGACGAGGCGTTGAAACCACCGCTTTTATAGCCCCGCGAATAAGTCAAAAAGATATTACTATCGCTATTCAGATAATACTGAAATGACAGCTTTGGCGAGACATCAGTCTCTTTGCGACTAAGCCCGCGCTCGTCATAATCTTCGGCGCTAAGCGCCAACTCCATTAAACAAGGTGTACCTAATGCGGCAGTCTGGCAAACCCCTTTTCCGCTGGCGTCGGCCACTTTATGTTCTCTGCTAAAACGAATACCCGGAGTAACAATAAACTGATCTGTTAGCGCCCAGCTCATTTGCGCAAAAATAGCCTGCGCGTCTACATTTAAAAGATAATCAAGTTGCAAATAATCGTCGCCAATTGCCGCGCCAGTGATATCGCTGATTAATCCAATACCAGCTAAATTCAAACCACCGAGTAAACCACCGCTCGATACACTGGTTTGCCCTGAGACCAATTGCAAGGCGTCGTCGGTCGTTAAGTAAGCGCCAAAGTCACTGCCCGCTGTAATTTGTGTACGCTGGCTAAAACGTGAGTCAAACACATATGCGCCGACCACAAATTCAACACCCGTGCCAATCCCAAACAAGCTATCTGCCGTTCCTGTAAAACGTAGCTCTGCAGATTGTTGTTCATAGTCCGATACGACTTCTAGCGCCGCGAGATCGGCTGGTGAGGTATCTAAATCAACCAAGCTATCGATGGTTAATGAGGTGTCAGCCAAGACCAAAACCATATTCAGATTATTCAAAGCGCCAACCGGGCCGATATCCCAATCTGTCTTAAGACCAAGGGTGTCAGAGGTTTTATCTAAAAATCCATCCTGATCATAGGAGCTGGTAAAATTATAGGGATCGTCTTCGATATTAGCGTCGTAATTCCTCAAAAATGCGCTAGAGCCTTCGTCTAAATTCATTAGCTGGAGACCCCAGTAATTAGCTGAGGTTTCTGAGTTTACGCCCATCAATTCTACTGACAGGTTCTCTGTCGGTAGAAACAATAATTTAATACGTTGCGCATTTTGCTCATGCTCGTCATCTTGACGACTCAAAAACTGATTATGCAGCTGGCCGTCGCGGCTAATATCCTGGGCAGCAATACGCACGCCAAACCAGTCCGTGACCATGCCACCAATGCCACCCTCATAACTCACTTCATCGGGGTCAGTTTTATTGATACGAAAATCCGCCGCCATCTCCTCTGTTGGTCCCTTGGTCGTCACATTAAACACCCCTGCAATGGTGTTTTTTCCAAACAAGGTACCCTGCGGGCCGCGCAGTACTTCAACCCTAGCAATATCGAACATCGCCTCGTTGTAGTAAGAGGGGCGATTGAAGAATATTTCATCTTGAACAAAGCCAACGGAACTATCGAAGGCTGAATTAAGCGGGTTAGAGCCAAAACCACGGATGTTAATTTGCGCCAATGCCGGATCTGTATCTGAAGAGAAGCGCACATTTGGAATATACGGCGCAATATCTTGTAAACCTGTCGCGCCGACCTCGCGCATAAAATCACCGCTTACTGCGGTTAAAGAGATAGGAACATCTTGTGAGGACTGCTCTACTTTCTGCGCGCTGACCACCACCTCCTCTAGTATCCGGCGCGATGTCGATTCGTTATTCACCGCGCTTTCAGTAACTTCTGCATAGGCTATTTGCGCCGTGCAAGCCAATAGCGCAGTAGCCAGTAAAGTTCTCTTTTGAGCGAACAGCATTTCTATCACCTTATATTTATTATTATTTATAGCCGACACAAAATATGCCACCGGCTGTAGGCCTGCGCTAAACTCCAAATGTCACACGCCGCCATATTGTCAATTATATTTACATTATTAGCGCGTCACCCAGCCCCCGTCAAGTGCTGTCTGAACGCTGTAATCACACGGTAAAGCTGAGAAATTACGCTGGACAAGCCTCGCCTTTAAATGTCAATATAATTGACAATAACATAAGGAGCGTTGCGCCATGATCGACCTGCATACGGTACCCACCCCGAATGGCCATAAAATATCGATAGCCTTAGAAGAGCTGGGGCTTGAATACAATGTCATTCCTTACGACATCAGCGTCGGCGATCAATTTAAACCGGAATTACTTGCGCTAAACCCAAACAATAAATTGCCAGTAATTGTCGACCACGACCCCATTTCAGGCGGCGAGCCCATGGTGATTTTTGAAACCGGCGCCATACTGCTCTATCTGGCCGAGAAAACTGGCAAACTAATATCGAATGACATCAGTATTCGCTTTCAACAAATTCAGTGGTTAATGTTTCAGGTCGCCAGTGTTGGCCCCTTACAAGGCCAAGCACATCACTTTATTCGCTATGCGCGAGTTGAACAGAATTACGCACGCGAACGATATGTAAATGAAAGCCTGCGCCAATGCCGCGTATTAGAAGGCCAATTGCAAGGAAAGGACTACCTCGCTGGCGACTATTCAATTGCCGACATCGCCTGCTGGCCTTGGCTGCGCGCCCTGCCCTTAATCGACATTCATTTAGATAAAGACTTTCCCAATCTTTATGCGTGGTTTCAACGCATAGAACAGCGGCCAGCTGTGCAGCGCGGTAAAGATTTAATTCATGGCTGGGTTTACCAATTGCCGCCTAACTTCAAAATGGAGTTAGACGAAAAAACATGGTCTTATTCGTTTGGCGAAGAGCAATATCGCAAACGCTAATCCAGATCGCGAATAGGAGGTTTTATGCAGAACTTATTTTCCGTTGCCGGCAAGGTAGCCCTAGTCACCGGCGGCTCTCGTGGTATTGGCGCTATGATTGCCGAGGGTTTGCTACGATCAGGCGCCAAGGTTTATATCACTTCACGCAAAGTTAAAGAGCTTGAAGAGACACAGCAACGGCTATCTGAGCTGGGGGAATGTATTGCTATACCCTCTGACCTATCACAATTGGAAGGCATTAATCAGCTCGCAGCGGAATTGGCAAACAGAGAAAGCAAACTCGATATTCTCATCAATAATGCGGGCGCAACATGGGGTGCACCCATCGACGAATTCCCAGAAAGTGGCTGGGATAAAGTGATGGACCTGAACGTTAAGTCCGTCTTTTTCCTAAGCCAGAAGCTACTACCACTGTTGCGGCAATCTGGTACAAAAAACGATCCCGCGCGCATCGTTAATCTATCCTCGGTTTATGCGCTGCGCTATTCACAGCAACCCACTTTTTCCTACTCCGCCAGCAAAGCCGCCGTCATACAGCTTACTCAACAATTAGCCGCCAGCTTGATTAAAGATCATATTAATGTAAACGCCATTGCACCCGGCATGTTTCCCAGCAGCATGACCGCTTTCTTAATGGAAGACGAAGAAGCCCTAAACAACAGCATTCCCATGGGCCGCGTCGGCTCATTGGAAGACGCCGCCGGCACAGTTATTTATTTATGCTCACGCGCCTCATCGTATATGACGGGCGGACTATTAGTTATCGATGGCGGATCGGTCATCAGCGCCGGATAAATCTGCCCATCCCCAAAATAATAAGAGCCAGCTATGAACAAACCTCTTAAGGGCATTCGCATACTAGATTTAACTCATATGCTGTCTGGCCCCTTTTGCACCATGACGCTGGCGGACTTAGGCGCAGACTTAGTTAAAGTTGAACCGCTACGTGGTGAAGGCACCCGTAAATTACTAGCCAATGATCCCAGTAATTCTTTAGATGGCATGGGCGCGTATTTCATTACCTTAAACCGCAATAAACGCAGCATTGCTATCGATTTAAAAAACGCCGAAGGACTGGCTGTTTTCTATGACTTAGTTAAAACCGCAGACGTGGTTATTAATAACTTTGCTGCTGGTGTTCCCGCCAAGCTAAAAATCGATTACGCGCATTTAGCCAAGATAAACCCACGCATCATTACGTGTTCAATCACCGGATTTGGCGAAGACGGCCCCGGCGCAAACCGCCCTGCCTTTGACCAAGTAGCTCAAGCCTACGGCGGCGGCATGTCGATCACCGGCACCGACGCCAGCCAACCGATGCGTGCAGGTATTCCTATCGGCGATCTCGGCGGCGGTATGTTTGGCATTATGGGTGTGCTAAGCGCCATCATTGAGCGGGCCACCTCAGGGGTTGGTCAGCACGTCGATATATCGATGCTCGACGTACAAATATCGCTTTTAAACTATATGGCGACAATGCACTTTTTGTCGGGGCAGAATCCCCACCCCATCGGCAATAGCCATTTTGTGCATGTACCCTACAATAGCTATCCCACTGCCGACGGCCATATTGTTATTTGCGTTCTCACCGATAACTTTTGGCACAATTTAAAAGGCTTGGTGAACTGCCCCGCCTTAGATAAATCTGTATACGACACCCAACCTGGCCGCCTAGCTGACAAGGCGTTTATTGACCAAACCTTGGCAGATATTTTCCGCCTAGACTCTACTAAAAACTGGCTGGCTAAATTAAACGCGGCAAGAATTCCCGTAGCGCCCGTCAATAACTTTGAACAAGCCTTAAACGACCCACAAGTACAACACCGCAATATGGTAGTTGAGCTTAAACACCCCTCAGGTAAAAACACTAAGGGGCCGGGAAACCCCATCAAGCTATCGCGTAGCAATGAAGAATCCTTCTCCCCTGCGCCGCTACTCGGTCAAAACACCGACGAACTTATGGCGGAATTAAGTAACTATTCCACCGCAGATACCACTAGACTGAGAGCCGCTGGTATCATTGCCTGAAATGCCTTAAAAAATGATTAAACGACGGAAAAGCTATGGCTGAGAAAATCATTATCAACGACGTTGGCCCGCGCGATGGCCTACAAAATCAAGCGGTCATTTTAGAGCCACAGCAACGTCTTGCCCTGATTAATGCCTTAATAGATGCGGGTGTGAAGCATATTGAAGTGGGTTCGTTTGTGTCGCCCGTCGCCGTGCCGGCAATGCGCGGCACCGATCTTGTCGTCGCGGCGCTACCCAAGGGCGATTATCACTTCTCGGCTCTCATCCCCAACCTCAAGGGTTATGAGCTAGCAAAAGAGTCTGGCATCGACACGGTGAGTATCGTCATCGCCGCCAGCAACAGCATGAACGAACAAAATATTCGCATGACCAATGCCCAAGTTCTCAGCTTTGCAAAAGACGTATTGGGCCGCGGCCAAGTAGACAACTTCACCACCCTCGCCTGTATCGCCACCGCGTGGGAATGTCCTTTTGAAGGCCTAGTCCCAGAAAAAACCGTCATCGACTTATGCGGTGAACTACTCGCCGCCGGTGCGCCAGAAGTGGTACTGGCCGACACTATTGGCGCGGCATCGCCAGCACAAGTGAAATCATTAATGAGCAAGCTTGTTGCAGAATTCGGCGCGCATCGTTTGTCATGCCATTTTCACGACACCCGCGCCATGGGTATCGCCAATGTATTCGCCGCAGTCGAATGCGGAATACGTAAATTCGACTCCTCCATCGGCGGCCTTGGTGGCTGCCCCTTCGCGCCGGGCGCCTCTGGTAATGTTGCCACCGAAGACGTGGTGCTAATGCTCAATCAAATGGGCTTTGAAACCGGTATCGACTTAGCCAAGCTCGTACTCGCTGCAGATTTAGTAGGCGAGCAAACCGGCGCAAACGCGACGGCGAATTCGGCAAGGTGGATTAAGCGGCAAGTAGAAAAAGGCCTGCTATAAAAGCGCGAGAATTAATTGTGCTTACGCTATTTATTGGTTTTCCCGCCGACGTGCCCCAAAATCAGCCCCACTAATTCATCTAGCAACGCCTCCGGAATGTCGTGCCCCATACCGGCCACCACTTCCAAGCGTGCATTCGGGATACGGCGAGCCGTGTCTTTAGCGCCTTTTAACGGCAACATCGGGTCTTGATCACCGTGTATGACTAAGGTTGGCGCCTTAATTTTAGGCAGTATTTTTTGACGACTGCCACTGGCCATTATCGCCGCCATTTGCCGTGCTTTACCCGCTGGATAATTGCCACGGTCATACGCGGCTTCAATGCGTGCACGCAACTGTTGATCTGGATCACCCAATTCAGGGCTAGATATTAACTGCCAGGTTTTTAAGGAATGGGCTATTTGCGCATCGCGCTGTGGTGGCGCTTTATTCAAAATATGCCAGAGGATCTTAGGCTTCATTCCTCCGTAGCTAGAGCTAGACATCAGCGACACTAAGGAACGCACCCGTTCCGGATAATTTGCCGCCATTAGCTGCGCGATCATACCTCCCATAGACGCACCAACAATATGGGCGCTAGCGACACTGAGTGCGTCTAGTAATGCCACTGTGTCGGCCGTCATATCGTCTAAGGTATAAGCCACGTTTAGCGGTAATTTAAGTTTTTGACGCAGACTCAAACCAATTATATTTGGCACACCAGCATCAATTTGGCTCGACAAACCCACATCGCGATTATCAAAACGAATAACGCGATAGCCGGCGTCGGCTAGACGATGGCAAAATGATTCCGGCCATACAATTAACTGACTGGCATAGCCCATGATGAGGAGAATGACCGGCGCATCTGGCGCACCGATTTCTTCATAGGCGAGTTCTACACCCTCATTTACCGCAATTCGGTCGCGTGTCCATTCCATGCAATTAACACCTTAAACGTGGTTTAACGTGTTATAACAGAAAATGGTGTTGGATCGACCACTATTGAAAGTTTAAATTATTGAGAACGTAGCCGGCGAAATTCGATACGGTTGAACTAGCGGTTATGAAGTACATCGCTGTCATGATCTTTAAAATAAATGCGGAAAGGCCAATCACGGCTTTTACCAATGTAGACATAAAAACCGTAGCGATCTTTGCTATAGTCTTTTACAAATTCGTAGCGTGAGGGAACAGCTTCATCATCCGGTTTTAATTCCGGCGCGGTAACCAGAACTTCCTCAATCTCCATCGCGGGTGAATCCCCTTTGCGTGGCACCGAGATTAATACGCGATATTCACCCGATTTTTCGCCACGCTCTACAGACTCAACCGTGACACCAGTTTCTTCGTCCACAAAGCCAACTTCACCGCGAATATTGCCCGTCTCAGTGGCAGCCGCCATACTGATAAAACCGCCGGCAAACAGACATGCGGCAATAGTTCGTATTGAAGTCATTGTTCTTATCCTATTTTTATTTTAGTCCGAGCTAAGCTAGTGCTGCCCACGCTTTATAAGCGCGATGCTAACACCCATTATCTATGCTTGTTAAGTAGATCCGACTTCATGATATTTAGTATAGATAGCTTTAGTGTTCTGTCACTCAAATAGCCACAACAAAAAAGCCGCCCGGAGGCGGCTTCGTATCTAGGTATTTTTCTTCGCTAACTACAAAACGCCTCGCCGGCTGCAATGCGTTTACCCAGCTTGGCCAAGGTCTTTGCAGAGCTACCCAAGGCCATTTCGTTGTAACGCAGCCAGGTGCAGTAGCGCCACAGCGGGTAATCGCGATCGATGCCGGTGCCGCCGTGTAAATGCTGGGCCGCGTAACTCACACGGTGTCCCACATCACCCGCCCAAATCTTGGCGATCTGCACTTCGTTTGTAGCGTCTAAGCCGCCGTCCAAACGGCTAATCGCCTGATAGGTGTTTAAACGCAGGCATTCAACATCGATAAAACAATTGGCGGCGCGATGCCCGACGGCCTGAAAAGTCGATATTAACACCCCAAATTGTTTACGCTCCGCGGTGTAAGACGCCGACATCCGCATGGCCTTATCACTGGCGCCCAACTGATGCGCGCACAATGCGACGGTAGTGCGCTCGGCAATCCATTGCATAAGCGCCTGCCCCTCAGTGCCGCTTGCCAAAATATCACCCGCACCAATGCGCACATTGTTTAAGCTCACCACATACTGTGGCTCATAGGTTGTGACCTGCTGAGTGCTAAGACTAACGCCGTCTGCTTTAGGGTCTAGCAATACCACAGCAACACCATCGCTGGTTTTTGCCGCCAGTAATATTCGATCGGCAATGTGCGCAAAGGGCACATTGGTTTTCTCGCCGCTAAGCAGTAGATCGCTGCCATCCGCCTTTGCCAATGTCAGATATGGCTGCGCGGGGTCATCGTTATAGGCTTCACTTAATGCCGCTGTCAGCAAAATCTCACCGCCGGCGACTTTCGGCAGCCACACCTGCTTTTGCGTCTGACTAGCAAATTGCTGAATAGGCAACGCCGCAGAAATAAGATGAGATATCAAAGGCAGCGGCGCGATGGTACGCCCCGCTTCCTCTACCAACAGCCCGAGCTCAAAAAAACCAAACCCCATACCGCCAAATTCTTCGTCTATGGCCACACCCATCAAGCCTGCATCAGCAAGTTTTTGCCACAGCTCCCGATCAAAGCGCTCGGCTTTGTAATCGTCATACTGGCTAAGTTTCTCTGCAGTAACATTGTCGCTCAAAATCTGCCGCGCTAAATTCTGCACATCGCGCTGCTGCTCAGAAAATCCAAAATCCATGATCTAATCCTCTAATTCGTAATGGCAGATTTAACGTGATGCACGGGGCATCCACAGGCCTGCAGCAGAAATAATATCGCGCTGTATTTCATTGGTGCCGCCGCCAAAGGTAATAATAGATGCGGTGCGATATAAGCGCTCGATACGCGACGCAATGGGGTTCGCGCCCTCGGTTCTCCGACTAATTAAAGATGCCTCGCCAATCACCTCACCCAAGAGGCGATACACTTCAATAAAAAACTCTGATCCGTAAACTTTTGCTGCAGAGGCGTCGGCCATTTCAAGATTGCCCTCGGTCATTGCCCACGCTTGCTTGTAACAAACCAGCTTTAGGGCCTCGACACCGGCGCGCACCTTGGCAAGATTGATTTGCACCCACGCTTCGTCGATTAATTTCCCGCCGTCGGGCAAGTCTAGTTTCTGCGCCCAGCGCACCACATTGTTGAACATCTCCGCGGTAGGGCCGAAGTTGACCAAGCTCAAACGTTCGCGGTTTAACTGGCTGGTAATGAGCTTCCAACCGCCGTGTAATTCGCCGACCATAGCGTCGTCGGCGACGCGAATATTGTCGTAAAACGTCGCATTGGTTCGCACTTCACCCAAGGTATGTACGGGACTACAGCTCCAACCCGGATCGCTAGTCGGCACCATAAACATAGAAATGCCTTTATGGGGTTTTGCCGCATCTGGATCTGTGCGACAGGCCAGCCACACGTAGTCGCAAAAATGCGCGAGACTGGTCCACATTTTCTGACCGTTAATCACCCATCCGTCGCCATCCTTCACTGCCGTGGTTTTTAAGCTGGCAAGATCGGTACCTGCACCCGGCTCCGAATAACCGATAGCAATTAAACATTCGCCGGCAAGTATCTTGGGGACGATCTCCCGCTTCTGGCGCTCATTGCCGTGTTCAGCCAACTGCGGGCCGACAGATTCCGTGGTAAGAAAAGGAAATGGGTAACCGGCTCGCATCACCTCTTCAACAAAAATGAATTGTTCGATGGGACTCATACCACGCCCACCCAATTCTTTTGGCCAGCCCACACCTATCCAGCCGTCTTTACCCATCTTTTTTAGGGCTTCTCGCCAGAGTGGACCACCACCCTCGCCCATCGCTTCGTCGCACTCGGCTTTCAAATCTGGGGTCATCAGATTTTCAAAATAGGTCCGCAGTTCTTTGCGCAGGGCATCTTGCGCCGCGGTAAACTCAACTTTCATTGCCATCCCCTAAGGTCGTGGTCTAAATAATGGGTTTTGCTAATGCTAATCATAGGCTTTGACCCTGTGACAACAATTGCAAATTCACTCACCCCAGTGACAATTGCAGTCAGGGTTTCACGTCACTCGCTAGGTGCTGTCACCAGCACTTATCAGCCATTCAGACGATAGTAGTAAGTAGCTGATCTTGCGATGATTTAGCCCTTATATAAGAGCGATTCGCCCCATAAGACTTAGCTAATTTCGGCGTCGCCCGTCCATTCGGTGGAGATTCACAAATGAGCAACAAGCCCGTGCAAGCCGCCATAGAAGGCTGGTTCACACTCGACACGGATACCCCGCATCTCATCGGTGCCTGCTGCGAGAAATGCGGGACTTACTACTTTCCTAAAACGCTTAGCTTCTGCAAAAACCCCGCGTGTGACAGCACCACGTTTAATGAAGTAGAACTTAGCCGCCAAGGAAAAATCTGGTCTTACACCAATGCCTGCTATAAACCACCAGAGCCCTTTATGGCCGACGAACCCTTTGTACCTTATGCCATTGCGGCAGTGGAATTAGAAAAGGAGCAGATGATCATTCTCGGACAAGTTGTAAAAGGCGTGGATGTTGATCAGATGAAAGTGGGGCAAACCGCCACGCTCGTGCTAGAAACCCTGCACGAAGACGACGATGCCATAAAAGTCACGTGGAAATGGCAACCCATTGCTCAGGGAGAATCAGCATGAGTCAGGATATTGCAGTATTGGGCGTCGGCATGCATCCCTGGGGAAAATGGGGCCGCAATTTTAGCGAGTACGGCGTTTACGCGGCACGTGAAGCACTCAAAGACGCGGGTATTCCATGGCAAGACGTACAATTTGTCTCTGGCGCGGCTACCATGCGCTGCGGCTACCCCGGTTACGTGGCGGGCGCCACCATCGCTCAAGCCTTGGGCTGGCAAGGCGCGCAAGTGAACACCTCTTACGCCGCCTGCGCCTCAGGGTCACAAGCGCTAGCGGCAGCACGAGCAAAGATTTTAGCCGGTGAATGTGAAGTGGCTTTGGTTGTTGGTGCCGACACGACGCCCAAGGGATTTTTAGCTCCCGCCAAGGGCTTCCGCCCAGAAGATCCAGATTGGCTGCGCTTCTACCTTGGCATTACCAATCCCACCTACTTCGCGTTATATGCCCGCCGTCGTATGGATTTATATGGCGACACCGAAGAAGATTTTGGTTTAGTAAAAATTAAAAATAGCGAAAACGGGTTTACCAATCCCAATGCCCGCTATAAAAAGAAATTCACCATGGAAGAAATTTTAAACTCTGCCATGGTCGCCGACCCGCTGCGCCTATTACAAATTTGCGCAACCTCCGACGGTGGCGCGGCAATGATTGTGTCTAGCATGGAATACGCAAAGCGTATCGGTAAAGCCAATGCGGTGAAGGTCGCGGCGGTTTCTACTGTCACCCCTACCTTCGCCAGCGCCGTAGTTGAAATGCCAGACATCGCCACCGACTCTGCCGCCGCAGCGGGCGTTGAGGCCCACAGCTTTCGCGCAGCACTACCGAAAAAAGCCTATGAACAAGCCGGTATTGGACCAGAGGACGTTAGTCTCGCCGAGGTTTACGACCTGTCATCGGCACTGGAGCTAGATTGGTATGAAGACCTCATGCTGTGCCCACGCGGCGAAGCAGCTCAAATGGTTCGTGAAGGCGCCACCAAACTTGGCGGCCGCCTGCCGGTGAACACCTCCGGTGGCCTAGCTTGTTTTGGCGAAGCCGTGCCGGCACAAGCTATAGCGCAGGTCTGCGAGTTAACGTGGCAGTTGCGCGGCCAAGCGGGTGAGCGCCAAATAGCGAATGCAAAGGTAGGCATTACCGCCAACCAAGGCCTGTTTGGTCACGGTTCCTCGGTAATTCTGAAAAAATAGCCGCCAATTATTCAACTTGGGGCTGACAACTATCAGCCCCAAGCTCTTAAAAATGTCCGCACGTAAACCAACAACTAAATTCTATAAACAAAGCATGGCAAATATTCAAACAAAGACCTGAAAAACTGAATTTCATTGAAGTGGCTTTTTAAAAAGACCCAAAGGGGCACCACAGCTGCGCGCGTAGACCTCCATTAGGTATATTACTCAAGGTAAGTGTACCGCCATGACTGAGAATGATTTTTTGCGTGATTGCTAATCCAAGCCCCATCCCACCTCCTGAATGGCTACGTGACTGATCAACCGTCACGAATGGCCGAATAACCGCCTCTAACTGACCATCTGGGATACCGGGCCCATTATCATCCACATTAATTAATACCCCTGACTCCTCTACCTGCAAATGAACAAATGCACCTTCAGCGTGCTTGCAAGCATTATCAATCAAATTTTGTATGGCTCGCCGCAATTGCGCTGGGCGGCACTGCACATACGCGGTTTGATCAACTTGGTATTCAATAGGAACCGACTCTTCGATCAAATCTTCACATAAGCTCTCTAACAGATCGCCAACGCTGATCCGTCGCAGCGGCTCCTCTGCGGCATCACCGCGAACAAAATCAATAATGGATGCGATCATAACCCGCATGTCTTGCACAACTCGCTGCAAGCCTTCTCGCTCTTTTTGGTCGTTTAAGAGGTCACAGCGCAGCTGCAGGCGAGTTACAGCGGATTTTAAATCATGGGAAATCGCTGCAAACATTTCCGTTTGACCATGCAATAAGCGCTGTAATCGAGCCTGCATTTCATTAAATGCACGGGCAGCGACACGGGCCTCCTTCGGCCCTATTTCATCAAGGGCTTTAACGTCGAGATTAACCCCAATTTGTTCCGCAGCTTTTGCTAATTTATCAATGGGTGAGATCAGTTTAGTAATGAGATACCAAGCAATCAGCAAAGCCATAGTGATCACTGCCAATAGATAAAGTGTGGCGGCCTCATAAAACAAAGAGCTAGCCTCAGGAAGCTCAGCATGGAAAGAGGCGGTTTCATCATCAGGAAAATGAATATTGACCAACATATCTACAGTCTTCGCTGACCGCTGGCCAAGTAGTCGTTGGAAACCGCCAAAACGGCGAACGCAAACATCGATTTGGTAAGCCGGACGCTGCTGGAAAACATCAAGAATACGCTGCGATATCTCTCCCAAATCATCGCTTTGCTGGCACGCGACCACATCCAAAGACACCAAATCAGGATAGCTAGTTAAGAACTGTGTTTGAGCCGCGCTCAAAATTTTCTCGCGCTGGTCGGCGGGAAACTTATAAGCCAAATCGACAATACCAATGATTCGTTCCGCCAAATCAGAAGCCTCAATAAGAAGAACGCTCTGGTCACGGTTAGCCTTGTAAATCATCAAGCTCAAGGTGTGAGAGACAATAAAAACTAAGGTGAGCAACAGTATGGTTCTTGCCTTCAGGGTATCTGGCAGTATTCGTTTCATATCAGATCGACGGCACATGTAAACTGGTAACCGGCACCCCATGCAGTCTTAATGATTTCAGGGGCCTTGGCACTGTCCCCTAGTTTGCGCCGCAAACGACTAATATGAGAATCGATACTGCGGTCAAACGCAGCGCTATTGCGGCCCTTCGTCATTGCCAGCAGACGATCTCTCGACAGCGGAATTTGAGGGTTTTGTACAAAAACCAACAGTAAATCAGACTCGCTAGTGGACAGAGGAATAACAGTAGAATTACTGTCGAGAAGCTCCATTCTGGCAGGTTTGAATCGCCACCCGTCAAAACAGTAAACCCCTTGCGTTCGCCTCCCCGCAGCATTCCCGCTACGGCGTAATACAGCTTTTATGCGAGCAATCAGCTCCCGCCGCCCAAATGGCTTAACGATGTAATCATCCGCACCTAACTCTAGCCCCACCACTCGGTCTATTTCTTGATCTTTAGCACTAAGCATAATAACCGGCGGGCTTTCGGGATCAGCTCGAAGTTGGCGACATAATTCAAAGCCGTCGCGTCCGGGTAGCATCACATCTAACAAAATTAAATCTGGCCGTTGCTGAGTGAGTGCCGCGTACATCTCTTCGCCGTTTGCGGCGGACAAACTCTGATAGCCCTCTGCCGTCAGCAGTTCAGACACCAACTGCAATATATCTTCGTTATCGTCGACAACAAGAATACATAGCCTTGCGTCTATTACCATTATGTTTACCACCAATTTTTATAGTATTTGACGTCAATGAACGCTCTTTAAAACCACTTATGAGCGGCCTCACGCATCTCGATTTTGGCAACTCCGCCGTATTCCAATAACTAGCGCCATCAAACTATAACAGCGCAAGTAGCTCAGAACAGCAGAAGTTTCACATCCCATAAATTCATAATATTAATTGGTCTCACACTCTCATGAACTTTGCGATAGTTTGACAAGAATTCACCCACAATCATTATGCGCAAACCCACCCTTGACACACTTTATTACATTTATGACAACACTTTTCACACTTTAGGTGCGAAAGTAAATGCAATAAAAAAGATACGTGGAGAGAATAAATGCTTGTATATAAACAGCACTTCAAGCTAATTCTGGCAGCCTGTTGCGGCTTTTTGAGCAGCGCCACAGCTACTGCTGTGGAGACCCTAAACACGAATGAATTGCAAAATAGTTGTGTCGAATATATTGCAGAAATTGGCAATAAAAATGGCGCACTTTGCAGTGCCTATCTGCAGGGTTTTGTGTCAGGCAGTAGCCAAATAGTAGTAGCTAATGACGAGCAATCTGATTTCACGCAGCGCGCCATTAGAACCCGAGCCCCTGGTGGCAGCATTGAAATCGACTCGTTAAAAAGTGCACGTTACTGCCTACCCAAAGATGTCAGCATTAAACAACTTGCTGGTCAGATTGCCAGTGTCAACGTTACTAAGAAAGATCAATTAGCAAGCTCTCTGATGAAGCAGGTTTTAAAAGCTCACTACCCGTGCTGATGACAAGCCACAACTGTGTAGGCGACCTCAAAATGTACTCATAACTAACAACAGCAAACCTAGCTGAGACAATTATGAAGCACACTTTTAGTATTTCTGCCCTTTTAGCCATTATTTGGCTAGCCAACTCGGGGCACTATTCTGGCCTATTGCTAGGCTTTGGCGCTGCGTCGGTTGTACTAGTTGTATGGATCAGTCACAGAATGGACGTCGTAGATCACGAATCCCAGCCCATCCACTTAACCCGCCACCTTCCTCGATACTACGCTTGGCTAACGGCACAAATCATTATTAGCAACATAGACGTGGTCAAACGTATTTGGTCTGGCAACAGCACAATTAGCCCTGGAATGCGGCGTTTTCCGGTGAGTCAGAAAACCGACATCGGTCGGGTTATCTACGCCAACTCAATCAACCTCACCCCTGGAACTATTGCGGTAGAGCTTTCAGACAACGAGGTGCTCGTACATGGCCTCACCCAATCCAATCTCGACGATCTCGACGCAGGTGCAATGAGCCGTCGAGTGAATAAACTGGAATAATGATGCTCGCTGTCACTACCTTTACCCTATTAGTTGTTATGGCCATGGCAATGGTCAGAGGCTTTGCAGGCCCTACGATATTCGACCGAGTACTAGCCGCTAACTTATTTGGAACCAAAACTGTTTTGCTTATTGCTGTCCTCGGTTTTTTATTCGGCAGACCTGAGTTTTTAGATATTGCGCTGATCTATGCCCTAATGAATTTCATCAGCGTGATCGCACTTCTAAGATACTTTGAGCACACCCAAAAAGCAGAGAAAGGTAGCTCTACTCATGAGTAATTTGCTGGAAATTCTTAGCGGCATTCTGTTGCTGACCGGCAGCGGCTTGATTTTCACCGGCACACTCGGGGTCTTGCGATTTCCAGATATCTACAGCCGTATGCATGCTGCGGGAGTGACTGAAACCCTCGCGACGACCCTACTTCTTTCTGGACTAATGTTACTGGCCGGATGGAGTTTGGTTCTTCTCAAACTGATCATGATTTTACTGTTTATATTGTTCACCAGTCCCACGGCAAGCCACGCTTTGGCAAAAGCCGTTTGGCGCCATCAACAACACGAGACGCTCAGGGAGGAATCCCATGACGCCTAAACGTGACCGCTATGAGTATACAGCGGGGAGGATATCGCCATAGAATTCTTTATCAATATCAGCCTGCTAAGCCTGCTGCTAGCCACCGCATTGGGAATCGTATTAAGCCGCGACCTACTTGCCGTGATCATGCTCAGTGGAATTTATGGATTCTTGTCAGCGAGTTTTTTTGTACTGATGGACGCGGTAGACGTCGCGTTTACCGAAGCCGCCGTGGGGTCGGGAATTTCTCCCCTGCTGATGCTACTAACGGTGGCACTGGTGGGACGCAGGGAAAAGCACAGTCCCAGCCGAAATATTCCCGCTTTAATATTGGTGACAATTACCGGTGCGCTGTTAGTGATCGGCACACTCAGCATGCCCGAATTTGGCTCTGCCAATGCGCCTGCCAACACCCATGTGAGCCCGCGCTATATAGGGCAATCCGCTGACGAGATCGGCATTCCAAATATTGTGACCTCGGTACTAGCCAGTTACCGTGGCTTCGATACCTTCGGCGAAGTGGCGGTCGTTTTCACCGCCGGTATCGGTGTTTTAACATTGCTCATGCTAAAACCTAGCGGCAGTCAAACGCCCGTGATCAGCGGCGCGCACAAGCACAAAATTCTTCGCATCGTCAGTAAAATTTTAATCCCTCCCATTCTCTTATTTGCACTTTATGTGCAGTTTCACGGGGAATACGGGCCCGGTGGCGGTTTTCAAGCAGGGGTGATTTTTGCTGCAGCAATTATTTTGTACACCATGTTTTTCGGCGTCGATCTCGCGCAACAAGTAGTGAGCTCAGCCTTACTCAGAATCCTCGCCGCCTTCGGTGTATTGCTTTACGGGTCAGTAGGTCTGGTATCAATGCTTAACGGCGGCGATTTCCTTGACTATTCAGTATTGGCAGAAAATCCAGTTACCGGCCAACACATCGGCATTATTATTATTGAGCTTGGTGTGGGAATCACTGTTGCAGCCGTCATGGTAATGATCTTCTACTGCTTCGCTAGTCAGGTGAACAACTCAGCGGAGACTGACGAATGACGCTGCTACTTAGCCATTACAACTATTGGATTGTTGTCGCGCTGATGATGATCGGCTTTTTCATCGTGATTGCACAGGGCAATCTGGTGAAAAAGCTGGTGGGACTAAATATTTTTCAGACCTCGGTTTTTATACTTTATATCAGTTCTGGAAAAGTTACTGGCGGTAGCGCCCCGATTCTACAAGACGGGATCACGATCTATTCTAACCCCCTACCCCATGTACTGATTCTCACCGCAATCGTTGTCGGCATCGCTACCACGGCATTAGGACTTGCATTGGTAATAAGAATCAAAAAAGCCTACGGCACAATTGAAGAGTCCGAAATTCAGCAGCGAGACCATACGTGTTAAGCCATTTACCTATTCTGCAAGTCATTCTGCCACTGCTAGGGGCACCCGCCTGCCTTATTTTAGGTCGAGGCAAACTCGCATGGCTATTCGCCCTGCTAGTCAGCGCCCTCAGTTTTTGCATCGCCGCCATACTGCTAACTACGGTCTACAATCATGGCGTAATTAGCTATGCCTTAGGTGGCTGGCAAGCGCCTTGGGGAATTGAGTACAGAATTGATCTGCTCAATGCGTGGTTGCTCGTCATTGTTTCTGCCAGTAGTACGGTTTCTCTACTAGCGGCGCAGAGCAGTATTAGCACTGAGATTTCTTTAGATAAGCAGGGCTTATTTTATGTGGCGTGGCTACTCTGTCTCGCCGGTTTGCTGGGAATTTTAGCAACAGGAGATGCGTTTAACGTCTTTGTTTTTTTGGAAATTTCATCGCTGTCGACCTACACACTTATTTCCTTAGGCCCCAATAGAAAAAGTTTATGGGCTGCATTTCGCTACCTAATTATGGGCACGACTGGGGCGACGTTTATCCTCATCGGCATTGGCCTCATGTATATCATGACCGGCACCCTCAATATGCAGGATCTCGCGCAACGCCTGCCACCAGCTGGCGAGTCTTCTACGGTATTTGCCGCCTATGCGTTTATTCTTGTTGGCATCAGTTTAAAACTCGCACTATTTCCACTGCATCTGTGGTTGCCGAACGCTTACAGCCAAGCACCATCGATTGTGACAACCTTCCTGGCCGCCAGCGCCACCAAGGTAGCCCTTTATCTATTAATCCGTTTTACCTACACCATTTTCCCAAGCGAGTTTAGCCAGCTCGTTATACCACTGGCGGATATCTTTGTTGCCTTAGGCGTTCTCGCAGTATTCAGCGCGTCGATTGTGGCGATTTATCAAGAAGAAATAAAACGCGCCATCGCCTATTCCAGTATCGCGCAGATTGGCTATATGGTTATCGGCTTGGGTATCGGCGGCGTGCTGGGGCTACAGGCCACCTTGATTCATGTTTTCAACCACGCATTGATGAAAGCCACATTGTTTATGGCCTTGGCTGGGATTGCGGTTCGCATCGGCGCCACAACCCTTACCTCGATGCAGGGACTGGGGAGAAAAATGCCCTGGACCAGCTTTGGCTTTGTTGCCGGCGGCCTCAGCTTAATTGGTGTTCCACTTACCGCTGGCTTTATCAGCAAATGGTATTTGGTATCTGCTGCCGCGCTGGCGGGCCGCTGGCCATTAGTGTTTTTAATTCTATTGGGTTCACTGCTAGCCATTATCTATATATGGCGAGTAGTAGAAGCACTCTACTTCAAATCAGCAGCAGATAACTCTCCAGTAAAAGAAGCCCCACTCACTATGCTTATTGCGCTCTGGCTGCTTATTCTAGGCAATGTCTATTTTGGTATCGACACCCGTTTACCGATATCGATCAGCTATGAAGCAGCCGCAGCATTGGTAGAGGGGCGTCCATAATGGATACAACAACTGTGCTAATTGACGTCGCCATTCTCACGCCCATTATTGCGGTGATAGGCATACTGGCGTTCAGCAAAAAACCAAATCTGCGCGAAGCCATATCCCTTATCGCCGGCGTGACCCTTTTAGTGATTAATCTGAAGCTGTACTCCAGTTTTAATCACGGTGAAGCGCTCTCACGCCAGTGGCTAGAAATACTGCCCGGTCTAAATTTAAGCTTCAGAGTCGATGCCCTAGGACTCCTGTTTGGGCTAGTTGCCAGTCTGCTGTGGCCAGTAACTACCTTGTACGCGATTGGTTATATGCGCGGCCACAACGAAGACTACCAAACACGTTTCTACGCGTGTTTTGCTACTGCCATCGCAGCGGTAATGGCCATTGCCTACGCAGAAAACCTATTCACCTTGTTCATTTTTTACGAAGTACTTTCACTGTGTACCTATCCTCTCGTCACTCACGCGGGTACCGAAAAAGCCAAAAAGGGCGGCAGAGTTTATCTGGGAATATTAATGGGCACGTCTATCGCCTTTTTTCTCCCTGCTATTATCATCACGTGGCTGGTGGCAGGCACGCTAGACTTTCAACAAGGCGGCATTTTCCCCGAGCAAACTCCAATCGCGTTGCTGTCACTATTGCTAGTCCTATTTGTTTTTGGTGTCGCCAAGGCAGCGGTCATGCCTTTTCACCGCTGGCTTCCGGCGGCAATGGTGGCTCCTACCCCGGTTAGCGCCCTTCTCCACGCCGTTGCGGTGGTCAAGGCTGGCGTATTCAGCCTGATCAAAATTCTGGTCTTCATCTTTGGCCTAGATACGCTGCAACAAATACCGGTAAGCGACTATCTTCTCTACCTAGCTGGTGCCGGTGTCGTGCTGGCTTCGCTAATAGCGCTGCGCCAAGACAATCTCAAAGCCCGCCTCGCCTACTCCACCATTAGCCAACTCGGCTATATCACCTTGGGAACCTTACTCGCCGTTGAAAGCGGTGTAATGGGCAGCGCAATGCATATCGCGACCCATGCGCTAGGCAAGATCACCCTATTCTTCTGCGCTGGCGCGATACTCGTGGCTAGCCACAAGAGTGAGATTAGTTCGATGGCCGGTCTGGGGCGAATCATGCCAATCACCATGGCGGCATTTTTTATCGCCTCACTAAGTATTATCGGGCTACCGCCCACCGCGGGAACGTGGAGCAAGTGGTGGCTACTAACCGCCACTTTAGAGACGGACCACCTGATTTTAATGGCAGTACTAATACTCAGCTCGCTGCTAAATATCGCCTACTTACTACCGATCCCACTGCGCGCCTTCTTTCCGAGTAAACAGGCAGTCGCGGGGCTCGTTACCATTCACGAGGCGCCACCCGCGGCACTCCTTGCGATATGCTCCACTGCTAGCGCATGCGTATTGCTATTTTTCTTTCCAAACCCGCTATTTGAGCTGGTATCACAGATTTTTAGCGAGGGAAGGCCATGAGCAAGTCTCAAGATTTTTTTGATCGCCCCGAAACCTTGCGCGGTATTCTCTACAGCTTGTACGCGATGTGTGGCCTGTTATTTGGCCTGGATTTTGTCATTCATCGGCACACAGAACACCCGCTAGAGGGCCTGTATGGCTTTTATCCGCTCTACGGCTTTATCGGCTGTGTTGTATTAGTACTGGTTGCTAAGTGGATGCGCAAAGGCTTAATGCGCGAAGAAGACTACTATCAGCAAGCTCGCGAAACCAAGACGGAGAATGCCAATGGTGGGGATTGAACTGCCGCCCTTCTTGCTCTTTTATCTAGGAGCCGTAATCGCCCTGCTTGGTGGCGCGACTTGGCGCGGGCCTGCAATGATTGTGATCATTGTATTGAGTGCACTAAACCTCTGGCAGCTACCGGCGTTCTACGGCGTCGAAACCCAGTTAATGGGCATGGATCTTAAGCCCATTCACATTGATAGGCTAAGCCTGTTGTTCGGCTATTTGTTTCATATTGCCGCGCTCATCAGCGTAATTTATTTCCTACACGTCAAAGATAAAATGCAGCAAGTTGCAGCCATGTTTTATGCAGGCAGTGCCTTGGGTGCTGTCTTTGCCGGTGATTTACTAACCTTGTTTGTTTTTTGGGAAATGCTGGCGGTGACGTCGGTCTTTTTAATTTGGGCGCGGCGCACTGACATGGCCTACCACGCAGGGATGCGCTACTTGATGACTCAGGTCATCTCGGGAATGCTGCTGTTAGTGGGCGTCATTTTATATTACCAACATCAGTCCAGCCTGATGTTTACCGAAATCGGCCTAGACTCCGTCGCCAGTTGGTTTATTTTTATCGCATTTGGCATCAAGTGCGCATTTCCATTTTTCCACAACTGGCTGACAGACGCCTATCCCGAAGCGACACCGACGGGCACCGTATTCCTCAGCGCCTTCACCACAAAAGTGGCGGTATACGCCATGGCCAGAGGCTTCCCGGGTACCGAAATGCTGGTTTATATCGGCGCTACGATGGCCTGCTTCCCCATTTTCTTTGCCGTCATTGAAAATGACCTACGCCGAGTTCTTGCCTACAGTTTAATCAACCAGATCGGATTTATGATGGTGGGCATTGGTATCGGCACCGAACTAGGTATCAATGGTGCCGTCGCGCACGCCTTCAATGACGTTATTTTTAAAGGCTTATTGTTTATGTCGATGGGGGCTGTGTTATACCGCACCGGTCGTATCAACGGCTCGGAACTCGGCGGGCTTTATAAATCAATGCCCAAGACTGCAGTGCTCTGTATCATCGGCGCGGCGTCTATATCAGCCTTCCCGCTGTTCAGCGGTTTTGTAAGTAAATCGATGATCATGTCAGCAGCACTCAAAGACAATTTTGATGTGGTGTGGCTGCTATTACTGTTCGCCTCGGCTGGGGTTTTCCATCACGCTGGTATTAAAATTCCCTACTTCGCCTTTTTTGCACACGACTCGGGTATACGCTGTAAAGAGGCGCCTTGGAATATGCTACTGGCAATGTCTATAGCAGCCGCCCTATGCCTGACGATTGGCATATTCCCAGAACTACTCTATCAACACCTGCCCTTTGCGACCGACTACAGCGCCTATGATGTGAGCCATATTCTCACCCAAACACAGTTGCTGTTTTTCTCGGCATTGGCATTTGTTTGGCTAAATCTGAAAGGCCTGTACCCACCGGAACTACCCTCAACCAACCTAGACGTCGATTGGTTGTATCGGCGTCCGCTTCCTCGCCTCATTAAAGCTTGTGGCTCCATTGTGCGCCAGACAGATGAAGCCCTACGCCGTCGCATCGCCGTCATGGGCCATACATTTGAGCAGCGCTTGGCCACTCTTCATAGCGGCGACGGAATTTTCTCCCGCGCCATCTCAATCAGCAGTATGGTAGCTTTGGTGGTAAGCTTACTTGCCGTTTTGTTAATTTTCCGATTTTTTTAAATCTATTTATTGGCCACCCGCACACATGCTTGCAACGATTTTCGATCTAAGCAGGCAACTGTGCGGGTAAACTGCAGCGAGGCTATGCGGTCACCGCGCTGCAGATTTCAGTACACAGCAATCCTCACTGTTAATTGTTAGTATGGAGCTGATGCTCATCAGCCCCAGTTCTCTCAGCACACATCAGCTAAGACCTCAGCGGTTCAAACTTTATCTACGGAGCACTGCCCCATGGGAAATCTACTAACAATACTGGCCTTCCTGTTTATTGCACTGATTGTGTTAGTACCACTCATAGAAAAATTCGGTCCGCGGCCCTCACCAGAACAACAGTCTAAAATTAGGCGTTGGATTTTACCGCTGGTCGGCTTATCGTTGATTCTGGCGCTGTTTAAATCCTTTATGTCGTAAATTTCACTTCCTCAGAAGCGAGGCCGAGCATGACGAAAAAACACCAAATAACTAATGAGTTTTTAGTGCTCTGCCCAGATCAAACGGCAACACCTGTCGCGGTAAGTCCGTCGCTATATCAAGATTTAGATTCGCGCTTTAATCAATTTAAGCAACACAGCCTAGTAGCCATGTATACCTTTGAGAGTGACTGGACGAGCTGGGAGATTCACCCCAAGGGTGACGAAATGGTCATGCTGATCGAAGGTGAAATCACACTGGTGCTGGACACTGCAGCGGGTGAACAAAGCCAGCACTTAAGTGACGCTGGCGACTACATTGTGATCCCCAAAAATACATGGCATACCGCTCGAACCAGTACATCCGCAAAAGTGTTGTTTATCACCCCTGGTGAAGCTACCCAACATAAACCTGAGTAAAGCACTCAACCAAAAGTACTCGCTGATCTGGATACCCGATCGGGGTCGGGTATGACAGACTTATGCATTAATTTATCCGGAGCCAATCGTCATTTCCGCCTCCCGACAGTCACCCCTTTTGACTCGTGAGAGCAATGATATTCAAAAGGGAATCAATAGACACGACCCATTACCCAACACCTTAAATCCTCACCACCGCCATTGCGGCATCGTTCCGCAATGCACGCGGCGCGTTGTCAAAGCGTGTCCATGCTTTCTCGTGGAAGTAAAACACCACTGTGTTCACCGCAGGTTCGATCAGGGCCAACATGCCACCAACAACCGCGCTACCAGTCAGTATGTAAGCTACGGAAAAAGCCACGCAGAAATGCATCATGGCGAAACTGATAGTCTTTTTCATAATGGCCTCTTCGGTCATTGTTAGGTAAATGATTTGGACTTAACGATAAGAACGTCGCTAGACCACGAAGCAAATGATAATGATTATCAATAAATTAGTATAATTAATTGTTTATTCCATATCGATACCTTTTAACTATCTATACCGACCCCAAACTTTGCAAAAACTACGCACCACAAGAGGACGCCATTTTTAGTCACGAACCAAAAAAGTGCCTATTTTTATAAAGTACGCCGCAAGCCCCCTAAAATCGAGCTTGATTATCAGGCTCCCCCATCGTCTTTAACTCAATATTTGGCACAGCAGTTGCACATAAGCCTTCAGAGGCGCGCCGATTCAGTGCGCAGCCACAACATGACGAAGGGCTCTAATGAAAAAAGCGCGCATTACCCTAACGCTCTCAACACTACTCTTCTCTTCACTGATCTTTGCTGACGATGTTACGGATTTAACAGACGCGACCAATATGGTGTGGCTAGTGACCGCCAGCGCCCTGGTGTTTCTAATGCAGGCAGGCTTCGCCCTATTAGAATCAGGCATGTCACGGAGTAAAAATTCGCTAAACGTAGTAATGAAAAACTATATGGATGTGTGTATTGGCACACTGATATTTTGGGCGCTGGGCTATGGCCTTATGTTTGGCAACAACCCCAGCGGCTTTATGGGCACTGACTTATTTTTAATTAACGACAGCGACCCAACAACTTACGGCACCTTATTATTCCAAACCATGTTCGCCGCCACCGCCGTCACCATTGCCAGTGGCGCAATGGCTGAACGCACCCGATTCGACGCCTATCTTGTTGGCGCCGTTATCATTACTGCGATTATCTACCCTATCTTTGGTAGCTGGGTATGGAATGCCGATGGTTGGTTGGCAAAAATGGGCTTTATCGACTTTGCCGGCTCGACCGTCGTGCATTCGGTAGGCGCATGGTGCGCGCTGGCAGGGGTTATTATTCTTGGCCCACGACTCGGGCGTTTTGATAAAAGCGGCAAGCCTCGCGAATTGCGCGGCCACAATTTAACCCTCGTTGCTCTCGGTGGATTTATTCTATGGTTTGGCTGGTTTGGTTTTAACGGTGGCTCTACGTTAAGCGCATCGGTAGATATCGGTCTTATCAATTTAAATACCCAATTAGCCGCCGCGGCTGGCGCCTGCGCCAGCATGTTATTAGCGGTCGCCACCCGCAAACCTATTTTATTGACCGATACGGTTAACGGCAGCATTGCCGGTTTGGTCGCTATTACCGCCGGTTGCGCCACGATGTTACCTGCCTACGCGATATTAACTGGCGCAATAGGCGGTGTTATTTGCATGCTGGGTAGCCAAATGATGTTACGAATGCATCTTGATGACGTGGTTGGTGCGGTGTCAGTACATGGCTTTGCCGGCGCATGGGGAACGCTAGCAGCGGGAATGTTCTTCACCGGTAATATGTTTGACGGCAAACTAATTACCGTGCAGCTAATCGGTATCGCGGCCTGCTTTATTTGGACCTTCTGCTGCGCACTGATTATGTACTTTATCATCGATATTTTAATGGGCTTACGCGCACCGGCGCAGCACGAACAGCGTGGACTCGATCTTAGCGAACACGCTGAAATTGGCTACCCGGAATTCAATAGTGGCAACATTGCCTACACCGCAGACCGCGCTAGTAATATGGATCTTAAGCTATGAATAAGCGCAGCGTCAGCGACCGGCGGCGCGCCATCTACACTGGTTTGCAAGGGTTTATGGATGAGGCCGCAGTATTAAAAGCGGTGACCCATTGGGAGAACCGCTATATCGAGCAGCCAAGTTTGGCCCTGCAGCGCTTTGTGGCAGATATTTGCCAAACGCCGGAGCTAAAAGAAAAGCGCTCATCCATGTTACGAAATTTAATTAAGGTTATGGGCCAAGACAGCACTACCTTATTAGCCGACCCACGCGGTAGTAATGCAGAGAACATTGTTGTTAATCCAATCTCGGCCAGCCAAGCTTTCGCTGAATTAATGCTAGCGATGATGGCCCAGCTCGACGATGATTTGCAGCATAAATTACGCATCGACCTATTTGCCGCACTGCGTCAGCGGCAGTTACCACTAACTACGTTAGAAGCATTACAACGCTGGCTGGGAAACCGGCAAGCACTAGAGCTCGGCAATGCCCCGCCGGCATTACTGCAAAAGCTACTTAACCAATATTATGTATTACTATGCGAGGACATCGGCCCGGTTCGCGCCGATAAAATTCTTGCTAGGGGCGTCAGTCAGGTACAACATGAGCATCCCAAGCTTGATGTATTCTTAGACGATCTGCTGTAAACCTTCGCATTGCTGCGCTAGGCCTACCATAACAGCATGGGCCAACATGGCAGTGCGGAGAACAACATGACGACAGCTTCAGCTTTCTCAATATTACTCATCGCCTTGAGCCTAACGCTTTGCGCCTGCAGTAAACAAAGCGACTCAACGCCTAGCGAACCAAAAACCGTTATTTCTGCCAGCCAGCAACACGCCCTCGACAACGCAAAACACATGGAAGAAACGCTTCAACATGATGTAGAGTTACGCGAACAAAAAATGCGTGACCAAGGAATCTAAGGTAAGCCTAATTATGAAAAAAGCACTTTGGCTGAGTTTATTTTTTGCCGTACTACTGTGGTCTGGCATTCATCCCAAAGATAGCTTTACATGGTTTTTAGAAGTCATTCCCGCAATTATCGTACTCGTCATTTTAGCCGCTACCCACGCCCGCTTCCCATTAACACCCCTGCTTTATATTCTCATTTTAATACATAGCATTATTCTCATGATCGGCGGCCATTACACCTATGCAGAGGTACCCGCCTTCGACACCCTTGCAGAATTATTTAATTGGCACCGAAATCACTACGACAAGCTGGGTCACTTAGCTCAAGGGTTTATACCGGCAATTGCCGCACAGGAACTGCTTATTAGGCATCAGGTGATTCAAAAGCCGCGCTGGCGGGCAGTGATAATCGTATTGATTTGCCTTGGAATTAGCGCGCTCTATGAATTGATAGAATGGTGGGTGGCGGAATTAAGCGGCGAATCTGCTGAGGCGTTTTTGGGCACCCAAGGTTATGTCTGGGACACCCAGTCTGATATGGCCATGGCAATGGTTGGCGCGATACTCGCGCTCTTATCACTTAGTCGAATACATCAACGGCAATTACAGTTGCTGAAATAAACATAAGCCTCGCCGGGAAAACCCTACAAGACAAGTAACTCATCCAGCGGATTTGTCTGCCAAGGAGATGTAAACAAGGCGTCGATTTCCGAGTCTGGCACCTGCCCAATATTTTTATAACACCAGTGCGGATCTCGGTCGCGATCAATTAGGCGCGCACGCACGCCCTCGGCAAATTCAGGATCGCGTACCCGGTTAGACGACAGCACCAATTCCATTTTGAATACATCGGCCAAGCTCAAACCGCGCCCTGTATCCAGCTGCCGAAAGATTAATTTTGCCGTACTCGATGCCCCTCGCGTCAAGCCCTGCGCCGCCAACTGCAACCACTCGCAATGCCCCTTATAGCCACAGATTGCCGCCTCTACCGCAGTTGGCGTTGGCAGTGCGCAAACGTCGTCTATCCAAGCTCGGTGATCTTTTAATGAAGTCTGTTGCAGCGTCACGCCCTGCTCTACTTCAATATCGGTGAGACATTCGGTTAAATGTTCGGCATTCCACTCTGGGTCATCGCACCAATCGATATTAATAATCTTGCGTAGGACCTCCTCTTTGCTTTTGTCGCGCAGGCAATAATCTGCCAAGCCCGCGTATAAGGCATCAGCCGGCGACAAATACGCGCTGGTTAAGGCTGTGAACAAACCCGTTCGGCCGGGCATTTGCCCTAAAAACCAACTGGCACCAACATTGGGGAATAACCCGATACTGATTTCAGGCATCGCCAGCGTACTGCTATTGGTGACTATTCGATGACTACCGCCAACCATTAAGCCAAGACCTGCCCCCATCACAATACCGCCGCCCCAGCAAATCACGGGTTTGGGAAATCGGTGTATTAAATGCGCAGCAGCGTATTCGTAGGCAAAAAAAGCATCGGCCTCAATCGCCACGCCACCAGGATTGGCGAGAGCAGATTCACGAATTCGCAAGGTATCCGCGCCCGCACAAAACGCGCGTTTGCCTGCGCCGTCTAAAAATACCGCCACGGCCTCAGAGTCATCGCGAATTTCTAGCAATAGCTTGTGTAACAAGGTCACCATTTCTGGCGTCAGCGCATTCAAGCGACTGGGTGCATTAAGCGTAAGCTGGGCTAAATACCCCCCCGCCGGTAAAGGGTGTCTTTCAAAACACACCGAGTATTCAACTTGCATTTATTGCCCTCCTTGCGGAATCACTTCAGTATCGCGCTACAAACCAAGCGCCTCAAGCCTTTGCGACAAGAATTAATCATGCCTACACTGTCGGACAAGTAACTAAGCTATATTGTTGCGTATAAAGGCATTGACCGAAGCGTCATCTCTCCGGCACAACACGGCCAATTTCCCAATAAGCCGCATCCGTTATGCTCCAACTCGTTATTGATCCCCCATCAACGGGAACAGAAGAGGCACTTATGACAATATACAAAGCTCCGGTACGCGACATCAATTTCGTTATTAACGAATTACTGGACTTCAACGCTCACTACCAGACCATCCCCGCTGGCGCTGAAGCAACGCCAGATATGGTAGAGGCCATCACCATCGAGGCGGCAAAATTTGCAGAAGAAGTGCTATCGCCACTTAATCAGGTAGGTGACGAGCAAGGTTGCCAATGGAACGACGGCGAAGTCACCACCCCAGAAGGCTTTAAAGAAGCCTATAAATTATGGGTAGAAGGCGGCTGGCAAGGCCTGTCACACCCCGTAGAATACGGCGGCCAAGGTCTGCCAATGTCTATGGGTCTGATTAAATCAGAATTAGTCGGCACCGCTAACTGGTCTTGGGGCATGTATCCTGGTCTAAGCCTAGGCGCCATGAATACGCTTTACGTGCACGGCACCGAAGAGCAAAAGCAGCTGTATTTGACCAAACTATGCGAAGGCACGTGGACAGGCACTATGTGTTTGACTGAAGCCCATTGCGGATCTGATCTTGGTCAAATGCGCAGCAAGGCTGAGCCACAAGCGGACGGTAGTTACAATATTACCGGCAGCAAAATTTTTATCTCTGCAGGTGAGCACGACTTCGCCGAAAACATTATCCATATTGTGCTCGCCCGTACCCCTGGTGCACCAGAAGGCACTAAAGGGATTTCACTTTTCATTGTGCCTAAATTCAACACCAGCGAAGACGGCACCATCACCGATCGCAACGGCGTGAAGTGCGGCAGTATCGAACATAAAATGGGTATTCACGGCAACGCGACCTGCGTTATTAACTTCGACTCTGCACGCGGCTTTATGCTCGGCCAAGAGAACGAAGGCCTAAACGCCATGTTCACCTTCATGAACACCGCCCGTATTGGTACTGCCATTCAAGGCTTGGCCGCATCTGAATTGGCTTACCAAAATGCCCTGCCTTATGCTTTAGATCGCTACTCAATGCGTTCTTTATCTGGCGTTAAAAACCCAGATAAAGCGGGCGATGCGATTATTCATCACCCCGATGTTCGCCGTATGCTGCTTACCGCCAAAGCCTTTGCAGAAGGAGGCCGCGCAATGATTTATGACGCAGCCAAGTATTCTGACCGCATGGTGCAAGCGGAATCGCAAGAAGATCGCGACGCCGCAGAAAACGAGTTAGGTTTTTTAACGCCAATATTAAAAGCCTTCTTAACGGAAACCGGCCTTGAGTCTGCCAGTAACGCCATGCAGGTATTTGGTGGTCACGGCTTTATTAAAGAACACGGCATGGAGCAGATTTACCGTGATGCTCGAATCGCCACCATGTACGAAGGCACCACCGGCATTCAGGCCATGGATCTTATCGGCCGCAAAGTGGTACTTGATGGATTCAAGCTCTACGGCGGCTTCTGCAAAAAATTATACAAATTCGGCTTCAAGAATTTAATCAGCGGCAAGCGTCGCTGTTATTCAGCTAAATTGATCGGCTACACGCTCTCTTGGAACTGGCACACCGTGAAAATGGTTGCCCGCGCCTCAAGAAACCGCGACGCCGTTGGTGCTGCGTCCTACGACTTCTTGATGTATAGCGGCTACCTGTCTATGGCCTATTACTGGGCAATGATGGCAGAAGTGGCGGCAACAAAATTGGCTGAAGGGACTGACGATAAAGCATTTTATGAAGCGAAACTTGAAACTGCTGAGTTCTACTTCTCGCGTCTATTACCACGCGCAAAAGGTCACGCTGCCTGTATGAATAGCAGTACCGATAGTGTGATGGGAATGCCACTGGAACGCTTTAGTACACGCTAATTCACTGACCAATCAGACTAAAGCACCTTAAACGAGAAAGCCCCGACAACAATGCCGGGGCTTTTTTATGGTGACTAAATCACCCGCAGTGACGTGGTTTTTTCCTAAAAGGTAACTTGTGATACCTGATAGCCAACGTTGTTCTGCATGCCACAAGGATTCGCAATCTCTTGAACCGCCCCTGGGCTGACTGCAAAAGACTGCACACTCATTACCGATTTATTGTTGATATCTTCTTTGTAGTAAGTAAATACGCCACTCACTTTGGTATCGCAGACATTGTGAACAGTGAAGCGGGTAGACACTTTATCGTGATTAAAATATGAGCAACTTGACTGCTCTGAATTTGCGGGAAACGTTTGTACATCC
This sequence comes from Zhongshania sp., assembly GCA_018066965.1. Taxonomy (GTDB): domain Bacteria; phylum Pseudomonadota; class Gammaproteobacteria; order Pseudomonadales; family Spongiibacteraceae; genus Spongiibacter. Next base: position 16,782 of record JAGPVP010000035.1, on the reverse strand, counting down.
CAATCTAAGCAACTTTCTGGCTCGGCAAATACCGACATCGCCGACGCACTTAATATAGAGCACAAAACACAGCTTGCTATTTTATTATTCACAATACACCTGCTTCGCTTAACTTTGTCATTACCTAACTTATGCTCAAATTACCTTTTACAGATAACCCCTAAGCGGTAATAACACTGATCCTGACATGTACAATAGTTAATATTCGGCACAAATGGCAGTCCGTATATTTCCCTAGCCGTGGTAGGAATAATTTTTATTTATAACAAAAACATAGGGTTACCAAACATTTAAAGCATATTGGCAGGCCGAACTAAGCTTTCGTTTTGTGACACCCATCGCACTTAATTATAAACGTTAGATGCCAAACACCCTTAATTCTTATGATTTACACCCTGTATCAGGCGTTTTAATAACTTTTCTTTCGCACTCAACGGGGCATTAAAACCCAGTGTCGCCAGTATCTGGTTTGACTGATCAGAAACATGACCGCCATTGATAAAGGCCCTTAATTTTCCGCCAAGCGACAAACCCGCCAACGATGTTAAGGTCGAGGCCGCCGCTAATTCCTCTTCACTAAAGTCACAGCCAAAAGGATATGCCGGCATCATACCCTTTGTGCGAGCCCATGCAACGTTGGCACTGATCACATGAGGAAAGTTATTTCTAAACTCTGGCGGCACAAGATAACTGTTAGGCAACTTGCCTGCCGCCTTAGCCCCCGCAACTAACCCAGCTTGAAAACGTGAATCCGCAATATTAATCAAGGCGCTGCACACTTCTTCATCTGTTTTAGATCTCAAATCCGCAATGCCATACTCGGTAACAACAATATCGCGTAAATGACGAGGGATCGTGCAGGCACCATAATGGCTAACAATATTAGACACCGCTTTGCCGCCTTGAATACGACTGGCGCGAATCATTAACACCGAGCGACCACCGTCAAGTTGATGCGCCATAGCGACAAAATTGTACTGCCCTCCCACACCGGACAAAACTTGGCCGTTTTCCAAGGTATCTGATGCGACCGCGCCGTTCAGACTCACGTTTAAGCCGGTATTAATAAACCGTGCAGCTTGGCGCTGCGCCTTATACAGACGCGGGTTTTGATCTAATTGATTTATTTTTTCGACGCCGCACATCGCCAGCTTACGACGCTCTTCTTTGGGCATATCGCGCAGCGCGCTATAAAACGCCTCACTACCCAAAAAGAAACCACCGTGCATTACTGCGCCATTACGTAATTGCGAACCCAAACAATGCGTGGCCATAAACTGCTGACTCACTGGATTCGCAATATTGGCAGGGCAACTTTCACCGCCAACGGAGAACAACTGCCCTTCGCTATAACGGCAATCGCCATTGAAAAATCCGTGATATTGCAGCACATCAAAATCTTTACCACGCAACTCTCGCACGCCTAACTCTGCCAAGGCGGGCAAACATTCAGGCCGCAATGCCAAAGGATCGCACTTGCCAAGATTAATCAGTTGCTGCAAGGCCCAAAAATCGTAAACAGGGCGGCGCATTACACCAGCCTCAAACAGGTGCAGGAATCCTTCTACAAACATCTCGGTGGCGCCGTACAAGCCTTGTTTGAAAGTATCGCGCCCGCCTATTGCGTCGACCAAATTCGCATTATTTTGATCAACACCAAACTTCTCTAGCAATTCACGGTAGTCGACGTTTTCTTTGTGACGCAACAACACCGACTGCACAATCGCATCGCCCATCGCGCCAATACCTAGCTGTAAGGTCCCGCCATCGGCAATTAAAGCGCTGGCGCGTAAGCCAATCGCGTAATCGGTATCCGGAATCGGCGGCAGTCGTGGCACTTGAAACAACGCATGTTGTTCACTATCGGTTGTCGCTAAAAAATCGAACTGGGTCGCATCGACTTCGGCATCACCATACATAAATGGCAAATCTGAATGCACCACACCAACCGCCACATAATCGCGCTGAGATTCCCTCAAACGCGCGGCCACCTCAGCTGAGGTATCGGGGTTACAGCTCATACTAAGAGCATTGCCCTCCCGCGCAAGCAATTGAATAACAACATTGCAGCCTCTGGCGACAACATCCCTCGCCGCATGAGTGTAATTTGAACTTATATAATGTTGCTGCGCGGCATCGTGGCCCAAGCGACTACCGGCCTTAAAATAAAATTCGCAAAGCCGAATATTGGCGGGCATTTGGCCTTTGCGTTCATCTTGCAGATACAGGGGTTCACTGTAATTAGCGTAGAGTCGATCAAACACCGGATTAAGCAAGCGACCACGAATAGCATCGCTCTCACGTGGACGCTCCAAACTGAGTGCGGTGAGAATGGTTAAGGACAGGCTGGGGTCATCGCAAGCTCGACGATACAAGGCATCGATTAATTCCACCGGTTTACCCAAGCCCAAAGGCATGGCAACACGTAAGTCCTTCCCTAGTCGGCTAATGATTTTCTCTACACAGAGATCAATATCGATGAACTCAAGTTCGGCTTGCTGCGACGGCATTGACGCTCCTAAACGCTTTAGGTGAATTAGACGATAGGAAGGTTACATCAAGAGCACTTAATAATCTGCTTCCAGCTCATCTAGCTCATTTCCATTACGCGCCTCAGACAATGCCGAAGCAACTAGCCCAGTTGGTATCGCGATAATCCCCAAGCCTATCATCAGCACGAAGAAAGTAAAAAACTTTCCCCCAGATGTAACTGGATACATATCACCATAACCAACAGTCGTTAACGTAGTAACTGCCCACCATAAGCTATGAAAAACGGACTTAAATATTTCTGGTTGCGCCTTATTCTCAAAATAATAAATCCCAACTGCCGATAAATACAACAATATCGTTGAAACAAAGCCAAACAAAATTAGTTCTTCTTTGGCGATGACTAGTGCTTTATGAAATCGCTTTATAGCTTTGTTGTATTTTACAAGCTTAAGAATACGGATTAGTCGAAGTAGCCGGAACGATCGCACCACCCTCAGATCGAAACCAGAAGCAATATAAAATGGAAGGATAGCGGCAAGATCAATGATTCCGTAAAAGCTAAATACAAATTTTAGCGGTTTATCTGAAACGGCTATTCTTAAAATATATTCAGCAGTAAAAATCAAGACCGTTATTATTTCTATCCACCTCAGAGTTTTAGTTTCTGTTACAGATAGATCAGGTAAAGTCCCTATCGAAAATGTCACTAAAGACAACAAAATGAGGGACTGAATAGTAAGTGCAAATACACGCCCCGAACGAGTCTCAGGCGAGTTGAGCAGGCGATTAGTTCTTCCTCTAAAATTCATACCACACTCCATAGCAGTATTTAAGAAATCCAAATCCTCGGGTAACTTTAAGCGAAAATGTGTATGGCTACTATAAATAGGGCCTGATTTGCGAAACTTTTGAAGAATTGGGTAATAACCTTATGACATGACGCAAACTGAACATAGACAACAAAATCCTTATCTATACTCTTTACTACTACATTAGAAACAGTACTTTAGCTCTTCAAAGAAACAGCCCCAATCGTAAAACACCCAAACGATTGAGGCCACGCCACACTCTAGTGCAACTTCAATCTAGGCCGCAGCAAACGATTAAAGCGCCCTGCCATTAGCAGCATTAATGTACGCAACCAGCCATAGATCGCCGCTTGATGTAGGCGGTATAGGCTGACGTACATCATCCGTGCCATCCAGCCTTCGATAAAGAAGCTACCGCCGCGAACGCTGCCCATTAAACTACCCAAGGCTGAGTACTCAGACAGCGACACTAGCGAGCCGTGATCACGATATTTAAAAGGTTTTAACGGCTGCCCTTTCACTATGCGCTGTAAATTTGCCGCTGTATGGTTGGCCATTTGCTGAGCAGACTGCGCACGGGGAGGTACGTTTTTGCCCTCAGTAAGCTCGCAGGCGCAGCAATCGCCTATAGCAAATATGGCGGTGTCAGCGGTTTGCAAATTGGGATCAACCACCAATTGGTTAATACGATTAACTTCTAGCCCCCACTCGCCAATCACGTCCGGCGCTTTTATGCCCGCAGCCCATACTAATAAGGCTGCGTCGATTCGCTCACCGTCGCCAGTAATAAAGCCCTGTTCATCGGCTTGTTTCACCATGGTGCCGGTATGGACTTTCACGCCCATATTCTCTAACTCAGCTTGCGCCGCACTGGCAATTTTCTCACTCAATGCCGGCAATAAGCGCGGCCCCGCCTCGATGATATGTACCTGTAAGCGGCTGCGATCAAGCTCTTTGTGTCCGTAAAGTTTTAAAAGGGCTATCGCATGATGAATTTCTGCCGCCAACTCTACGCCGGTTGCGCCGCCGCCCACAATGGCAACCGAAACCGTGTCACGATAAAAATCTGCGCTGAGACAGTGATTTAAAAAGCGTTCGTGAAAACGATCGGCCTGCTCCCTGGTATCTAAAAATAAGCAATTGTCGCGAACACCGGCGGTATTAAAGTCATTACCAAGACTGCCAACAGTGACCACAAGATAGTCGTAGGGAATACGCCGCTCGGGAAGAATTTCTTTTCCGGTGGAGCCAGTCGCCGGCTCGAGAATAATTTCTTTTTTGTCTCGATCTAAGCCACTCATACGACCTTTAGAAAAGCTGTAATAATTTTGGTGGGCGTGGGCGCGATAATCTACTGCGTCGAGGTCTGAATCTATCGCGCCGGTGGCGACTTCATGGAAGCGGGGTTTCCAAATATGGCTGGCGCTGGCGTCAACTAGGGTGATATTGGCTTTGCCGCGTTTGCCCAAACTCTTTCCTAATTTTGTAACCAGTGGTAGTCCTCCTGCACCACCGCCAACAACTACAATATTCATACACACCTCACTAACATCATTAATTTAAAACATTTGACTCGTCACCGTCCTGGCGTTCATCTGCAGCAGTTTTTATCACCACGACTGTTCCTGCCATTTTGTCGTGCCAGCCCTGCTTTTTGGGGTCTATCGCGACCCAGATAATACCGAGAAATAGGGGAATCATGGCCACGTAATAACCAATGTAGCGCAACATAAATTGAGTGCTTGTTGGCTTGGCACCGGTTCGTGCATCAATGATTTGTAAATGCGTCATCATTTTTCCCGGGGTTGCAGACTTATATGCCCAGAAAACTAAAATCACCACCGCCGGAAGAAGATAGTTTAGGGCTACATCTAGACCTGTACCCATGCCCTGCTCCCCCAGCCAATATCCGCGACCATAAATTGCCGTTAGTAGCGGGCCGACGAGCAGCATAATTAAGATTGAATCGATGACGGAAGCGCCAACACGTATCCAAAAGCCAGCGTATTTGGGAGTGTTCATAAACTACTTTTCTCTATTTTCTGTAAAAGATTTGAGAACGCAATTAGACTCTGGCAGACAGCAGAATGAGGAAGCCATGCGAAACAAACAACGGCTTTGGGGCTCTGCGGGGTGTCACGAATTTGAAGCGGAAACTTGTTACCAAGGGTAACGCTACTGACCAAATAGCGCCAGCTTTTAAAATTAAAACCCACAAAAATATTTATTGTTAAGCGAAATATTTTTTAAGATCCCGAGCATTGTTCTGTGACAAGGAAAATTCGCGTCAGCGCAGCGCAAATCATGTAACTTGTCCGATTGAACAGTGGGAGCGGTAAATGACGAACTGCATGTACAAGCCCGCGCGACCAAACTCAGGATCACGACGATACATGTGAAGATACTACACGGCACCGCTATTTACCCAGCGCACTTCTTCTTACATTTACAGATCTGAAAAGCCCAAGCGAAGACCGACAATATACTCCCAATGATTCACACCACGCTGAACATACCCAATACTAAACCTAGTTATGCCTACTAGCTTATTACTACACACTACATCACAAACACAGCCTCACTCCAGCCTGCTATAATCGCCAAAACCATCTAACAAGGACTCCAACATGACCGTCGCTAGTGCACGCCACATTCTGGTAAAAACTCAAGAACAAGCCCAAGACTTAAAAAACCAAATTGCCAAAGGCGCTGATTTCGGTGATTTAGCTAAGAAATTCTCTGACTGCCCATCAGGCAAAAAAGGTGGCGATCTCGGCGAGTTTCGTCCCGGTCAAATGGTGAAACCCTTTGATGATGTGGTGTTTAAGGAATCTGTTTTAGACGTTCACGGCCCCGTTAAAACTCAGTTTGGTTACCACCTAATTCAAACTATTTACCGCAACTAATCGGCCACACATCTATCTAGGCATAAAAAACCCCGCATTCACTGCTGAATGCGGGGCAAATCGGAGAGAATCAGGGAGGCACTGTGTAAATGGGGGCTCACATTGAGCACCGCTCTGACTTGATTTAAATGATAATGATTATCAGTTAAAATCGCAAGCCTTTCTTCAAAAATATAAACCTAATGTTTATACACCCGCCTCAATTTCTACAAGCACCTCACCCGGAGTCACACGGTCACCTTTCTTAACAAAGATCTCGACGATTTTACCGCTGATTGGCGCCTGCACCTCGGCTTCCATTTTCATAGCTTCGGTGACTAATACTGGCTGCCCCGCAGTCACTGTGTCACCGACAGCAACCAACACTTCGACAATATTACCCGGCATATTGGTGCTGACATGGCCTGGTTTGCTGGCGGATTTGCGACCACTCGCGCCTTCAGCCTTGTATTCATTCAGGGCTTCAAACACCACTTCTTCGGGCATACCATCCAGCGTCATATATATGTGACGCTTACCTGCCCCTTTAATGCCGACGCCAGTAATAGCAACCTGATAACTCTCACCATGAACATCAATAACAAACTCAGTTGGTACGCCACCTTCGCTTACAGGACGAGTCGCTTGGCCAATAGGCTCTAATACTTCCGGAACCAGAGTGCCCGCTTCCCGCTCGGTCAAAAATGCGCGACCTAAATCTGGGAACATGGCGTAGGTCAGTACGTCTTCTTCTGATTTAGCCAGCTCGCCGACTTCCTTGCGGAGCTTCGCCAATTCTGGCGCCAGTAAATCTGCAGGGCGCACATCGATGACGTCCTCACTACCAATCGCGCGGGCCCGTAGGTCTTTGTCTACCTCAGCCGGTGCCGCACCATAATGGCCTTGCAGATAACGCTTCACTTCGTTGGTAATGGTGGTATAGCGTTTGTCGGCTAGAATATTCATCACCGCTTGGGTGCCAACGATTTGTGAGGTTGGCGTTACCAAGGGCGGATAACCCAGGTCTTTGCGGACCGCAGGAATTTCAGCAAATACATCGCCAATGCGATTCAACGCGCCCTGCTCTTTTAGCTGGTTAGCCAGATTAGACATCATGCCGCCGGGCACTTGGTTAATCTGTACGCTCACGTCTTCGCGGGTAAATTCACTTTCAAATTGGTGATATTTTTTACGCACTTCCCAGAGCTTAGCCGCAATTTCCTGTAAGGCTGGCAAATCTAAACCCGAATCTCTGGGCGTGCCTTTAAGTGCAGCAACCATGGTTTCGGTGGCTGGGTGACTAGTGCCGTTGGCGAAGGCCGACATGGCGGTGTCGATAATATCGATACCTGCTTCTATGGCTTTTAACTGACACAAGCCGGCAAGACCCGAGGTCATATGGGAGTGCAAAGCCAACGGAACATCGACGGTATCTTTTAGCGCACTGACCAGCTCAGACGTCGCCATTGGCGTTAACAGACCGGCCATATCTTTTATCGCAATGGAGTCTACCCCGAGCGCCACCATGTCCTTAGCCTGCTTTACAAATTTGGCCGTGGTATGCACTGGGCTGGTGGTATAACAAATTGTGCCCTGTGCATGCTTGCCAGATTTTTTTACCGCAGCGATCGCGGTTTGTAAATTGCGCACGTCGTTCATAGCGTCGAAAACACGGAATATATCCATGCCGTTATCGGCGGATTTTTGAATAAACGCCTCAACCACATCGTCGGCATAATGACGGTAACCCAATAGGTTTTGGCCTCGCACCAACATTTGTAATTTGGTGTTTGGCAGCGCGTCACGCAATTTGCGCAAACGCTCCCAGGGATCTTCTTTTAGAAAACGCACGCAAGCGTCAAAGGTCGCGCCACCCCAAACCTCTAAAGACCAAAATCCAATGGCATCGAGCTGGACGCAAACCGGCAGCATATCGTCGGTACGCATACGTGTTGCGAGTAGCGATTGGTGACCATCACGCAGGGTGACATCAGTAATCAGAACAGCTTTTTCTTGGTTCATCATCTAATCCTTTTTTCTTACAAACCAGCGTGGGCAGCAATGGCAGCAGCCACCGCGAGTGCGATATCTTCAGGGCGACTTTTATCCGAGTATTGGGTCAATTCGGGGTGGCTTTCTACAAAGCTGGTATCAAAATGACCGGAACGGAAGTCGGGATGTTTTAAAATTTGTTGGTAATAGGTCGCGGTAGTTTTCACGCCCTGCAAGCGCATATCGTTTAGCGCCCGCACCCCACGATCCAGCACGTCTTCCCAGGTCAAACCCCAAACAATTAATTTGAGACACATAGAATCGAAATACGGCGGAATGGTGTAGCCAGTATAAATGGCTGTATCGACTCGTACGCCGGGACCACCCGGTGCGTAATAACGGCTAATTTTGCCGAAGCTGGGTAGAAAGTCGTTTTTAGGATCTTCCGCATTGACCCGAAACTGCATGGCAAAGCCGCGATAAGAAATATCCTGCTGGCGATAACCCAGTGGCAAGCCAGAGGCTATGCGTATTTGCTCACGCACAATATCCACCCCCGTGATTTGCTCGGTGATGGTGTGCTCGACCTGGACCCGCGTGTTCATTTCCATGAAGTAGATTTGATTGTCGGCGAGCAAGAATTCCACCGTGCCGGCATTTTCATAGCCAACGGCTTCGGCAGCGCGCACCGACATCTCACCAATATAAGCGCGCTGCTCCGGCGTTAATTGTGGCGAAGGTGCGATCTCAATCAGCTTTTGGTTACGGCGTTGGATTGAGCAATCGCGCTCGAATAAATGAATCACATTGCCGTGGCTGTCGGCCAGAATCTGCGCCTCTATGTGGCGTGGATTCACTATGCATTTTTCAAGAAAAACCTCGGCACGACCAAAGGCCTTGGTCGCCTCGGATACCACGCGATCATACTGACGCCGCAGGTCTGCTTCACTATCGCAACGCCGAATCCCACGACCGCCGCCACCAGAGGTTGCTTTTAGCATCACTGGATAGCCAATGCCTTCGGCAACGGTAACGGCGTCTTCAATACCCTTCAAATTGTCTTCTGTACCAGGCGTTACTGGCACGCCAGCAGCCGTCATCGCACGGCGGGCTTCGGTTTTATCCCCCATGCGACGAATAACTTCTGCGCTGGGCCCAATGAAGGTAATCCCACGCTGAACGCATATTTCCGCCAATTCCGCGTTCTCAGACAAAAATCCGTAGCCCGGATGTAAACCGTCGCACCCAGTTTCTACCGCCAAGGCCACTAATTTGCGAGGGTTTAAATACCCCTCCAATGGATCGGCACCGACGTTATAGGCCTCATCTGCGCGCTTAACGTGCAACGAAAACCGGTCTGGCTCGGTGTAAACAGCCGCCGACCGTATGCCCATCTCGGCACAGGCCCGCACTATTCGCACCGCAATTTCACCGCGGTTGGCGATCAGGATTTTCTTCAGCATCGTGAATCTCCATGAGGGGCAGTTCGCCCAGTTCCGCTCAGGCCATCGCGCCTGTAAACAGCTACTTCGCAACCGTACAGAAAAACACCAACAATAAAAAATTAATATTTATTTTAGTTAGAATAAGGTATTACTTATACCTGATTACATTTTGCCAAGGCCCCGCATGGAAGTCAGCTATTTAAACCGCCTCACCCTGCGTCAAATAGACGTATTTCTGGCGGTATGCCTGCATCGCAGCTATTCAAAAGCAGCCGAACAGCTGTCACTTACCCAGCCCGCTGTTAGCTCGCAAATACGCAGCCTGGAAGAGGTCGTCGGCCAAGCCTTATTTGATTACATCGGCAAACAGCTATTCCTTACCGCCGCCGGCGATGTGATGCTGCGGGCGGCCCGCGAGTTAAAACAGCGCCTAGTTCACCTAGAAATCGAACTCACCGACTTACACGGCCGCCTTCAAGGCAGTCTGAATATCGCGATTGAATCCAGTGCCGAACACCTTCTACCGCCGTATATAAACGTTTTTTGCGAGCAGCACCCCGACGTTGAAGTGGTGCTGCACGTCGTCAATCATCAGCGCTTACTGGAAAGGCTAAGGGATAATCTCGACGACCTCGCCATCATGACCCAAGTACCGGATGGTCGTGCACTCACCTACACCCCCTTTGCGGAACATAAACTCTCGCTCGTCGCGAACCCAAGCCACCCACTCAATCAAAAAAGCAACATCACCTTAATAGAATTATTGGAATATCCGATCTTGCTGCGAGAATCCGGCTCAGGCACCCGCCAAATCTTCGAGCGTTTTTGCCAGCAACAGAGCTGCGTCATTCAACATATTCGGCAAATGGGTAGCAATACCGCCATTCAACACGCGCTTAATAGCGGCATTAATTGTGCGGTACTACCTACCGCGATGATTAGTGACGCGGTCGCCGCAGGCACCCTAATCTCGCTACCCGTTCAAGGTTTTCCCATTCGGCGTTCTTGGTGCACAGTTCACCCGCGTGGCAAACATCTCAATCCGCTAACCAAGGCCTTTCACGATCTTTTACATCGAGCGGGCTAACACACAGGCAACACTCGCAATGAACCTCAGCGGCAAGTGCCGGTCAGAAAGCAGGCAATACCGCTACCGAGGATACAATGGATCAACTACGACAAGGCCGTCTTAGCGCCCGCTTTAACCTAATCACCTGTCTTTTACTGACATTAAACACACCGTGGTCGATGGCAGAATCGCCACAACAGCCAAGCGCGAATAACTACGATTACAGTGATGCCCACGTCCATGTGGTCGATTTTTTCCAAGAAGGCGAACCGTTGCCAGAACTTATTCGCGCCATGGACAAGGGCAATATTGACCACGCCATGATCAGCGGCATTCCGCTCATGAAAAAATGGCATGAGAGCGAACCCAAGCGGCCACGCTACTACGCAGGCGACGACGCCGGTATGTATTGGTATAGCGCCACCGACAGTTATGTGGCCGAAGCCTACCGTAAACTCCCCAAAGACCAGCAAGCGCGGCTACATCCCTTTTTATGCGGCTTTAATCCCACCGACAAAAATGCCGACAAGCATTTGCGGCAAATGCTAGAAACCTATCCCGATGTTTGGCAGGGCATAGGCGAAGTATTAACACGTCACGACGATCTTACCGCCCTCACCCAAGACGACACCCCAAGAGCCAACAACGAGGCCATGTACCGCGTTTATCGGGTGGCGGCAGAATTCGGTTTGCCGGTATTGCTGCATAGCAATATCACCTCAAAGCGCGAACGCAATCCACTTTACATCAGCGAAATTAAAGACGCCCTTGCCGCTCACACCGATGTGAATTTTATTTGGGCCCACGCCGGCACCAGCGCTACGCTTCATCGCTATCAAGACAAATTGGATTTCTTATTAACAGAACTCGAAAAACTCTTGGCTAGCCACAAAAACCTCTATGTCGATTTATCGTGGACGGTGCTCGAACCCTATTTACTTAATAAAGACCATAAAGCCGTGGCGGGCTGGGTCGCGCTAGTAGAACAATACCCAAACCAGTTTATGATCGGCTCAGACGCCCTAGGCAGTTATGACAAAATGGCCGAAACCTTAAATGAATACGCGCCATTTTTAGACGCCTTAAGCAAGGAGACTGCACGTAAAGTCGCCCGCGATAATTTCCTGGCGTTGCTGCCGCCCAAACCCATCAGCGATAAACTGGCTCACGCCCACCAAGATAAAGATTAACGCGGGAGAATTCCTCAGACTCAGCCAAGTCCGGCACCGTGGTGGCGCGCTGAAAAGCCAGCCACCGATATCCATCTACCTGGAAATCTTTTACCCGCGAATCTGCCACCAACACCGCCGGCGCACGGCGTAAAAACGCATTTAACAAAGGCAAATTTGCGCGATCATACAAAACGTCTGCCACCAAAATCACATCGTATTGCTCGTCGCTGGCGAAAAAATCCCCGCTGTAATCCAACACCACACCATTTAACTGGGCGTTCGCCCGACTGGCTTTAATCGCGTCTTCATCAAGATCACAAGCGATCACCTCGGCAGCGCCCGCCAGCTTAGCTGCAATTGCAGCGACACCAGAACCGCAGCCAAAATCCAAGACTCGTTTACCGCGAACCAACTCTGGATTATCAAAAATATGGCGCGCCATCACCTGCCCACTGGCCCAGCAAAAACACCAGTACGCGGGGTAATTCATAATCCGCTGGGTTTGCTCAGGGCTTAAATCGTGCTGAGGAAAATCGGCGCTCAACAGAAATAACTGCATTTCTGGCACCAAGGGCAAGCTTGTTCTTACCACCTTTGCTGAAGGCAAAAACGCCTGTAATAAACTACCGAGGGAATGTTCATTCTCAATGGATGAAAGCACTTGCTGCAAAGCCGGAACCCTTATATGTTAAACTCGAGAAGCTCAGCATTTTACTGGATTTTTCGGCGCACGCCCTTATCTGCGCCAAATAGAATCGGAGAAGCCTATGAGTAATTTGCCCATTAAGCAGTTGGTACACGACGTTTTATTTCAGCTTGAAGACAGCGAGCCCTCTGAACTTATCTCTTGCCTCAACTGCCGCCAGGCCATTACCGCCAATAATTACCGCACCCGCATTAACGACCAACACCACCACCGCTTCGTCAATCCCGATGGCATCATTTACGATGTATGCTGTTTCCATTCAGCGCCCGGCACCATCATCAATGGTGGAGCCACCGCGCAATACTGCTGGTTTCAAGGCTATCGCTGGCAATATGCCCACTGCGAACACTGCGCAGAACAACTCGGCTGGTATTATGAAAACGACCGCCTCGACTCCTTCTTTGCGTTAATACCCAGTTCTTTACGCAGCAAAAATTAAGGCGCAAATATCCGGTATACTTGCGCCCCACTATTGCCGCAGCCAAATCGCGTTTATGTCAGACAGCTCAACAGAAAACCCGCAAAGCACCGGCGCCGATTTTATTGTGCCCTATTGCGCTGAAGCCATTCGCTATCTGCATCGCGACGACGACTTGCTGATTGTAAGCAAGCCTGCCGGCCTACTCTCTGTGCCCGGCCGTCATCCCGACAATAAAGATTGCTTGATTAGTCGCATCAACGAAGACTATCCCAACGCAACTATTGTTCACCGTCTAGACATGGCGACCTCAGGCCTCATGATTATTGCCTGTCACGCTGATAGCCATCGCGCCCTAAGCCGGCTATTCCAAGACCGCAAAATTTATAAAGAATACCAAGCCGTGGTGTTCGGCAACGTCACTAGCAGAGAAGGCTTTATCGACCTGCCCCTTGCCTGCGACTGGCCCAATCGCCCCCGCCAAGAACTCAATTTTGACTACGGCAAACACGCCCAAACTCATTTTGAAAATTGCGGCCTGACAGAAGATGGCCACAGTAAACTCTTATTAATTCCCATCACTGGCCGCTCCCACCAGCTTAGGGTACACACCGCGAGTATTGGCCACCCCATATTGGGCTGCGAATTTTACGCCCACCCCGCCGCGAAGGCCGCCGCTGAACGATTACTGCTACACGCATCGCGATTGCAATTTATCCATCCCGCCAGCAAAGACGAAATAGATATAAACTTAAACGCCCCCTTCTGGTCTTAAGCGTGGGTTTGCCATCGTTTTATTAAGACTAATGTAGTATCAATTGTCACAGTAACACTGTAATCATGGTATACCTCTGTAGCGAGCCACACTTTTAAACACAGAACATCTCGACCAGCCATCAAACTAAACACGATACCCCAAGCTTCAATCACCGCGCTTAAACAAGCGCGTGTTACATCCAACAGGAGTAGACGCATGTGGTTAAAAACGAGTTGCGACTTATCTTTCGACATAGAAGTGCCGACCCCCTTTGTCTTAATGCTTAGACCCCGCAGCGGCGCCCAACAATGGATTGCCAGCGAGCAGTACAAATTAGCCCCTAGTGTGCCTGCATTTGAATTTACCGATGGCTACGGCAACCTTTGTCAGCGCTTAGTTGCCCAACCCGGTTACTTCTCTATACATACCCGCGCAGAAGCTAAAACCGCTGACTTCTTAGACCAAGCTCCCGGTGCGCCATTTGTAGAAATTCAGAACCTACCTGACTCCGTACTCAATTATTTACTACCTAGCCGCTACTGCGAATCTGATCGCTTTGGCCAAATGGCCTTAGAAATTACCTACGGCCAATTTTTGGGGTATGACCAAGTGGCCGCCATTGAGAACTGGTTGCGCAATACAATTAGCTACACCCCAGGCGCCAACGACGTGCAAGTAACTGCCATTGAAATCAACACCAGACAATGGGGGGTGTGCCGCGACATGGCCCACCTAGGCATCGCCCTGTGCCGAAGCCTAAGCATTCCCGCGCGCATGGTGGTTGGTTATTTATACGGTCTACAACCCATGGATTTACACGCGTGGTTTGAAGCCTATGTCGGCGATCGCTGGTACACCTTTGACGCAACCCAGCCAAGTTTAAAAGGCGGTTACGTCGCTATTGGTTATGGTCGCGATGCCGCCGACGTTGCGGTTTACAATCAATTTGGCCCGGGGGTATATCCGTCCAGCCAAGTGGTTAGCGTAGAGCGCATTAGCGAAAGCTCTGTCGTCAATTAATCAAAAAACTCTGGGTTCGATCCAATACTGGACACACTATGCAGCGCTATAAAATTCTCCACCGCACCTACTATAATTTTTCATCCACGGTGACACTTGGGCCGCACTTCCTGCGCCTACGTCCGCGGGAAGATTACGAGCTGCGCATCGAATCGTTTTCACTCAACATCACCCCCAATGCCACCCTACTCTGGCACCGCGATGCCGAGGGGAACTCCGTTGCCACCGCGACCTTCGAGCAAGCCACTCAGCAACTGATATTTGAAAGCGAACTCATCATTCAGCAATATAATGAAGCGCCGCTTAATTTTATGGTTGCCGATTACGCCGTTCACTATCCGTTTAACTACACCCAAGACGATCAAGTATTGCTAAGCCCCCATATGCAATTGCCCGATCAAGACACCCAACAACAGATCAAACTATGGACACAGCAACTCTGGCAAGCGGACGAAAAAATTCAGACCTACACCGCCCTGCAACGCATCGCCAGCCACATTTATAAAAGCTTCACCTACAAATTAAGGGAAGAGCCCGGCGTACAAACCGCCAAAGAAACACTGGCGTGCAATACCGGCTCCTGCCGCGACTTTGCCCAATTATTTATGGACGCGGCAAAATGCATGGGGCTTGCCGCACGTTTCGTTACCGGCTATTTACACGCACCGGGACTAGATGCTGCTGGCGCAACCCACGCATGGGCAGAGGTTTATTTACCCGGTGCAGGCTGGAAAGGCTTCGACCCCACCATCGGCGAAATGGCTGGCACAGATCATATCCCGGTCGCCGTAGCGCGGCTGTCTAAATCAGTACCACCCATCGCAGGATCATTCATCGGTGAGCCGGAATCGACATTAGATGTGGGGGTGTGGGTGAGTAAATTGGCATAGCGACACATTCAGATGAATACGATGTGGCAAGTTATCAAGCCATAAAAGTCATAGTAAAATATGGCTAAAGCCAAAGCAGGAGAACAGTGACTACGGTTGTGAATTCCAACATCTAGACATAAAAAAAACCCAATAAAAATACTGGGGTTTGTCAGTGGTCTAAATGTTGATTCACCCATTACCAAGCCGGATGTTTGAACCATATGTTGGCCAAAAGTGGCTGTTCTGTGGACCTGCATTTCAATTCGTGACGGCGTTTCACCCATATAATGGCCACACATTCACTCATATTGTGGCCGGAATGTCACATTAGCGGTCAGTCACAGCTTTCGCGTAGTCGAAACAAGTGAACAAGAGAGTGCTTCCCATTAACACCATGGTGAATCACTTAACCGATTGAAATTTATACAAAACGCGATATGATCAATGGAAAGGAATGTTTGGCAGAATTAAAGGGAAGTAGTCTCCGTTTGACCGACACTCGCTAATGGCGATGTCGCTACATCATTGAATTCCCAATAAATTTCTAGTCAACGTAAAAGCCAGTTCCGTGATAAGGGGGCCAAAGTGATATATGGCCAGAGTCGTCATAACAAAACTGTTAAGCAGCCGAGTTCCCCAAGAAAAGTAGATCAGCAGCTATGTTTGAAGAACTGAAAAATTGGGAGATGCTTTCGCAAGTCTGGTTCGTTCATGACTACGTCCAGCTCATTTTCCATGATGGCCACAAGATCAATATCTGTAATCCGTTTTCGGTAGAATCGGATGGAAAGGTGTATAGACAGAGGCAGCCGGAATACGCAGATAAGCTTGTGAGCTTGATTGGCTCCAGGATCGCCAAAGCCGAATACCTAGAGCAGTCGTTCTTCCGTTTGGTCTTCGACTGCGGATCTATTTTTGAGGTAGACCTAACGAAAGATGCTAGCCCATACCCTGAGGCATTTGAGCTATCACTATCCACAGGGCATGTAATTGAGTTTAATGCTTAATCGGGTAGCCGAGGGTCTCTAACCCTCAGCCCCCACAACACCCTGCATGCGGATCCGCACAGGGCGTTTCACTAAGAATGGTGAAGCTTGATCCAACCATCGCGCAATTCGTACAGCCCCTGAGATTTCAAATAGGC
>JAGPVP010000032.1 GCA_018066965.1 Zhongshania sp. | reverse complement strand
CACAAAATAAAATCATACGGTGCGGGTGGACGCCTTATCGCAGAAGAGGCAGTAAATCGTAACGCCATATTTGCCTTCTACATTGGTGATCGCTTTTTTGGTGTTATTCTCGCCCATGTTGGCGGCGCCACGTCCGGCGGTTTTGAGTTTACCAGTGGGCTTGCAACGCAGCTGTTAAAAATTATTCAACCAGTATTGGCGCCCATGATGCGTGAAAATTCCTTGATGGAGACGGACAAAACCAAAAGTGATGGGCAGCGTTGATCTACGAGATAGTCGTTACGGCAATCTGTCCTATGAGTTTTGTTAGTAGTTGAAATGTTAGTTGTAAATTCTTGGACTTAGCATTAAAGATATATTGCATGCCCTAACTCGAAGGGCATGCAATCCTTGCTAATAAACTTATTCAGTTCGCTCGAACTGAATAAGCTCTGCGCCGCCACTAACTAGCTCACCGGCTTGGAAGTAAAACGCATTTACAACGCCGTCGGCGGGTGCGCGAATGGTGTGTTCCATTTTCATTGCTTCCATGATCATCAGCGGCGTGCCTTTGCTTACAGTGCTGCCAGTGTCGACGAGATGGCTGACCACTGTGCCGTTCATTGGCGCGACGAGTTGGTTTTCTCCTGCATTGTCGCTGTTATCGCCTAGGTCGGGTCCCTGAATCGCGAAGGGCATGGTTTGCTCTGCGCTGAACAGGCAGTATTCGCCGTTGTGAGCGGCCACGGTAGCCGAAAGTTTATGGCCGCTTATGTTGGCCTTCAGGTTTCGCCCATCTAAACGGCCATCGACGATATACGCCGTATCGGCAAGACGAATAATGAACGCGGCGTTATCGGCATTCGATTGTGCCGTTACCGAAACAGCGTGTAGTTCTTCGCCTACTTTAAGCGTAAAACAATGCTCAGCAGCTTGATTGGGGCGCCAGTTGTATGGGTTGTTCCAAGGCGAATTGACATCGTTACTAGCCGACGCGTAGTTGTTAATGCGTTGCTTTTGCGCAAGAACTAAGTACAGAGCAGCGAGCGCGAGGCGTGTTGGGTTTTGGCTACTGACATTGTCGAGAAGACTGTCTTCGTGTTTACCGATAAAGCCGGTGTCAAAGTCAGCAGCCGCAAAAGCTTCGTGACGACTGATGGTGTGAAGAAAATCGATATTGTTTATAACGCCGCTAATGCGGTATTGCTTTAGCGCTGAGCTTAAACGGCGCAGCGCAGCGCTGCGATCCTTGTCCCATACAATAAGTTTGGCGATCATCGGATCATAGAAAACGCTGACTTCATCGCCTTCACGAACACCGGTATCAACACGAACGTGTGCAGACTCAGGTGGCGTTTCTAGAAAGTGAAGGGTACCGGTCTGAGGTAAAAATTCATTATTGGGATCTTCTGCATAGATACGCGCTTCAATGGCGTGTCCGCTAAGTTGTAGCTGATCTTGCCTTAATGGCAGTGTGCCACCGGCGGCAACACAGAGCTGCCAGTCAACTAGGTCGAGCCCAGTAATCATTTCAGTCACAGGGTGCTCAACCTGCAAACGGGTATTCATTTCCATGAAGTAAAAACTGCCGTCGCGATCTAATAAGAACTCGACGGTGCCGGCACCAACATAATCTATTGCCTGTGCAGCGCGTACCGCGGCATCGCCCATCTCGCTGCGCAATGACTCACTTAAACCTGGCGCTGGGGCTTCTTCTATGACTTTTTGGTGGCGGCGCTGAATGGAGCAGTCCCGTTCAAATAAGTAAACGGCGTTGCCATGGCTGTCGCAAAAAACTTGTATTTCAATATGACGGGGCTGGGTGAGGTATTTCTCAACAAGCATGGTGTCGTCGCCAAAGCCGTTAAGTGCTTCGCGCTTTGCAGCTTGCAGGGCGCTGTCGAATTCTTCCGCGCTCCACACTTGGCGCATACCTTTACCGCCACCACCCGCAGTGGCTTTGAGCAGCACCGGGTAGCCCATGTCGTTCGCGGCTTTGCGAATGATCTCTGGGTCTTGATCGTCGCCGTGGTAGCCGGGTACTAAGGGAACGCCCGCAGCCTCCATAATTTGTTTGGCGGCAGACTTAGACCCCATCGCTACAATAGCGCTTGTTGGTGGCCCAATGAATACGATATTTTCCGCTGCGCAACGGCGGCAGAATTCGGCGTTTTCTGATAAAAAACCGTAGCCGGGATGTATTGCCTGTGCGCCGGTGAGTAGGGCTGCATCGATAATTTTATCGATGTCTAAATACGATTCCCGCGCGGGTGAGGCACCAATATAAATGGCTTCGTCAGCCATGCTGACATGCAGTGCATTGGCATCAGCATCGCTGAATACCGCAACGGTAAGGATGCCCATTTTACGCGCGGTTTTAATAACCCGGCAGGCGATTTCGCCACGGTTTGCAATTAATATTTTATCGAACATGTTTATGCTTCCTGGGTACTACCCGAATTTGGTTTTCACGGTTTCGCATATTGCGACTGCGCGTTGTTAACGTCGCTTACATTCTGAAAACGCCGAATTTGGTTTCTTCGATTGGCTTGTTTAAGCTGGCAGACAAACTCAAGCCCAAGATCATGCGGGTGTCTGCTGGGTCGATTACGCCGTCATCCCAAAGTCGTGCTGAAGCAAAGTAGGGGTGACCCTGTTCTTCATAGGTGTCGAGGATGGGTTGTTTAAAGGCTTTCTCATCTTCTGCCGGCCAATGTTTATCTTCGCGCTCAAACTGATCACGTTTGATTTGCGCCATAACGCCGGCAGCTTGCTCGCCGCCCATTACCGAGATGCGCGCGTTCGGCCACATAAACATAAAGCGTGGGTCGTAGGCGCGGCCGCACATGCCGTAGTTACCTGCGCCGAAGGATCCGCCGATAAGTACCGTTAGCTTGGGTACTTGGGCACAGGCAACAGCCATCACCATCTTGGCGCCGTGCTTGGCAATACCGCCGGATTCGTACTGCTGGCCAACCATAAAACCGGTGATGTTTTGTAAGAAGATAAGCGGTATTTTGCGCTGCGCGCATAACTCGATGAAGTGGGCGCCTTTTTGTGCAGATTCAGAAAACAAAATACCGTTGTTGGCAACTATACCCACGGGGTAGCCAAAAATGCGGGCAAAGCCGCAAACCAATGTGGTGCCAAATAGGGCTTTGAACTCGTCGAAGTCAGAGGCGTCTACAATTCGGGCGATGACCTCACGAACGTCATAGGGCTTGCGACTATCCTTGGGCACAATGCCGTAGATTTCTTCAGCGGGTAAGGCCGGCTCAACGCTCGGACTTAAATCTAAGGGAATTGTTTTTTTGCGATTTAAGCGTTTTACCGCATTGCGGGCTAATTGCAGTGCGTGATGATCATTTTGGGCGTAGTGGTCGGCAACCCCAGACACGCGGCAATGAACGTCAGCGCCGCCTAGATCTTCTGCGCTCACTACTTCACCTGTAGCGGCTTTTACCAGTGGCGGCCCCGCTAAAAAGATGGTGCCTTGCTCTTTGACAATTATTGATTCGTCGGCCATAGCCGGTACATACGCACCGCCCGCTGTGCAGCTACCCATAACCACGGCGATTTGCGGAATGCCCATCGCTGACATATTGGCTTGGTTAAAGAAAATGCGACCAAAGTGTTCGCGATCGGGGAAAACTTCGTCTTGGCGGGGTAGGTTGGCGCCGCCTGAATCAACGAGATAAATGCAGGGCAAATGATTTTCTTGCGCTATTGTTTGCGCTCGCAAATGTTTCTTCACCGTGAGCGGAAAATAACTGCCACCTTTTACTGTCGCGTCATTGGCGATGATCATGCACTCTTGGCCGCAAACGCGGCCAATGCCTGTAATAACACCAGCAGCAGCGAGTTCTTCGTCATAAACTTTATACGCGGCGAGTTGGGACAGCTCTAAAAACGGTGCGCCCACATCTACCAGTGCATGGATGCGCTCGCGGGGCAGTAGCTTGCCCTTTTCAGTGTGGCGACGCTGAGACTTCTCACCACCACCTTGGTTAATGGCTGCGACTAAATTTTTAAGGTCGTCAACCTGCGCCTGCATGTATTCGGCATTTTCTATAAAGCTTGGATCGCGTGCGTTAATCGTCGAAGTCAGTACAGTCATTTTCACGGCGCCTAAAGTGTTTATAAATATTTAATTTGGATAGGGGATGTGTCTATCGCGTTATTTCTATCTTGTTTCTTTAAAGAGTTCGCGACCAATAAGCATGCGTCGAATTTCTGATGTGCCTGCACCAATTTCATATAGTTTGGCGTCGCGTAGTAAACGGCCAGTAGGTGAGTCGTTGGTGTAGCCATTACCGCCTAAAGATTGAATGGCTTGTAAGGCCATTTGGGTGGCGCGTTCGGCGGTGTAAAGAATGACGGCAGCAGCATCTTTGCGGCTTGCTTCGCCGCGATCACACGCTCGCGCTACAGTGTAAAGATAAGCTCGGCTGGCATTCAGCTCGGTGTACATATCGGCGAGTTTGCCCTGCATTAATTGAAACTCGCCGATACTTTGGCCGAATTGTTTGCGGTCGTGCAGGTAGGGAATAACTACGTCGAGACAGGCTTGCATAATGCCGGTAGGGCCGCCAGATAACACGGTGCGCTCAAAGTCTAAGCCACTCATTAACACTTTTACGCCGTCGCCTTCTTTGCCGAGGATGTTCTCAGCGGGGACTTTGCAGTTCTCAAACACAAGCTCGCAGGTGTTGGAGCCGCGCATCCCCAGTTTATCGAGCTTGGGTGAGCGGCTAAATCCTGGATAGTCACGCTCTACAATAAACGCAGTCATTCCTTTAGGACCGGCATGAATATCTGTTTTTGCGTAGATCACGTAAGTGTGAGCGTCTGGGCCGTTGGTGATCCACATTTTATTGCCATTGAGTACATAGTGGTCGCCGTGCTTTTCAGCTTTGAGTTTCATGCTAACTACGTCTGAACCAGCGTTGGGTTCCGACATCGCTAGTGCGCCAATATGTTCGCCAGAGCAGAGCTTGGGCAGGTATTTTTCGCGTTGAACGTGGTTGCCATTTTTAAAAATTTGGTTAACGCATAAATTGGAGTGTGCGCCGTAAGAAAGGCCAACTGACGCCGATGCACGGCTGATTTCTTCCATGGCAATAACATGGGCCAAATAGCCCATACTACTGCCGCCGTACTCTTCAGATACGGTGATGCCCAGCAGTCCCATATCCCCCATTTTGCGCCAAAGATCCATGGGGAACGCATTTTCTTTGTCTATGCTTTCCGCTCGCGGGGCAATTTCTTGCTGTGCGAATTGCTGGGTGGCATCGCGCAACATTTCAAGTTCTTCACCGAGGCCGAAATTCAAAGTAGGGTAGAGAGTGCTCATGGTTTTTCCTCTTATATATTTTTGTTCAGTGAACGTCGCTGCTGGTCTTATTTATTTCATCGAGAGTTTCCTGGCAGCGGTCTTCTGCTTCGTTTAACTCGTAAATCATGTCTTCTAAATCTTGCAATTGTTGTTTGAGCTGTTCTTTAAGTAAGCGACGGCGCTCACGTATTTTCTCGATAAGTTTGATGAGCTGCGGACTGTTGTCGTGTTCGGGGTGATACATCTCGATGATGTCTTTGCTGTCTTCCAGCGATAAACCTAGGCGTTTACCCCGCAAAATTAATTTCAACTTGATACGGTCGGCGGGACTGTATATTCGGGTTTGGCCATCCCTGAGTGGATTGAGTAAGCCTTTTTCTTCATAGAAACGAATGGTGCGGGTAGTGACGTCGAAGTCAGACGCGAGATCCGAAATGCTATATGTTTTGTCGGCCATGGTTTGCTCTATTCGTCATTTGCATTGAGATAGCTACTCTATCTCCAGTTTACGTTAACGTCAACTCGTGCGGCGTCTTATGTCAGTTCGAGATACTCGGTTGAGTGAGATGTACAAAGTAGTGGTGTGTAAATTAAATAGAGGGGTGAAGCGCCAGCAAGCATTAAGTGCTTGTTGGCGCTAAGAGTTACGAGGCGTAGAGCTTATTTCCGAGCGTGAAGTGTGACTGGCAATCCATCGGTAGGGAAGGAGATCGGCACCGCGTTGTATTTCATTTCATAGCCCGGCTTAACGCTAATGGTGTAATTGCGCAGCAGGTGGAACATGAACAACTTAACCTGCATTTCTGCAAAGTTCAGGCCGATACATTTGTGGCCACCGCCACCGAAGGGAATCCACTGATACAAATGACGCTTGTGCTCGGCGCGTTCAGGCGAGAACCGCTCTGGGTCAAACTTTTTAGGTTCAGTCCACCACTCTTCCATATAGTGGGTGAACAATGGCGAAATACCAATGCCAGTATTGGCCGGTAGGCGGTAGCCCATGATCTCGGTTTCTTTAATTAAACGACGGGGAATAGCGGGCACCGGTGGGTACATGCGCAGTGCTTCTTTCATTACCAAGGCAGCTTTATCGAGCTTGGGTAGGTCGTCGTAGTTAAGGTGGTCGCCGTCAATTTGCTTGCATTCCTCGTACAGAATGTCCTGCCACTCAGGGTTTTTGGCCAGTGCATAAATGATGGAGCATAGGGTGCTGGTGGTGGTGTCGTGGGCGGCAAACAACAGGAATATGGTGTGATCGCGAACTGCTTCATTACTCAGTTCATTGCCGTCTTCGTCTTTGGCATGACAGAACTGCGAGAAGAAGTCGCTGCTTTCGGTAGCGCGCTTAGCCTCGATATGCTTTTCAATAAAGTTCTTTAAGGTCTTGCGGCCATTTAAACCTTTTTGCCACGTTGTGCCGGGTATTGGCAATTTTACTACGGCCATTGAAGCTTCCATGGCATGTAGGAAGCCTTTGTTGATCGCGTCGGCTTCGTCACCCATTTTGACGCCCATAAACACTTGCGCGGCAACGTCTAGCAGTAATGATTTAATGCTGTCTTTAAAGCCAAATTCGTTATTTTTAGGGAAGTCGGCAACGCCGTCACGCATGCGGGGATTCATATCGTCGAGGTAGCCCTGCAAGGCGTCTTTTTTGAATGCGGCCTGGAGTATGCGGCGATGAAAACGGTGTTCGTCAAAGTCACGCAGCATTAGGCCGTCTGGGAAGAGCCTGTCGAGAATTGGGTCCCAGGCCTTTTTACTGGAAAATATCTTTCCGCTGTCCTTTAGAACCAGCTCGTTGGCCTCAGGTCCTAGCAGCGCAACGGATCTTTGTAATAAGGCGTTGTTACGAAAAATGGGGCCGTAGAGCTTGTGCTTGCGTGACACTAAGCCCAGATAGTCGCTCAGAAACTCAACCGTGTCGCCGAGAATGGGCATTGCGCCATTGTCGCCGGGAACGTGTTTAACCTTGTCTGTCGACTTGCGCGGCAGGTCTAAATAATCGGTGGATGTTTTCATATGGATGCTCCGTTTTTCTTATTTGCGCCAGCCGTGAAACAGCAGGTCTATGGATTGTTGAATATGGGTTTCTACAAATTCAGGGGGCAATTCGGTTTTGCCGGTAAGGCGTTGGTAAAACGGTAATTGGACGACGGGTGCGGTCGCAGACTGAACCACAAAAAATAGCGTTTCGATGGGTATGTCTTTGATAATGCCTAGCTCATCTACTTTGCTAACCATGTCGCTGATGAGCTGCCAGGCGGGTTCAAAGTAGTGCTTGTGAATATAGCTAAGCCGTGGTCCTTCGCGCAGGGATTCTTGCTGGCAAATATGGTAAAGCGCTGGATGTTCAAAGGCGCTGCGAATGTATACCGCTATACCTTCTTTAAGGGCATCAAGTTCGTTGTGACCTTCATCAATGTGCTGAAGCGCCTCTAAAACCTTGGCCGTTGTCGCGCCGCATAATCGGTCTACTACCGCCTGCCACAGCTGTTCTTTTGAACTGAAATAGTGATGAAAAAAGGTGTAGCTGACATTCAGCTCATCTTGTAGCTTGCGCAGAGAAACACCGTCATAGCCGTCGCGGGCGAAGATATCTGCGGATGCATCAAGCAATTGCTCGATGGAAAGGGCGGGTGCTTCGCTCTTTTTGGGGCGGCCACGTTTTCTGGGGGCTGGGCTAATATCCACTGCGCTGACTCAATATTAAACAGGTGTTTAATATTGAGTCAGCTTTAGGGCGGCGTCAAGTTAAATTCAATGCCGCGTAAGGTTGGCGAAGCCTAGCGGCATCAAAAGGCGTAATTCACCGAAAGGCTGTACGTACGTGGTTGACCGGTATAGCGGGCTATCGAGTCGCCAATTTGGAATACACCGATGGTTGAATACTCATTTGTTAGATTGCGCCCCGCAGCAACCACCGTCCATGTTTCGTCAACACTGACTAGACGCAGACGTGCGCCTAGTAGGCCAAAATCATCATGGGCGTAGTTAGGGTCTTCTTCGATAGTAGAGTTGGTTTCGCTGGTATAGCTGTAGTCGACGGCTAGGCCCATATCCCAGTTAGTGCTTATGGGGAAGCTATAATCAACAAGTGCGGTACCTTGCCAGTTGGGTGAGAAATTGAAGGGGCGCCCCGAAAAGTCCTCGGCGTCGCCATTGATGTTAAAGCTTTCAAACTCATCGATTTCACTGGCGATATACGATGCTGCAAGTGAGATGAACAGGCCTGCGGTGGGCTGGATTTGCAAATCAACTTCAGCACCGCTGATATGGGATTTAGGGGCGTTTTGCAGAATGGGTAGCGGCCCAAATACCGCATCGTTGATACGGGTGAGTAATTGCTTGTCACTGTAGTCGTAGTAAAAGGCCGCAAGATTCAATTGCACGACGTCGTCAAGCAATCCGGTCTTGCTACCAATTTCATAGGCCAATAGTTTTTCTTGGGTAACCGGCACTAATTGCTTTTGATCACTGCCGTTGAGTACGGGGTAGCCGCCTGATTTGTAGCCTTGTACGAATGAGGCATAAAGCATCGCTGTGTCGCTTGGCGTCCAGGTGAGCACTGCGCGTACGGCGACGTTATCTTCGTCTAAGGTGTCGGTGAAGATATCGGTACTGCCGTCGGCTGCCAAGGTAAAGCATTCGCCTTTTTGAACTATGTCTGGGATGGCTAAGGCTAATAGTGCCCGCTGTGCTGATAGGGCGGTAAATAACTGTGATGTGCCCACGCCGCTAGCGTCATTGGGTTCATAGGAGCAGCCTTGGTAGTCTCTGGATTCGTCAGAGTAGCGGGCGCCGAGGGTTGCCATCCAGGCGTCGCTGAAGACCCAGTCGGCACTGAAAAATATGGATGTTGTGGTGGCTTCGGTATCACCTTTGGCACCTGCACGATTTGATACAGTCGCTTGGCCGGTAATGGGGTCGGGGAAAAGTAGGCTGATGGTATCGACATAGGTTATATGATCTTCTTGACCATCGTCATAGCTGTAGTTAGCTCCCAATACCCAGTTCACATCTGCGCCTTCTGAATGTAGGCGAAATTCTTGGGAAACGGTGGTCACGCTGGCGTTGATGATCTGCTCGGAATTTAATACCGATAAGCCGGAGCCGGGTACCTTGGAGCCATCGGATTCAACTTTGCCGTAAGAGCTTAATGAGACAAAGTGTAGGTTTTCATCGAGGTACCAGTCGGCACGCAGCGAGGTGTTATAGAAACTGTCGTTTACTCTCCAATCGTATCCTGGCACCCAATCGGCTTCTCTTGAATCGTCGCTGTTTGGAACAACGGGGTGATTGCGAACTTGTGGCGCAAGCGCAAGATCACCTACAAAGGGGTTGCCTGCTTTAATCGCTACCGGTTGTGCGGCTTGAGAATCGCTGCGGTCACGCCAACCGCTAGCAGTTAGGCTGAGTTCGAGGTCCTCGGTGGCAGACCATTCCAATATGCCGCGGAAGGATTGCTTGTCGATTTCGCCTAGGGTGTCATTGGGGCGGGTGATACTGTGCTGCCAGCCCTCGCCTGAACGCAGGTCTTTTACTGCGACCCGAGCCCCTAGCGTGTCGCTTAGGGGGCCGCTGATCACGGCCTCTATTTCACTGGTTTGGTATTTTCCGTAGCTGGTGCTGAGTGATCCTTCGAGTTCCTCTGTCGGCTTATTGGCAACATAGTTAATGGCACCGCCAGTGGTATTGCGGCCGAATAATGTGCCTTGGGGGCCTTTTAGTACTTCTACTCGTGCAAGGTCAAGATTGGCACCCTTGGTCATAATTGAGTAGGGCAAGCTGACCTCATCAACATATACCCCGACGGTGGAGGTGGCGGTATAGGTTGTATCGTTAAAACCAACGCCCCGAAGGGTGTAAACCGGCGTGTTGTAGCCGTTTTCAGAGGCGTTAAAGCCGGGGACAAGTTTGCCAAGATCGCGGGTGTCGACGACCCCTAAGGCCTTTAAAGAGTCGCCGGTAAAGGCTGAAATCGCGATTGGAACATCATTTACCGATTCCTCGCGTTTTTGGGCTGTCACCGTTACTTCTTCGATTACGGATTTAACTTGGCGCTTTTGTTCTTGACCGTGTGAAGTCGGAGCCAGCATAACCAGCGGAACGGCGGCGGCAAATGCCAGCGGTCTTGCATTACGTAGGTGTGAGTGGAGTTTCATGTTTTGGCCTCGACAGCTTATTTTAAATTTATTAATAGAATTGAATGGTGTCGTTCATATATTGTTGTGACGTATATTCACTATATGTCACAAGTTGCATCAAAGCTGAACAAGTGTTCAGCCAGTATGGCCAAAGCGTGCAGTAATACTGTTTAAGTTTTAGAGTCAGAGCTATAAGACGAAAGTGCTTGAGCTCATTGTAGTAACCAGGGTTTTCGCTAACGATTTGATTTTACTAAAAATACTCCCGTTACGATTTGGCTCGTAGCGGATGTTTTGAGAGATGTGATGGCGACCAAAAGGGCAATAAATTTGAGTGTGAGCAATACTGTTAAAGAGAGCCGCCTTAGTGCGGTGAACGATCTTGCTCTGCAAGCGCAAATTTTAAATGTTGCGGCAAAGTGTTTTAAGCGCTTTGGCGTTCGTCGAACAAGATTAGAAGACATCGCGAAGGAGGCGGGAGTTAGTAGGCCATTGCTGTATAAAATTTACGGCAGTCGCCAAGTACTAATGGAAATCCTTATCGCCAGAGAGGTTGAAGAGATCATTAATGATCAGGCGACCTATATTGCGAGCTACAGCAGTTTTGCAGAGGCTATTGTCGAGGGCTCCGTCAGGGGGATCGAGCGATCGCGCAAGGCGAAATTACTTAGTGATCTTATGGCGAATAATACGGCATTGCAGATGCCTGATTTGGTATTAGACGACAGCAAACCGTTTAAGGCTATTGCCATGCGAATTTGGCAGCCAGTATTTGAAATGGGGAGAGCATCGGGAGAGGTGAGTGCGGCCCTGACTAACGATGACTTATTTGAGTGGTTGATGAGCGTTCATTACATGTTTCTATTACGTAATGAGCTCAGCGCAGGTCGTATCCGCCGCCTACTGGGTCTGTTTTTATCCCTGCGAGCGTAGCGATTAAGTTGATGTGCAAGTGCGCAAATAAAGTTTAATGCTACTGATTTTCTTTAGGGCTTATTGTCGTCTTCTCTGTGTCAGTTATAGGCTCGTCGGCAGATGGCTCAGGCTGTCGCATAATATAAAAACTCATTATTGCCGCAACTGAAATCATCATCACGCTCAACCAGTGGATTTTTACGATAAGAAGCGAGCTGGTCAGAATGGTGATCCAAAGCATTGCAATAATAAGAATTTTTATCCGTCGCGGAATCCCTTGGCCGTTCAGATAGTAGCGAATGTACTTCCCCCACCAGCGGTGTTCTGTCAGCCATACATAAAAGCGCGGCGAACTGCGTAAAAAGCAGGCTGCGCTGAGTAATAAAAATGGGGTTGTTGGTACCACCGGTAATAACAAACCGATCATCCCTAAGACAAAGGAAATCCAGCCGATAACAAACAGGGTGTAGCGAATGGCGGGGTTGGGGTGCTGATATGGTGTTTTCATTATTACTCTAATTTGATGCTTGCCGCTTACCTTAGCAAATAAGCACGAAGGGGCGAAGGTTTTACGCTGGATGGGAGACGGAAGACGCAAAAGCCGGCGCGACTACGCCGCGAGAAGCATGACCGCGGAGTAGTTTGCCCTTGCATCTCCCGTCTCCCGTTAAGCATTCAGCCGCCAGCTAGCGCACAAGATCCCAGCTTACCCTATCGTCAGCCCCCCGACATCTGACTTCCGACACAAATGCTGATCGTTTTTGTCATCTACTTGATCAGCAGCGACATTGTTCGATTTCTGGCCCACAGAGATACTTCTTGGCAAGCGGGTTAGTAGTGCGGGCTTGTTGCGCGTATTGCCACCGAATTTAAACACGAAGGAGAGACCTGATGTCGTCATCGGCTGAAATTCTTAGCCAAGCCTTTACGCTGGGCTATACCTATACGCGGTCTACGGGGCCTATTGTGGGGCAGTTTTTGACCTCGCTGCGGGCACGTAAAATGGTTGGCATTAAAGCCAGCGATGGCAAGGTGCTGATGCCGCCGGTGGAATTCGATCCGGTCAGTGCTGCGGCATTAAGCGAGTTTGTCGATGTAGCCGACTGCGGCGTCGTAAAGACGTGGTGCTGGGTTAAGCAGCCCCGCAAAGCTCATCCAAGCGATAAGCCGTTTGCGTGGGCGATGATACTACTCGACGGCGCAGACACTCCAATGCTGCATTGGATCGACGCGGGTGACGAGGCCGCCATGAGCACAGGCATGCGCGTCAAAGTGCGTTGGGCTGAAGAGACCAAGGGCTTGATGAGCGATATTAATGGCTTTGTGCCAGAGGCTGTCGCGCTGCTGGGCGAGTTGAAGCCTGCGGCGTCTGATGAACAGATTACCGGCATGGAAGCGCCAATCTACCTGACCTATAACTTCACCGCTGGTAAAGCGACGGCGCGCTATTTACAGTCAATGAAAAAAGGCAAGTTGGTTGGTCAGCGCTGCCCTAATTGCCGCAATGTCTATATTCCACCACGCGGTTCTTGCGCGGCCTGTGGTGTGCCAACCGAAGAAGAAGTGACCTTGGGTAATAAGGCCACAGTTGAATCTTTCACTATCGTTTACATTCCCATTCCAGGTAACCCGATTAAGCCGCCTTATGTTATCGCCAACTTGGTATTAGATGGCGCGAATTTGAGTTTCTTACATTTGCTCAGCGAATGTAAGAACGAGGATGTGCGCATCGGTATGCGCGTAGAAGCACTGTGGAAGCCCGAAGAAGAGTGGGGCTACGCCATGGAAAATATTCAGTACTTTAAGCCCATAGATGAGCCGGACGTGCCGGTGGATCAAATTGGCAAATTAATAGATGAGGGCCGATAAAATGCGTGATGTTGCGATAGTTGCCTTTGCGCAATCGAATTGCCAGCGGGATGCTGGTGCGCAAAACGAAGTCGAATTGATTATGCCGGTGTTAACCGAGGTGTTTAAACAAACCGGAATCAAAAGCGCGCAGGATGTTGATTTTACTTGTTCTGGTAGCTGTGACTATCAGCAAGGTGCGGCCTTTGCTTTTGTTGCCGGTGTGGATGCTCTAGGTGCGGTGCCACCGATTAAAGAATCACATGTAGAAATGGATGCAGCATGGGCGCTTTACGAAGCGTGGCTGAAAATCCAGATGGGGCATGCTGAGTCAGCATTGTTGTACGGTTTTGGCAAATCTTCTCCGGGTGAGCTACCGATAGTGCTGTCTCAGCAACTTGATCCGTATTACCTCGCGCCGCTGTGGGTAGACACCATCGCCTTTGCGGCGATGCAGGCGAGAACAATGCTGGATTCAGGTGAAATTACTGAAGCCGATATGGCCGAGGTGGTGGCGCGCTCAAGAAATAATGCCTTGGCTAATCCCCATGCGCAGTTAAAAGGTGATCAGACCGCCGCTGATTTATTAAAAGAAGCGACCTATGTTTCTCCCTTGCGTCTACATGACTGCTGCCCCATTTCAGATGGTGCTTGCGCCATGATTATTTGCACCATTGAAAAAGCAGAGGAGTGGGGCAAGCCCTACGCCATTATTAAAGGCATTGATCACCGTATCGAAACCCATCACATCGGCTCGCGTGATTTAAGCCGCTCAGTATCGACTGAAATTGCCGGTGAAGCCGTTGGCGTAAAAAATGGCAAGGTTGATGTTGCTGAACTTTACGCGCCCTTTAGTCATCAAGAAATTATCCTTAAAAAGGCTCTGGGCTTGGGCGATGACACCGTCATTAATCCCTCTGGTGGCGTGTTGGCGGGTAACGTCATGATGGCATCGGGCTTGTCGCGTATCGGAGAAGTCGCCATGCGAATTATTCGCGGCGAAATAACACGCGGGGTTGCCCACGCGACATCCGGTCCGTGCTTGCAACAAAATCTAGTTACCGTACTGGAGGCGAAATAATGGCTCAGTTAGCTGCGGTTGTTGGCGTAGGCCAAACAAAATATAAAACCAAGCGCAAAGACGTTTCTATTGCGGGAATGGTACGGGAAGCGGCGGTAAACGCCCTTGAAGATGCAGGTTTAACGTGGAATGACATAGACGCGGTCATTATCGGCAAGGCGCCGGATATGTTTGAGGGCGTGATTATGCCCGAGCTATATTTGACTGATGCCTTAGGCTGTAATGGCAAGCCAATGTTGCGTGTACACACGGCGGGATCGGTGGGTGGTTCTACCGCCATCGTGGCGGCAAGTTACGTGCAAAGCGGCGTGTTTAAACGTATTTTGACGGTGTCTTATGAGAAACAGTCAGAGTCGAATGCAATGTGGGCCTTGTCTAATCCACAGCCGTTTTCGCCGCATTTGAATGCCGGTGCCGGTGGTTATTTTGCACCGATTATTCGCGAATATATGCGTCGCTCAAATGCGCCTTACGATGCAGGTATTAAAGTTGCGGTGAAAGATCGTTTGCACGGTGCAAAGAATCCCTTAGCGCATTTGCAGTTGCCAGAAATTACCATGAAAGAGGTGGAAGACAGCCCCATGCTGTGGGAGCCGCTGCGTTTCTTGGAAGCCTGCCCTTCTTCAGATGGTGCGTGTGCGATGATTATTGCCAATGAGGAATTGGCAACAAAGTCACCACGTAAACCGGCATGGATTCGTGGTACTGCCATGCGCTCAGAGCCGACCATGTACGCGGGTCGTGAGCAAGTTAGCCCACAGGCAGGTATCGACTGCGCCAAAGATGTGTATGCGCAAGCGGGTATTCATAATCCTCGTAAAGATTTGGACTGTGCCGAAGTTTATGTACCGTTCTCGTGGTATGAACCAATGTGGTTAGAAAATCTTGGCTTTGCCGAAAAAGGTAAAGGCTGGGAGTTAACCATGGACGGCTCTACCTCATTAATCGAGGGTGGAGATATACCGTGGAATTGCTCCGGTGGTGTATTGTCGTCTAACCCGATAGGTGCATCCGGCATGATTCGCTTTGCCGAAGCCGCTCAGCAAGTGCGTGGCGAAGCGGGCGGGCATCAAGTGGATGGGGCTAAAACGGCCTTAGGCCACGCTTACGGTGGCGGCGCGCAGTTCTTCTCGATGTGGGTAGTGAGTTCAGATAAAGCGTAATTCGCTAAACCGCTACCTTGTTGCCGCCGTGCTGCTCTCGTCTTTTGGGAGGATGGTGGCGCTCGGTGGCGGTTGTTATATTTATGAGTCATTTATACTCTTGCTGCCGGTGCTATTGGGGCGAGAGGCTTGAATGTTTCTCAGAATAATTTGCGAACATCGCACAGAAAATAATATGGGATTGAGAATATGGCTATGCATTTTAACCTCGCTGATTTGTTTGAAGCCGTTGCTGACAAAGTGCCGGAGCGCGAGGCACTGGTTTGTGGAGCAAGCCGCTGTAGCTATGCTGAGTTGGACGCTGGCGCGAATCAAATGGCACATTATCTTGCGGCTAATGGTGTCAAAGCTGGCGATCACGTCGGTCTGTATATGTATAACTGCAACGAATATCTGGAAGCGATGCTCGCGTGCTTCAAAATTCGCGCGGTGCCCATCAATGTTAACTACCGCTATGTGAAAGATGAGTTGCTCTATATTTTTGATAACGCGGATATGGTTGCCTGTATTCATCATCGCGAATTTATACCCGCGATTGCCGAGGTTCGCAGTGCCGCTAAAACCCTGAAACTGTGTGTTTCAGTTGCTGATGACAGTGATTACGCCTTGTCTACAATCGACGCGGTGGACTATCACACCGTGCAGCAAACCCAGAATAAAGCCCGCGATTTTGGCGAGCGCTCAGGGGACGATTACTTCATTCTTTACACTGGCGGCACCACAGGTATGCCCAAAGGCGTGATGTGGCCGCATAAAAATGTCTTCTTTGCCGCAATGGGTGGTGGCGGTCATTTCTCGCCCCTTGGCGCCTGCCAAAAGCCAGAAGACATGGCAAGCCGAGTAACTGAACATCCTTTACGCGGTATTGCGCTAGCGCCGCTGATGCATGGTGCGTCGTGGTGGTATGCCTGTATTCAATTATTGGCGGGCAATGCCTTAATCCTAAATCACAAACGTTCTTTCGATGGCGAAGCCGTTTGGCAGATTGTTGCCGATGAAAAAGTGAATGCGGTACAGATTGTTGGCGACGCCATGGCGATTCCTTTGCTAGATGCCTTGGCAGAAAACCCGGATCGCTGGGATTTAACGTCCGTTTTTAACGTCGGTTCCGGCGGCGCTATTTTCTCAGACGCAAAACAAGAAGCCTTTAAAAAGCACTTCCCCAATGTGTTTATCACCAATAGCTTTGGCTCGTCGGAAGGCGGCCAAATGGGGATGGATAACGGCAGTAAAAAAACGGCGTCTGGTCTTGGTAATGTGAGCCGCACAGATTTTATGGACGTGATTATCGACGTTGAGGGCGAGCCACGTCGTCATGCTGAACTAGGCGAAACGGGCATTTTTGCCCGCGCCGGTTATATCCCCAATGGTTACTACAACGATCCGGTGAAAACCGATAAAACCTTTATTAAAGTTGATGGCAAAACGTGGTTGCTGACCGGTGATGCGGCCAAAATTGAAGATGACGGATCGATCACGGTATTTGGGCGTGGTTCAAATTGCATAAACAGTGGCGGCGAAAAAATCTTCCCAGAAGAAGTGGAAGATGCTCTCAAAGCCCACGATGGTATATTTGATGCGCTGGTGGTTGGTGTTGCAGATGAGCGTTGGGGAAGCCGTGTCAGCGCGATTATCCAAGCCCGCAAAGGTATTCAATTAAGTTTAGAGAATATTCAAGAGCATTGCCGAAAGCATATTGCCGGCTACAAAGTGCCACGGGAAATTCATTTAATAGACGAGCTGCCTCGCGCCCCAAGCGGCAAACCGGACTACAAAACCGCTAAAGCGTTTGCAGAGAGTGGTAAGGGCGCAGTCGCTTAATAATAATTTAATGGAGTTAATGTCATGGCAACCGAGTTAGCCATCAGTACCAAAACCTGCATCGTTGAACAGGACGGTCATGTATTGATCGTCACCCTTAATAGGCCTGAAGCTAAGAACGCGTTTAATCCCGAAATGTTGTTGGGCTTGTATAAAGCATGGCGTTTATTGGATGAAGACGACAATCTTTATTGTGCGATTCTCACCGCCAATGGCGATACCTTTTGCGCCGGTATGGATTTAAAAGTCGGCCCCGATGGGGACCAAGGTACCACCCAAGAATTTATGGATTTAATGGGTACGGTTCCCAATATTCACTGGCAGGCCTTGCTACGTGAGAACCGCCCCTGTAAGCCTTTGCTGCTTGCTGTTGAAGGTTACGCGCTAGCAGGTGGTACTGAAATTCTACAGGGCACGGATATCCGTGTTGCCGCAGAAGACGCCATCTTTGGCGTAACCGAAGTGGCGCGTGGTTTGTATCCCATGTCGGGTTCTACTATTCGTTTACGTAAGCAAATTCCTTACTGCTTAGCTGCCGAGATTTTATTGTTGGGTGAGCATGTGTCTGCCCAGCAGGCATTGGAATTTGGTCTTATTAACCGAGTGGTGCCAAAAGGTGAAACCTTAAACGAAGCTAAGAAATTGGCCGAGAAAATATGCGCCAATGGCCCGATTGCGATTAAAGCTGTGGTGCGTTCGCTACGTGAGCATACCGAGCATTTGGCGGAAGATGAGGCAATGCAAAAGTCAGATGAATTAGCTGGCCCAGTGTTTGGCTCTAAAGATGCCAAAGAAGGCATGCGTGCCTTTAAAGAAAAACGTCCTGCGGTATTTACCGGCGAATAGCTTATTCCCCCACATAGCAGTGGCTCAAAATATTGAGTCACTGCTGCGTCGCATATCTTCCTGCAAATCTCCGTCTATAAAGCGAGAACATCAATGTCTGGCCCATTAACTGGTTTACGTATTATAGAAATGGCGGGCATTGGCCCCGCGCCGTATGCCTGTATGCTGCTGTCAGACCTTGGCGCAGAAGTTATTCGCATTGATCGCACCTCTGGCGGCGGCTTAGGCGGGCACCCGGGTGACATTACCGCCCGTGGTCGCAAATCCATTGCTGTCGACTTAAAACAGCCCGACGGCGTTAAGCTTGTTTTACAGTTATTGGAATCCGCTGACGTATTAATTGAATGCTTCCGGCCGGGTGTAATGGAAAAGTTAGGCTTGGGGCCAGACGACTGCGCTAAGCGTAATCCGGCATTGGTTTATGGGCGGATGACGGGCTGGGGACAAGATGGCCCGATGGCCAAGCGTGCAGGGCACGATCTTAATTACATTGCTATTACAGGTTTATTAGACAGCTTTGGCACTGCAGGCGAAGCACCGCCAACGCCCTTGAATGTGATTGGCGATTTGGGCGGCGGTTCCATGTTTTTATTGTTGGGGGTCTTGGCGGCGTTGTTAGAGCGCAAACATTCGGGTGTTGGGCAGGTAGTCGATGCCGCGATCTGCGATGGTACTACCTCGCTACTCAGCACCATTCACGGCCTGAGAGGCATCCAATTCTGGGACCTTGAACGCGAGCAAAATATGCTAGATGGCGGTGCGCCATTTTATAGAAGCTATTTATGCAAAGATGGTCGTTCAATGTCGGTTGGCGCAATAGAACCCCAGTTTTATGCGCAACTACTCGCAATTTTAGAAATAGACCTTGGCGGCAGCGATTATTTCTCGCAGATGGATAAGGCTCAATGGCCTTCACGTCGTGCACAAATGGCGGCGCGGTTTTTAGAAAAAAGCCGGGACGAATGGGCTGTGTTGTTTGAGGGTAGTGATGCCTGCGCAGCACCGGTGCTGGATATGGAGGAGGCCGCCGATTATCCGCATAACGCCTTTAGGAAAAACCTTGTTCGCCGCGATAATGTTTTGCAATCTGCACCGGCGCCGCGTTTCTCACGCACGCCCGGTGAGATTCAGCACTCCCCGGTAGCCGAAGGTGCAAATACAATAGCTATACTGAACCAGTTAGGCTTAGGTGCTGATCATATAGACCGGCTGTTAAGCGCC
>JAGPVP010000020.1 GCA_018066965.1 Zhongshania sp. | reverse complement strand
ACCAGACCCTATTTATTAGTTATAAATCCCCCATCATCCCCGACTCCGGTCGGGGGCAGGTGAGCGTAGCGAATACTTTTAGTTTTATGATGCTAGGCGCCACTCAAAGTTTGCGGCCTATGGATTCCCGATCAAGCCGGGGAAGACGGTTGGGGTGAGCCGTACGTGGGTGTGTAAATACGCGGTTGGTGAGGTCGTCATTTAAGCAGCCGAAACACCAGCCCTATTTATAGTTATAAATACCCCGTCATCCCCGACCCCGATCGGGGGTCCAGGTGAGCGCAGCGAATGCTTTGTAGTGGTTTATGACATTGGGTGTAGCTCAAAGTCTGCGGCCTATGGATTCCCGATCAAGCCGGGGAAGACGGTTGTGGTAAGCCGTGCGTGGGTGTGTAAATACACAGTCGGTGAGGTCGCCATTTAAGCAGCCGAAATACCAGACCCTATTTATAGTTATAAATACCCCGTCATCCCCGGCCCCGATCGGGGATCCAGGTGAGCGAGAGCGAATGCTTTTGGCTTTTACTTCCGACGTCGAGCATCAAGCATCCGTCCCAACAAAAGCGAATGCCTTTGCTTCTCTTGCTTTTGTTTGTCATTGTTAACGCGTTATATTTTGTATCATATTGACTGATATTTGAGGGGAGTTTGAAATGAGATTAGTGAGCTTTTTACTCGCAGCTGTGTTTGCGAGTTCGGTATTAAACGCGGCGGTGGTAGAGGAAAAGATTACCTTACCCAATAAACTGGGAACGGCGGTGATGTATTACGATAACGCAGCCTCTAAACCGGCTCCCGCTGTGGTGGTTGTTCATGAATGGTGGGGCTTGAATGACTACGCGCGCAAACGCGCAAAGCAGCTTGCGGGAGAAGGTTACGCGGCGATTGCGGTTGATATGTACGGCACCGGTAAGTCGACTAGCCACCCTAAAGATGCAATGTCTTTTATGAATGCAGCGCTTGCCGAGCCCGAGAAAATGAATGCACGTTTTGACGCAGCATTGGATATTTTGCGCAAGCAGTCGTCGGTAGATGGCAGTAAATTATTTGCGATTGGCTACTGCTTCGGTGGCGCGGTGGTGTTAAATCAAGCGCGTCGCGGCTTAGATCTTGCCGGTGTTGCGAGTTTTCATGGGTCTTTAGGAACCGAAACAAAAGTTGAACCGGGCACAATTAAAGCCAAGGTGCTTGTGGCTACTGGTGGCGCGGACACAATGGTGCCAGCAAAACAGGTTGCCGGTTTTGTTGAAGAAATGACTACTGCAGGTGTCGATTTTGAGCTGCTGAGTTTTCCCGGCGTGATGCATAGTTTTACAAACCCTGACTCAACCGTGCTTGGTAAGAAATATGACATGCCACTTGGTTATGATGCTCATGCAGATCAAGTGAGCTGGGCCGCGTTGATGAGAATGTTAGCGAAGTAAGTTGGTGCAATGATTGCTTTGCTCTGTTGCTTGAGTTTATCGAGCTACAGGGCGGGTAATAGTGTCCTCGCCTCTGATTTGTTTTATCACTACGATGATCGAGGCGGGATATGAAAAAGTGCTACCGAGTAGAAAAAAGTGCGATTCATGGCAAGGGCTTATTTGCCCGTACAAAAATAACAGAAGGCGAAGTGCTGGGTATGTGTGCGACACGGCCTGTCAGTGAAGCCGGATTACACACCCTCACCCTGCATGATGGTAGCTTGGTTGATGTGACCTGCACCTTGAAATACATCAACCATCATAAGACTGCCAACGTTATTTACTACGATGATTTTAGCGTGGTTGCTCTGCGCGATATTGCGGCGGGTGAAGAGCTGCTGCATGACTACGGCGATGAATGGAGCTAGCTGCTTACAAGCTAGTTGCCACTTACGACAAAAAATATTGCCCACCAATAAATGAAAACACAATCAGCGCAAGCACAATGGCGATATTACTAATGGCGCCATAGCGTAACGCGGGCGCAATAATTCGGTTGTTTAAATGCAGCAGGGTAAGCGCCAAGAATGGCATGAATAAAGCACCGGTCACCGAATATAAAATAATCAGCCAAACGGGTTTGCCCATGTATAACAGTGCGATGGGTGGTATCGCGATATACAGCAAGGCCAGTCGGTACGACGGGCTACTTGCATCAATACTTGCAACACTGCTGCGCCATTGCGCGGTGACGTCGGTGAAAATATACGGTACGCCCTGCCACACGCCGAGCATAGAACTGAACACCGCGGCCCAGACACCAATTAAAAATAACTCTCTGAATATTGGGCTGAGCAGCACGCCAAGTTGGTCGGCCATGGCCAGCAATATATGCGTTCCCGATGCAGAGGTGGGTGCCGACTGCGCGGCGAGAATCATAATGCCCATGCCGAATAGCGCAGTAATAGAATAAGCAACGATTAGGTCTATACGAGCGAGCGTGAGTGATTCGGTATTATGCCAGCCTTTTTCCCGCATCCAGTAGCCGTAGCAAAGTAAGGTCACACTGCCACCCACACCACCAATCAATGCCATCACCAAATTGAAATGTTGATTAATATCATTGAACGTTGTTGATGATGTGCGGCCAACAGTAGACCAGTCGCTAGCCAGGATCGCAGCCATCACGGTGGCGAACATCAACAATATGAGCACTTTCATGGCCTGTTCAAATAGCGAGTAACGCCCGAACAGGACTAAGGCAATGGCGAGCAAGGAGTGTAAAGAAGCCCAGCTATTGATAGATAATTGCGGAAATAAAGCGTTGGCCGCTAAACCGCAGGCTGCCATTAATGCGGCGCCAACTAAAAAGGCCCAGATAAAGAGATAGGCCAGAAAGTAGTAATTTATCCAGCGGGGTAAATGCTGCAGCCATCCTGCTAACAACGTTGTGCCGCTAGCTAGCTGCCAGCGCGCCAGACCTTCGTTTAGCGCAAGTTTAATGATGGCGCCGAAGGCAATCGCCCACAGTAGTGCGGTGCCAAGGCTGGCGCCGGCCACTGCTGCCGCCACTAAATCACCTGCGCCTAAACCGGTGGCTGCCACCACAAAGCCAGGACCGATAAGGGTGAGGGCGCGGAGCTGCTTCATGATGTGTGTCCTGTTAGGATGTGAATAGCTTGCGCTCAAAAAGGTTGATGACTCAGACGGCATTGCTAGGCCTGAGTTTACACTGGGTAGACTCAGATTTTGAGTTCTCGATTTATATCACCATGCATGCGGCAGTCGTCATGTTATTGGAATAGGTACATAGGAAGCTATGAGCGAAAAAGACAAATCCCTACATCGACTAAAAACCGGCGCGTTCTCGCGTCGTTTTGAGTTGTCTAAGCTGGGTGTTCGCTATGGCGCTAGAGCGGTGCGGCAAAATATATGGCAGCGTATTGGTGGCGATGACGAAGCGGCATTGGCAAGACGAACAGAGAATATCGACTTTTTTGTTGAAGAGTTGGGGCGCTTAAAAGGCAGCGTGGTAAAAATCGGTCAAATGATGGCGACTTATGGCGATTACATGATGCCGCCTGAAGTTGCCGAGGCACTGCACAAGTTAGAGGACAACACGCCACCGATGTCGTGGCGAGCGATTAGAAAAGTGTTGGTCAAGGAGCTCGGCGAAGAGGCGCTATCTGCATTAGAGATTGACGAACAGCCCTTGGCGGCAGCGTCTTTGGGACAGGTGCATCGTGCGGTGTTGCGCGAAACCGGTGAACAGCTATGCATCAAAGTGCAGTATCCGGGGGTGGAGGACACCATCGATGCCGACTTTGGCGCGGTCATGCAGCTAATGAAGGTGTCACGCCTAATTCCCAGTACCCGAAATTTAGATGATTGGTTTGGTGATATCCGTTTGCTGCTGCATAAAGAAGTGGACTACGAGCAGGAACGTCGCGACCTCGATTTTGTAAGACAAGCGCTACGCGATGACGAGCGTTTTGTGGTGCCAAAAAGCTATCCCGCGTTTTGCACCCGCCGGGTGTTAACCATGAGCTATGAGCAGGCAACTTCGGTTAATTCAACTGAGGTTGTGGAGCTTGCTCAGCCGCGTCGAAATCATTTGGGCCGTGCCGTGCTAGAGCTATTTCTTACCGAATTATTTGAATGGCGCCGCATGCAGACCGATCCGAACTTTGGCAATTTTCGGGTGCGTATCGACGAGACCGGTAATGACGATAAATTAGTGTTACTCGACTTTGGGGCAATGCGCCTATTGCCTGACGATTTTGCTAGCGAGTTTTGCGATATGTTACTGGCGGCTTGTAACCGTGACAAACCACGATTCTTGGAACGTTCGATTAGCCTAGGGTTTATGAAAGCGCACTTTCCCCAATCGGTGCTCGATAACTTTGTGGATATTGGTGTCGATATCGCCGAACCCTTGCGTGAAGTAGACAGCACAGTGCCGGAACGCGCGGTGACAGAAGAAGGACAATACTGGTGGCGTAATAGCGGTTTGCCGCAGCGAATTGCCAAGCGTGCCGTGGCGGCATCAATCAGCAAATATTTTGCACTACCACCTAAAGACTTCTTGTACGTGATGCGAAAATTGATGGGGGTTTATGCCTTGATCGCGCTATTAGATGCGCGCTTTGCCGCTGACGACACAATAGAAAAATATATTGCTGACGCTGACAAATAAAAAAGGCCGCAAAGCGGCCAAATAATATAGAGACTAGATGAGGGTAATTCCTAAACTTCGAGTGTGCTTACGTCGAAAAAGTTCATTTGGTTTACATCATTGATTGCGCGATGCCCTCTACATCTAGTGTCAGCTCTACAGTTTGCGATGCTGGGCCTAGATCGTAGTCAATACCAAAGTCCTTCAGGGCGATTTCGGTGGTGCCGTGGAAGCCTTGGCGAACACCGCCCCAAGGGTCTTTGCCGCCGCCGATTTCAGTTACCGCAATAGTGACGGGCTTGCTTACGCCGTGCAGTGTTAGGGTGCCTTTCAACTCTGCTTTACCGTCGCCAAGGGCTTTAAAGCTGCTGCTTTTAAAGGTGGCGGTAGGGAATTTATCTACAGCTAAAAAGTCTTTGCCACGCAAATGCTTGTCGCGTTCAGCGTGGTTGCTGTCGAGGCTGGCAGTTTTAATAGTGACGTCGACAGTAGATGCTTCTGGCTTGGCGGGGTCGTAATTAAAACGGCCTTCAAAATCATTAAAGCGACCGTACAACCAGCTATAGCCAAGGTGTTTGATTTTAAATTGCACAAACGCGTGAGCGCCGGCGGTGTCGATTTTATATTCAGCAGCGTGCAATGCGCCGCTGAATCCTAGCAGGGCGGTGAAGCCAAGTGCGATTAGCTTTTTCATAGTTCATCTTCCTTTTGAGTGGAGTTCACAGTTGTGATGTTACTGGCGTCACGCCCCAGCATTTTTAGCAGGGTTGAGTCGCGGTTTATAAAATGATGTTTCAATGCAGCAAGCGCATGAACACCGGCTAATAAAACGAGTGCCCAGGCGAGAATTTCGTGTATCTCGCCAGCAATATCTTCTTGATCAGCTAGGCCGTGTAAGGTGGCGGGCACGCTAAACAAATTAAACACGTCTATGGGCCGACCGTCGGCTGTCGAAATTAAATAGCCTGCAATCATTAATGCCAACATCAAGCCATATAACGCAAAGTGCGTGAGATGGGCAGTTATACGCTCCCATGCTTTCAGTGCTGGGTCGTCACTGGGACGAATATTGATATTGCGCCAGACAATGCGCGCCAGCAGCAGAATAAATAATAGGATGCCGATGCTTTTGTGGATAGTAGGCCCGTCTTTATACCAAGGGTCGTAGTAAGACAGCTGGCGCATCCAAATACCTAACGCAAACATACCAATCACAGTCAGCGCCATGAGCCAATGTATGCTTACGCTTAGCCAGCCATAGCGGCTAGGGGTGTTTTTTATTGGCATGGCGCATCCCTCTTTTGCCGATATTTTGTTATGACTGAGTATATAAACAATAAATTAATAGAAAAGTGCAAAATTCTGGGTTAACTGATCAGAATATTAGATATAGATCACATTGTGTTGTGAGTGTGGAGAATTTGCGCCCAATTTTACAATGGGTGATTGAAGCCACGTTGAGCTTTGAATATACTTCGCCAATATTTTACTAGTCAAGTATATGGGTTGTTATTATGGAGTTGCCAGCGTCGCTCAGTTTATTAACGGAACTTGCTTCTGTAAGTTCTTTTTTCATTAAGCAAGCGGATAGGAAATTAAGCGCACACGGTATTAGCTTTGCTGAGTTTATGGTGATGCATCACTTAAATAAGGCGGCAGATCTTACTATGAGTCGCACTGAACTCGCGGATGCGGTGAGCTTGTCGGCGTCGGGTATTACTAAAAAGCTCAACCCAATGCAAAGGCTGCATCTGGTTGAAAAAGAGATAAACCAGCGCGATGCGCGATTTAGTCTAGTGAAGCTGACCGCAACGGGGGTGGAAATTTACAATGACGCGCTGGTGACGTGTATTCACTGTGCAAACGATTTGACCGAGAACGTCACGGCTAAGCAGTTGAATACCCTGCTTGAGATATTCGCTAAATTAAAATAGTGTCTTGGGCTTGGCTTTAACGCCCAGCTAGCATAGTTGCTAAGCGATCGACCT
The DNA here is from genome assembly GCA_018066965.1 of Zhongshania sp. Classification (GTDB taxonomy): domain Bacteria; phylum Pseudomonadota; class Gammaproteobacteria; order Pseudomonadales; family Spongiibacteraceae; genus Spongiibacter. Next base: position 3,205 of record JAGPVP010000020.1, on the reverse strand, counting down.
CGGCAACATCTGAGCTTGCCGGCACCAATTGAATCTCGTCACAGCCTAGGGCTTCTATCGCATCCAGTCCGTCTTTAATGGCCATTGGGTCGTGCATGGTCATGGTCTTAGCGATGTTGCGGGCATCCTCTTCGCCAAAGGTTTTTAGATAGTCGAATACATAATTGCCAAGTGCAGCTTCAGCATTATCGGCTAGTGAATACCAGAACCCAGCCATGCGATAAGGTTTACGCTCGCGGCCAGACTGCTGCCACGCGGTGTCAGCAGAGGTAAAGAAATGGTTAATCAGATCGGGGTTGCCGTCCATCGCAAAACCGTACAGACCGTCGGCCCACTTCGACACTCTTTGGATGCTTTTGGGGCCCATCGCGCCAACCAATATTGGTGGGCCACCTGCTTGCACGGGGTTTGGGCCAATCTCCTCAAGGCCGTCGAGCAGCTCACCGCGCCAAATCTTTTTCATCGTCGCGATTTGATCATCCATTTTCTGAAAGCGATTTTTAAAGCTGGCGTCGAGCGCCTCATAATCTTTTTCGCGTCCACCAACGCCGACGGTTACAGTGACTCGACCTTCAGACAAAATGTCGAGGGTGGCAATTTCTTTGGCGGCCTGTACTGCGCTGTGCATAGGCAGCACATATAGGGCGGGAATAATGCGTACCCGCTCAGTGGCCGCGGCAGCAAAGGCGAGAATATTACGCATCTCGTAACTGTAGCCAGTCACGCGCTCGCCGCAGGACAAACTGTAGAACGGCCCTTGGTCGATGATTCGGCACCAGTCTTTAAAATTTTGGCGAGTAATGCCACGTTGCATATAGGGAAGACAAACACCTATTTTCATAATCGATCCTGTTAACTTATTTTTATATTGATAGAGATTGTACGCGGTCAATTTATCTTTAGGGCAAGCAGCGTCAATTCATGTGCTAAAGGTATAAGAAAATAGACTGGGTAGTTGGGCGCCGCGGGTATTGCATGATTGTTTATCGCTGCTGTGCTGTGCGATTATCAATGAGAAGGCGCAATAAAGAGATACTCGGAATGGATGATTTTTTAATCTACGCAAAAATACTGGATGGTCAGGGCGGTGCTCGTGATATTAGCGCTGCTGAACTTGCCGAATGGCAGCCAGAACATGGTTTGCTGTGGCTGCATTTTGATTACAGCAAGCCCGGCACCTTGGCGTGGCTAGAGGCGCATAGCGGGCTCGATGAAATTGCGATTGCGGCGCTAGTCGCAGAAGATACCCGGCCTCGCGCAACATCCCATGCGGGGGGCCTGCTAATGGCCCTGCGTGGCGTGAATCTAAATCCAGAAGCTAATCCTGAAGACATGGTTTCGATTCGTTTATGTGTTAGCGAACATCGGATTCTCAGTTCCCGCAAACGTACAATTCTATCTGTTGATGACATCGTTCGCGCCTTGTCAGAGGGCGAGGGGCCGGCCACCAGTGCAGAGTTTGTCGCCATACTTTGTGATCGTTTAGTTCGGCGTATGGCGGGACCAATCGACAATGCCGAAGACAAAGTTGATGAGCTTGAAGAAAACTTATTAAGTAGTGCGCGTGGCAAACTGCGTAGTGAGTTAGGACAAGTACGGCGTCAATCGATAGCGTTGCGCCGTTATTTGGCGCCACAGCGCGAAGCCTTGAGTTGGGTGCAGAGCGAGCGCCTGGCATGGTTTGGTGATGCACAGCGTTTGCAAGTTCGCGAGGCGAGCGATCGCCTAGCGCAGTATATAGAAACCCTAGACAGCATTCGTGAGCGCGCCGCGGTGAGCCAAGAAGAACTGGTGAATCAAATATCAGAGGAATCTAATAGTCGTATGTATGTGCTGTCTATTGTCTCGGCGATATTTCTGCCTTTAGGTTTTGCGACAGGCTTGCTAGGTATTAATGTGGGTGGGATTCCCGGCGCAGATAATGGCAATGCCTTCGCCATATTTATCGGCATTTTGCTGGCAATTTCTGGGGCTTTATTGGTTTTCTTTCGGTATAAAAAATGGCTATAACCCTTCCTGATTTGACCTTCATCTCCATTGAGCCCTTGAAATGGGGCGGTGTGCTTACCACCATTATTGCCGGCGCCATTATTGGGCTAGAGCGTCAGGTGCGAGGTAAGCCCATTGGTATTCGCACTGCTGCACTTATTTGTTTAGGCACTTACGTGTTCATGGCAATGGCAGTGTCGGTGGGCAACGGCGTGACCGACCCATCACGAGTGATAGGGCAGATAATTACCGGCATAGGCTTTCTTGGTGCCGGGGTGATATTGTCCCGCGACGGCATGGTCTTGGGCGTGACCTCGGCGGCGGCAATATGGGTGTTGGCTGCTATTGGCGTCATGATTGGTTTAGATAAGTACGGGCCGGCCCTAATTATTGCATTAGTAGTTGTCGGTGTTTTGGTTGGCGTTGACGTGTTGGAAAATAGTTTTCACTCACTTCGTAAAGGTGTGCATCAGCGCATATCGGAAAGACGTTATCAAAAGAAACCGCCGGCTGATAAGTAATCAAAGGTATTCGCTGCGCTCACCTGGATACCCGATCGGGGTCGGGTATGACGAAGTTTCTAAGTGGTGTTCGGCTTGAGTGGGTGTGGCAATAGTTTTTAATGGCGTCTCGCTTGCCCCAACCTCCGTCATCCTCAACTTGATTGAGGATCCACATACCTCGGGCTTCGGGTTGTTTGGCGCTTCGCAAAATCAAAGGCATTTGCTGCGCTCATCTGGATACCCGATCGGGGTCGGGTATGACGAAGTTTCTAAATGGTGTTCGGATTGAGTGAATGTGGTGAATGTTTTTGATGGCGCTCGGATTTGGCGGGTGACATAGGTCGGCGTGATGGATGCTTCGCGCCCTTGCAAGGCTTCCCAGCCGTCATCCTCAACTTGATTGAGGATCCATATACCTCGGGCTTCGGGTTGTTTGGCGCTTCGTAAAATCAAAGGTATTCGCTGCGCTCACCTGGATACCCGATCGGGGTCGGGTATGACGAAGTTTCTAAGTAGTGTTCGGATTGAGTGAATGTGGTGAAGGTTTTTGATGGTGCTCGCTTGCCCGCCCCGTCATCCTCAACTCGATTGCACTGCTGTCCGGAATAAATTCATATCAAGATTCCCTGCAGTGCCAAGAGCTCCTCTCTCTGCTGTCGTCGCCGTTTCCATATGCTGTATTCACTTCTTGGCCGCTGGAAGGCCGCTGAGGC
>JAGPVP010000007.1 GCA_018066965.1 Zhongshania sp. | reverse complement strand
AAATGGAAATGATGACACGACGAGCGTATGGTTTTAGAAACTTTGAAAATTACAGGATGAGAGTACTGGCCCATTGTGGATGGGACGGTGTGATTAACAGGGTGAGATGAGTGCCGTCCCCCGATTATGTTGTAGAGCCATTGTGGGTGGGACGGTGTGATTAACAGGGTTTAATGAGTGCCATCCCCCGTTAATTGGGTAGAGCCTGGGTATGCTGGGAAGAGCTTGGTATTTCAGGGGGGGTAGTTTTCGAGGTAAGCTATGGTTTCAAAATTTGAATACACTGCGCTTACATCGAAATCATAGTGCTTGTGCCGGACAATCTATGCTTTCCAGAATGCACCGATTTCTCTAGGTGAAAATGGTGGGCCCACCAGGACTTGAACCTGGGACCTGCCGATTATGAGTCGGATGCTCTAACCAACTGAGCTATGGGCCCTTATTTTAACTAGCTACGCAATGTTTAGATCAGGCTGCTTTTACGCTAGCCTCATGGCTTGAACTTGCGGTATTGCTTTAGTTCTTGCCCTAAGTTTTTGTTATTCAGCCTAGCGTGTCTTTATTCGCTGAATCAGGCCACTTAGTGCTTGGCATCGAGACTTTTGTCGTCGCCATAAAACGTGCGCGCATTATAGTGTGCAGTGGCGGGGTTGGCCAGTCCTTGTCGGTATTCACTTAATAGAATGGCGCTTGGATATGCTATTTTGTTGTTGAAGTGCAATAATCTCGCTTGTTACTTTTCTCGAATGGAGGCTGTGCTTGAGCAATCGCAATCGGATTTTCAAGGCGTATTTGGATGATCAGCGCCAGTCATTGCAGGCACCGTTGGCGTCTGTGCTCGCATTTTCGGAGTCTTTGCTAGAGTTGGCGGTTATCTCGCAGTCGGCTGATTTAAAGGCTGATGTGAAAAAAGTCGCGAAGGCGGCGTCGACTATGACTGAAATGTTGGGATCTATCTCGATGTTTTCACAGGACTCCCAAACCGAGCTTTCTCTTTTGCGACACGATTTACGTAATGCTATCGGCCTTGTTGATGGCTTTAGCGATATGTTGCTTGAGGATTGTGATGATGCCGAGGCGGGCGAGTTCTTCAGGCAGATTCGCCATCAGTCACGCTTGTTTCAGGGGCGTTTAGAGCAATTTACTTTAGGTGACGATGGCAAGGCGGCGTCTGATCCGATAGCGGCGATTTTCAAAAGTTTTAAGCGCGGCATTATTCGCGATGACCGCGAGCATATGGCTGCCAGCATTTTGGTGGTCGATGATAGCGATAGCAGCCGTGATTTGTTGGCGCATCAGCTGCAACGTCAAAATTTTATGGTTATTGAGGCCGCCAGTGGCGAGCGTTGTTTAGAGATTATGCGCAGCGCCGAGCCAGATTTGGTGTTGCTCGATTTAATGATGCCGGATATGAACGGCTACGAAGTACTTCAGGTCATTCGTAATGATGAAGCCCTGCGGCGGATACCGGTTGTGGTTGTGAGTGGTATGCAGGACGAAGAGGGCGCGGTGCGGTGTATTGACGCGGGCGCGAGCGATTACTTGCTTAAGCCGGTGAATGCGACGTTGCTCAGGGCGCGAATTGGTGCGTCTTTAGAGGCGAAGCGCTGGCGAGATCGTGAGCGTGAATACCTTGCTGAGTTGGAAAAAAGTCAGCGCTTTATTCGTAAGATATTCGGCCGCTATTTGTCGGACGAGATTGTTCAGCGACTGCTCGACGATAACGACGGACTGCAGTTGGGCGGCGAGCTGCGCCAGGTGACTATTTTAATGGCAGATATTCGGGGTTTTTCTGCCCTGAGTCAGCAGCTTGGGCCCGAGCAGTGTGTGAAATTATTGAATAATTATTTTGGTGCAATGACTGAGGTTATTCAACGGTTTAGGGGAACCGTTGATGAATTTGTAGGCGACGGTATTTTAGTCATTTTTGGTGCCCCGCTCAGTGATAACGATGATTGCGACCGGGCTTTAGCGTGCGCAGTGGCGATGCAGCTTGCCATAGCTACGGTGAATGAGCGCAACCTCGCCGACGGTTTGCCAGCGATTACCATGGGTATTGGAATGAATACTGGCGATGTAGTGGCCGGTAATATTGGCTCTGAACTGCGCTCTAAGTATGGGGTGGTGGGGCACAATGTGAATCTGACGGGACGAATTGAATCTTGTACCGTGGGCGGTCAGATTTTAGCCGCGCCAGCGACTATTGCGGCTTCGTCTGTGGATGTTCTGTCTGGGCAGAGTGTCATGGTGGCGCTTAAAGGGATGGGTGATGCGGTGGAGCTGACGGAGGTGCTTGGTGTCGGCATGCCTTATGATTTATTGCTGAACCCGGTTGCTGATGAGTGGCAGTCCAGCAAGGCTAAAATGAGTCTGCAATTAACCCTAATGAGTGGCAAGCGGACGGGTTCTAGCCAGTATACGGTTGACCTTAGTGCGCGTGCTGGTGACAAATTACGCGTTGTGAGTGCCGGCGATTTACCCCTTCTGGCCGATGTGAGTATCGACGGTTTTGATATGGCGAGTTATGCAAAAATTACGGCGCAGAACCCCTGTTCAGAAAATGAGTATATTTTGACCTTAACATCCGTAAGTCCGCAGCTGCGAAGCGTGTTACATAATGCATTTAATGAATAGGGTATGGGTGTTGTAATGCCAATAATATTGCTGGTTGAAGACAATGAAATGAACCGCGATATGCTAAGCCGGCGTTTAATGCGTAAGGGCTATGAGGTCTTGCTCGCGGTGGATGGTCAGCAAGGTATTGATATGTGCCTGCAGGCTAAACCAGACTTAATGTTGCTAGATATGAGCTTGCCAGTGAAAGATGGCTGGCAGGTTGCGCGAGAAATGAAGGCAAGCCCGTCGCTGCAAGCGATTCCTATTATTGCCTTAACGGCGCATGCCATGGCCGATGATCGACAGCGAGCACTGTTGGCCGGTTGTGATGATTACGATACCAAGCCTGTTGATTTGCCTAGATTGCTAGGCAAAATAGAACAACTGCTCGGTGCTGCTTAATGAGCTTTACCCGCCGCTTAACCTTTTCCTTTGTCGCCATTTTAGTGCTGTCGTTGGGGAGTGTATTAATTCAGGTGTGGGGTAACGACACCCGCCGCCGCAATGTGTGGTTGTTACAGCATGTAATTCGCACACAGTCCGAGCTGAACGATTTCAGTCAGCGCATGTACAGTGCCCACCGCAAAATATTAGTAGTCGATGCGCTTGCTGAATCTGGCGCGCAAAACGTAGTCACTGCCGCGGAGCGCAAAGAGTTGCTGAGTGGTGTTGATGCGCTTGTGGCATTAGAGGACGAGCTAAACAGTGATTTACAAGAGTATTTAGAGCAAGGGCGTTACGAGCCTTTAGAGGCTGCGCTTTTATTACAGCACTGGCGTCAGTTTCTGCAGTCACGTAACGGACCGCGCGGTGAAGAATTACAGCGAGAGTACGAGGCGTTGAGCTCGCGTATTAGCGCCAATGAATGGTATTTATTAACGCGCTCAGATGAAATAAACGTCGGTCTGCGTCAGGTTGTTAGTATGACTAACAAGGTAGCATTGGCGGTGTTTTTGCTGGCGTTGATAACTACGTTTGTCCTTGGCTATTACATGACGCGCTACACCCGGCGGGCGATTCGGCAGTTGCAAAAAGGCACCTCGGAGTGGCGTGAGGGTAATTTTGATTACAGTATTGCCGACATGGGGCACGATGAGTTTGGGCAGTTAGCCAATTCATTTAATGACATGGCGGCGAGCCTGAGGCAGGCGATGGGGCGAGTGCGGGAAGCGAGTCGACGGGCCGATGCAGCGAACCAAGCCAAGAGTGGCTTCTTGGCAAATATGAGCCATGAGCTACGCACGCCAATGAATGCCATCATTGGCTATTCGGAAATGTTGTTGGAAGAAATTGCTGAGGAAGAGCAGCTTTCGGTAAGTGACCTGCAGCCTGATCTCGAAAAAATTCAGTTGGCGGGTAAGCACCTACTGACCTTGATAAATGATGTTTTAGATATATCTAAAATTGAATCTGGCCGTATGGCGGTATTCTGGGAAGATGTTGCCTTAGAGGCGGTGTTGCGAGACGTTGAGATTACCGTCGCGCCGTTGATGGAGAAAAATAGTAATACCCTGCATTGTAAATTTGATTTGCAGAGTGAGCGCATTCGCACCGATGTCACTCGTCTGCGCCAGATTTTGTTAAACCTGCTGAGTAACGCGGCCAAATTTACCCGTGCTGGCGATGTGTATTTGTCGGTGTCTGAGCAGGAGGACGGCGGACATAGCTATTTACTTGCTGAGGTGAGGGATACCGGTATTGGCATGAGCGACGAGCAGCTTGGGCGCGTATTTGATGCCTTTGTGCAGGCGGATTTGTCGACAACCAAACAGTATGGTGGCTCTGGTTTAGGTTTAACCATTTCACGTAAATTTGCCGAGTTACTGGGCGGCACCATTACTGCGAGTAGTGAGTTGGGTGCTGGTTCTTCGTTCAGGCTCAAATTGCCGGTAGGGGCTAGTGATGGCGCTATGGTGGCGTTGGAGAAAAACGCCAGCGGCGACATTTTGGTGATTGATGACGACTTAGCTGCCTTGGATTTAAGTCATCGCGCGCTAAGCCGCGAAGGCTACCGTGTTCGGACCGCGTCATCGGGGGTGGCGGGGCTGGAGATGGCTAGGCAGCACAGGCCAGACTTGGTGGTGCTCGATGTGATGATGCCAGGCTTGGATGGCTGGCAAGTGTTGCATAGCTTGCGCGGAGATGCGGTGCTGGGGAGTGTGCCGGTACTGATGTTGTCGATGCTGAATGAACACGATCTGGGCCTGCTACTTGGCGCCAGTGGTTACTTAGTAAAACCGGTAGAAAGTGCTGAGCTGGCTGCGGTGGTACGAGATCTACTGCCTGCAACCGCAGTGGGTAATATGTTGCTGATTGAAGAGGGCGATACCCTCGGACAAGTTATTGAACAATTGCCGGGGGCTGAGCATTGGAAAATTCATCACACGGGTAATTTAACGCGGGTGGCGGAATTGCTTACTGAGCTGCCGTGGCAATTAATTGTGATGGGGCCGCATTCTGACAGTAGTCAGGTTAGTCGGCTGGTAGCGCATTTACGTACCGAACATTGGCGAACAGTGCCCATGTTGATGGCGCAAACCGAGGCGGAGATACAAACTTTGCGAGGTCAATTGGGTGCGTATTTAGACCGCAGTTTGTAGCTGTTGTGAGTGTTATTGCAGTGTTAACTGGCGTAATTTTTCTAAGGCGCGCCGCAGCATAAAGGTTTCGTTCAGTAACTGCTGCTGCTGAGTTTGCGCGTTTTCTCGTAAACGAACTTCTTCGTTTATAGTCAATCTTTGTGCCAAGCTAAGTTTTAAGCTGAAGATCAGCAGATTTAAGCTGGGCGCATTTTGTGGCCAGCGTGTCATCTGCTGATGCAAGCGATCTATGGTCGCGGTCGCTAATGCTACGCTTAGGAACGGGCTTTGGGGATGTAAATAGACCAGCGTGAGTCCGGCCAGTGCCTGTTGCAGCGTGATTTGATCGCTACTGCTTTTGAGTATGGTTTGAAAATCTGCTTCAGCGGCCGTAAATTGCAGTGAGTCTAATTGCTGCTGGGCCTGCGAGAGTTTGGTCGTTGGTATTTTGGTGTTCAGTGGTGGTGGCGTTAGCGAGTCCACGTCGTGTGGTGCAGATTGGCAAGCGGTAATCACACCCGCAAACACAAGGTAAAAACTGGCGGTGCGTAGCCGGTGGGGGGCGTTAGCTAGCATCGTAACATTTCCGTTTTAAGCTGGTGTGAACCCGATGTTGCCGAGTATTGGCAACATCGGTTGGTATCGCTTTACTCGTCGAGGAAGCTGCGTAAATGATCTGAGCGCGTTGGATGGCGCAGTTTGCGCAATGCCTTGGCTTCGATCTGACGGATACGCTCGCGGGTCACGTCAAACTGTTTACCCACTTCTTCTAGAGTGTGGTCGGTATTCATATCGATACCGAAACGCATCCGCAATACTTTCGCTTCGCGGGCGGTTAAGCCGGCCAACACATCTTTGGTTGCTTCGCGCAGGCCTTCGCCAGTAGCAGACTCAATCGGTGAAGAGATGGTGCTGTCTTCAATGAAGTCGCCCAAGTGTGAATCTTCATCATCGCCGATGGGGGTTTCCATCGAGATTGGCTCTTTGGCGATTTTCAGCACTTTACGTACTTTGTCTTCCGGCATCTCCATGCGCTCACCGAGTTCTTCTGGGGTGGGTTCGCGACCCATTTCCTGAAGCATTTGGCGAGAGATACGATTCAGTTTGTTAATCGTTTCAATCATGTGAACCGGAATACGGATCGTGCGTGCTTGGTCGGCAATAGAGCGGGTGATTGCCTGACGTATCCACCACGTTGCATAGGTAGAGAATTTGTAACCGCGACGGTATTCAAACTTGTCTACCGCTTTCATCAGGCCGATATTGCCTTCCTGAATTAAGTCGAGGAACTGCAAACCACGGTTGGTGTACTTTTTCGCAATCGAGATAACCAGGCGTAGGTTGGCCTCGACCATTTCTTTCTTGGCGCGACGGGCGCGGGCTTCACCGATAGAAACACGACGGTTGATTTCTTTAATGTCAGAAATCGTTAAGTCTTGGCGTTCTTCAATGTAGGCAATTTTGTTTTGAATGCGGCGAATAACATCGCTGTAATCGGCAAGCTTGGGGTGCTTCTTAAGCAGTTCATCGCCCCATTTTAAATTCGCTTCATTGCCTTGGAAACTGCGAATAAATTCTTTGCGATCAATGCCGACGTTCTTCACGCACACGGTCATGATCTCGCGTTCCATTGAGCGAATAGAACTCAGTGTGGTGCGAACTTCTTCAATCAGTGGGTCAAACATGCTTGGGGTGAGCTTGAAGAATTTGAACAGCTCGCCTAGGGCATTTAATTCTTTGGCAGTTTGCTTGCTGTAGCGACCGTGCTCAGCAATAGATTTGTCCACTTTATCTGATTGCTTTTGCAGCGCGGCGAAGCGAATGCGCGCTTCTTCTGGATCAGGCCCAGAGACGGCTTCTTCGTCGTCATCGCTGGCTTCGGCTGCCGCAGCGGCTTGCGCCTGCGGAGACGGCACATTGTCGGCAGGGTCTAGGTAGCCGCTCATAATGTCGCCAAGGCGGCGCTCTTCAGCGGTGACTTTGTTGTATTCGCCCAATACGCCGGCAACAACGCCTGGGTAGTAAGCAAGGGCGGCCATCACTTCACGGATGCCTTCTTCGATCCGTTTCGCGATGACGATTTCGCCTTCGCGGGTTAATAGCTCAACCGTGCCCATTTCGCGCATATACATACGCACGGGGTCGGTGGTGCGGCCGGTTTCGGTTTCTACCGCAGCGAGCGCCGCCGCAGCTTCGGCAGCGGCGATGTCGTCTGGCGAATCGCTGCCGGCCATGATCAGGGTATCTTCGTCAGGTGCGTGTTCAAACACCTGGATACCCATATCATTGATCATTTGGATGATTTCTTCGACCTGATCCGGATCTGAAATATCTTCCGGTAAGTGGTCGTTGACCTCAGAGTACGTTAGATAACCCTGCTCCTTGCCTTTGGCAATGAGTTGTTTGAGGCGCGATTGATGCTTTGAGTCACTCATTCTTTCAAATTACTCGTTGGGTGCAGGTTAAAAAATAGCCGCAAATTATACTCTATTTACCCCCCGTACGACCAGTAAATTCCGGACTTGTTCAGGGAGTGGCTTGGCAATTCGTGTATGGCCATCCGGTTTGCGTGCTGTGATAAATGGCGCGTAGCATTCCGGCGGCGTCAGACCTTGGCCTTACAGGCGATGTTTTTGCTTTAAAAGTTGCTGAATCGTTAATAATTGCTGTTTATCTGCTTCGCTAAGTTCAGCGTAGTTCGCGCTAGTGGGTTTGTCGACTTCATTGCTTATTCGTAATTGATCTACGTGATTGCGAAGCGTTTGGGTCGATCTCTGTGCGTCTAAATGCGCAAGGGTGTCGAAAAAGGCAGTTTCTGCCTTTTCGTCGTTCAATTCTGCGCCGAGTAGTTCAATGGTTTTGAGTGCCTCAGTCATGACTTCGTATTCTGGTTGGCCGTACCAGTGCCCTAATAACATGGCGGTACTGGAGTCTGGCCGTTTGCGGAGTAGCGCGATGGTATTGTTAAGGAGCGCCGCTGCGGGCGAATCTTCTAAGTTGGCAATGTTTGCTGGGCCGGTGGCGGCGCCGCGTGGGTTAAATAACAGCATTGCCAAGGCGAATAGCAGGGGGTCGCGTCGTGATCCGGGTAGTTTTGCGGCGAGTTTTAGGGTGCTGCTGCGGCGTTGTTCGGGTGCTGCCGCGACGACATCTTCGCTTACCGCTGCAGGGGTTTCGTTAAGCAGTTGGTCGACTGATTGGCGGCTTAGTCCCGTGCGCTCGGCGAGCGAATCTAGCATCAGCTGCCGAAATACTCCGTTAGGTAGGAGTTGCAAATTGGGGAGTGCCAGTTTGCTTAGTCGCGCCTTGCCCTCAAGGGTGTTTGGGTCGGTCTGGTCGTGTAGCGATTCAAAAAAGTAGCGCTCAAGCGGAGTGGCGTTGGCGAGCATTTTTTGAAACCCGGCGGCGCCGTCGCGGTTTACGACACTATCAGGGTCGTCGCCTTCGGGTAGGAATAAAAACCGAATTCGGCGGCCGTCTTCCATGACCGGTAGGGCGTTTTCCAGCGCGCGTTCGGCGGCTTTGCGACCCGCCGCATCGCCGTCAAAACAAAATATAAGCTCGCTGGCGTAGCGGAATGCGGTGCGTAAATGCTCAGTATTACTGGCGGTGCCGAGGGTGGCGATGCCGGTCATAATACCGTGTTGGGCCAGTGCAACAACATCCATATAGCCTTCTACCACCAGCAATTGTTCTAGGTGACGGTTGTTCTGGCGAGCTTGATAGAGGCCGTAGAGTTCTTTGCTTTTGTGGAATATGTCGGTTTCGGGGGAGTTTAGATATTTGGGTTTGTCGTCGCCCAATACTCGACCACCAAAGGCGATGACGCGTCCGCGGTTGTCGCGAATCGGGAACATAATGCGGTCGCGAAAACGGTCGTAGAGTTTGCCGTCTTCTTTTTCAATTAACATACCGGCGTCGATGAGCTGCTGTTTGTGCTCGTCGGTGTCACCAAAGGTTTTTAGTAGGTTGTCCCAGCCGGGTGGGGCAAAACCAATGTTGAAATCTCGCGCGATGCGCCCACTGAGGCCGCGGCGTTTCAGGTAATCGATGGCGCGCTGGGATTGTGGGTCGCTGCGGAGCTGCTTTTGGTAATAAGCCGAGACTTGCTCCATTAGGTCATAAATGGTTTTGCGGCGCTCTTGCTTTACCTGCTGCTGTGGACTGAGGTCTTCGCGAGGAACCTCTAGCCCGGCGATATGGGCGAGATTCTCTACCGCGTTGGGGAAGTCCTGGCGCTCGTAATCCATAATGAAGCCGACGGCATTGCCGCCTGCGCCACAGCCGAAGCAGTAGTAAAACTGTTTGTCTGGGTTAACGCTGAATGAGGGCGTTTTTTCTTCGTGGAATGGGCAGCGAGCGCTGTAATTCTTGCCGGTTTTTTTGAGCGGGACGCGGCGATTAATAACATCAACGATATCGACTCGAGAGAGCAAATCGTCGATAAAATATTGAGGGATACGTCCTTTTGCGGCCACGTCGGTGTTTCCGGAGCAGAAGTTGAATGAGCGTATCAGTTGAAGTTGGTGCTAGCAATTACCTAGGGGTTTGGAATGGTATTTTGCTAGGCCAGTAGCGCTTTGATTTTTTGGCTGACGGCGCCCATGTCTGCGCGGCCCTGCACTTTTGGCTTAAGTATGGCAACAACCTTGCCCATGTCTTTTACCGCTTCAGCGCCACTGGTCACGATGGCTTCTTTAATGAGGCCTTCCAGTTCGTCGTCACTTAAGGGTGTGGGCATATACGATTGGATAACGCCCATTTCAAAGCGTTCTTGCTCGGCTAAATCTTCACGGCCAGCATTTTCATACTGGCTGATCGAGTCGCGGCGTTGCTTACACATTTTGTCGAGTACAGCGAGAACGCGCTCGTCGTCTATATCGATGCGCTCGTCGACTTCAATGCGTTTTATCTCGGCGAGTATGAGTCGCACGGCATTCAATGTCGCTTTATCTTTTGCTCGCATCGCGGTTTTCATCGCGTCTGTGAGAGTTTGTTTCAGCGTTTGATCTGCCATGGCTCGCAGAGTTTCCTTATAAAGGAGGGGCGGAGCTAAAGCGCAAAAGCGCTACTAAGCACTCTTAAAAAGAGGTCTTAGTAGAGGCGTTGCTGCTTTTTGTTGTCGCGTGATACTTTTTTAGCGTGACGCTTAACAGCGGCTGCTGCTTGACGCTTACGAACAGAAGTTGGTTTTTCGTAGAATTCACGGCTACGAACTTCTGCCAACACGCCTGCTTTCTCGCAAGAACGCTTAAAACGGCGTAGGGCGATATCAAATGGTTCGTTTTCTTTGAGTTTGACTGAAGGCATTCGTTAAACCTGTCCTAATCAATGTGCAAAAATTGCTGTCTGTACCGCAAAATTAAAAGCGGCACTCCAAGGGCGCTGAATTCTATACGCTGTTGTGACAAAAAGCAAAGCCATTAAGGTGATAACTGGTGCGAATCCTGTTGAGCCAGTATCATGCGCGCTCAATTAGCGTGGGAAGTCAGAAAGTGCGTGTTTTAGGACTGGAAACCTCCTGTGACGAAACAGGTGTGGCGATATACGATTCTGAGCGGGGTTTACTTGCTGAGGCCCTATATAGCCAGATTGCGCTGCATGCGGAATTTGGTGGTGTGGTGCCGGAGCTGGCGTCGCGAGATCATGTGCGCAAATTACTGCCTTTGGTGCGTGAAGTGCTCGACAAGGCCGGTATGCGTGGCGATCAGCTAGATGGCGTGGCATTCACTAATGGTCCCGGACTCGCGGGTGCATTAATGGTAGGTGCCTGCGCCGGCCGAGCAATGGCCTACGGCTGGGGAATTCCCGCCGTCGCTGTGCACCATATGGAAGGGCATCTATTGGCCCCAATGCTAGAAGAAAACGCCCCCAGATTTCCTTTTATTGCTCTGCTAGTCTCTGGCGGTCATACCCAGTTAGTGCGTGTTGATGGCATTGGTCAGTACCGAATTTTGGGTGAGTCTTTGGATGACGCTGCTGGCGAAGCCTTTGATAAAGCGGCAAAGATGCTCGATTTAGGCTATCCCGGTGGTCCGCAGGTTGCCAAGGCTGCCGAGCGCGGCACTGTTGGTCGATATACCTTCCCAAGACCGATGGTGAATCGCCCAGGCTTAGACTTTAGTTTTAGCGGTTTAAAAACCTTCACCTTAAATACGGTGACTGCCAGCCGCGAAGCGGGCACGTATAATGCGCAGGATCAGGCCGATATTGCGGCGGCATTCCAAGAAGCTGTGGTCGATACCTTAGTGATTAAATGTACCCGCGCATTAGTTCAAGAAAATCTGAATACCCTTGTGATGGCGGGTGGCGTGAGCGCCAATACGGTGTTGCGTGCGCGGTTGGCGCAAAAATTAGCCAAAACCGGCGGTGAGGTATTTTATCCGCGGCCGGAATTTTGCACTGATAATGGGGCAATGATCGCCTACGCAGGCCATTGCCGTTTGCAGGCAGGTCAGAGCGAAGGTCTTGGTGTTTTAATACGGCCCCGCTGGCCGATGACTGAATTAACCCCAGTCTGATCTACTATTAGTCGGGCAACAGGCAGTTTATGGATATTGTGTATATACGTGGCTTACAGGTGGATACCGTTATTGGTATTTACGATTTTGAGCGCGCCCATCACCAAACCTTGGTATTCGATTTAGAGTTGGGCACGGATATTCGCCCTGCGGCGGCGGGCGATGATTTAAGTCTGACCTTGAATTACAAGGCGATTACCGAGGCGGTAGAAAGCTTTGTTAAAGCCAGCGAGTATGCCTTGGTTGAAACCTTGGCCGAGCGCTGCGCAGAAATGATAAGGACAGAGTTTGGCGTGCAGTGGTTGCGTTTAAGTTTGAGTAAGCCGGGCGCTATGCGACAGGCCAAAGATGTTGGCATTATTATTGAGCGCGGTCAGCGTTAATTATGGCTGAGGTTTTTTTAAGTTTAGGCAGCAACACCGCGCGCTATCGTCATATGACCATTGCGCTTGATGCTTTGGCTGAACAATTTGGCCCGCTGTTATTGTCCCGGGTTTACGAAAGTGAATCGGTGGGTTTTCGCGGCAGCTTGTTTTTGAATATGGCGGTGGGGCTGTCCACTGAGTTGGCCTTGGCGGATTTGGCCGCGTATATGCGGGCGATAGAGTTGAATAATGGTCGGCAGGTGGGCGCGCTAAAATTCAGCCCCCGCACCTTAGATATCGATATTTTAAGTTACGACGATGTGTGCGGCTGCCACGCGGGAATAGAATTACCCCGCGATGAAATTCTGTATAACGCTTTTGTGTTACAACCGCTGAGCGAGATTGCGCCAGATCGTGTTCATCCACTAGATGGGCGCAATTATCGTGACTTGTGGTTGGCGTATGAGTCTGATCAAAAGTTGTGGCCGGTGCCTTTTCGCTGGCAGGGTCGCAATATCTCGGTGGATTAGTTTCTTTTGACCACGGCACTTAGCCGCCGCAATGAAGTTCTGCTAAACGTTTTAATCTCTCTGCGCGTAGCGCCTGCCCTAATGCGGGGCCGCTAAATCCCTGCGCAATCAATTCCGCTGTTTGAATTTGTCGCAATGCAGTGGCGGCGTCTTGTAGCTGCGTCAGGCGCTGTTCATTTGGCAAGCGTAGTGTCGCCACCGCGACAAAATCGTCTAGCAGTTGTGGGCGCCTTGCGTAGTCAAAATTTTCAAGCAGCGCCAACCATTCCTCGCTATTGTTTAGCGTGGGTAATGGGATGTTGGCGGCACAGCGTTCCGCTAGCCACGCGGCGCTATTGCTGGCGCGGAGTTCTGCGCACAAGGTTTTACATTGCTCGGCCTTTAAGTCACTACACGCGAGCGCGAAGCGAAGGTCGGCATTTAAATTTAATTCGGCGCCACTAGCTAGGCTGTCTAATACGGCAGGGGTTAATGCCGGTGGCCACTGTGGAAACAGCGCGTGTAAAGCGCGGCACGCTATTAAAACGCGAAAGAAAACCGCAGGTGATCTTTCGTTTAGAGCTTTATATAGCTCGACCCAAATACGTTCGGCGGCGATGGTGGTTAGTTCACCATTGGCGCTCATCGCGGTCATCAATTTTTGAGTTTCGTCGGCTACCGTAAAGCCAAGGTGGGCGTAGCGAGCGGCGAAGCGAGCGACTCGTAAAATACGCAGTGGGTCTTCGCAGAAGGCGGGCGATACATGCCGTAGCACACGGTTGTTCAGGTCGTTTAGGCCGCCGTAAGGGTCGATAACATCGCCGTTGTCGTCTTCAGCCATGGCGTTGATGGTGAGGTCGCGGCGGCTAAGATCGTCTTCTAAGGTAATGTCAGGACTGAAGTCGCAGATAAAGCCGTGATAGCCCGTGCCAGATTTTCTTTCGGTGCGGGCAAGGGCGTATTCTTGCTTGGTCTTGGGGTGCAAAAAAACGGGAAAATCTTTGCCAACCTGCTGGAAATTTTGCTCGATTAAATCTTCGGGGCGTGCGCCCACCACCACCCAGTCGCGTTCGTGGAAGGGGTAGCCTAATAATTTGTCGCGCACGGCGCCGCCGACGAGGTAGGTTTTCATGGTGCTTGGGTTCGGTGTTGAGTATTTGCAGGGAGTATAGCAAATAGTGGGAGATGCTTGACGGGAGACGGTAAACGCAAAAAATATTCTTCGCTCTATGGCGGCCATCTGTTAGCGAAGCGAGTGCCTTTAGGCGTCTCCCGTCTCCCGTACAGCATTACGCCTGATCGGTGCATGAGCAGCGATAAAACTCCCCACTATCCATATCCAGCATCGTCATGTGGCGGCCCCAAACGCAGCCGCTGTCTAGGGCGATAATGTCGTTACGATTGGTTATACATTCCAATGCGGCCCAGTGGCCGAAAATCAGTGTCTCACTACGGCTGTTTTTGGTCTGCCATTCGAACCACGGCCGATACGGTGCGGGAATTTCTGCGGCAATACCTTTGTAGCGCAATTCAAGTCGACCATCGGCATCGCAGATTCGCATACGGGTTAGGTGGTTGGTAATGGCGCGCAGGCGTTCGTAGCCAGCGAGATTGTCGTCCCATTTTAGTGGTTCATCGCCGTACATATTTCGGAAGAACTCGTCAGTCTGAGGACCTTGTAGTACGGCTTCTACTTCGCGGCTTAGCGCCAGCGCCTGTTCACTGCTCCACGCATTGGGGATGCCGGCATGGCTCATTAGGTAGCGGCCGTCGTCTGAGCGCAGTACCAGCGCTTGTTGTAAAAGCCATTGCATTAGTTCGTCGCAGTCTGGCGCACTTAATAATGCGTCGAGGGTGGGGTGTCGCCCTTTGTCGGTGGTGCCGCGTGCTAGGGCAATACAGTGAAGGTCGTGATTGCCCAAGGTGATGCGCAGGCTGTCTTTAATGCTGTAAAGATAGCGCAGGGTGGCGAGTGAATCTGGGCCGCGATTCACAAGGTCGCCAACCAACCAAAGCTGGTCGTGTTGGGGATTAAAGCTCACTTGTTCTAATAGGCATTGCAGGGGCTTTAAGCAGCCCTGCAAATCACCTACGGCGTATCGGCTCACGATAAACGCTTAATGTAACGCTGAAGGTCGCGCTAGTGAGAAAATGCCAATCGGCGCGATAAACGGCCGGCCAGAGGCGCTAATCATTTCATAGCTGCCTTCCATGGTGCCGACAGCTGTTTCTATGACCGCGCCGGAGGTGTAGCTGAATGATTCACCTGGCGGAATCAGCGGTTGCTTGCCGATGACGCCTTCGCCTTGTACTTCCTGAACTTGGTTGTCGCCGTCGGTAATAATCCAGTGCCGATTTAATAAACGCACGGCTTCTTCGCCGGTATTGCGAATGGTAATGGTGTAGGCAAAAGCAAAGCGTTGTTGTGCGGGCTCTGATTGGTCGGGCAGAAATTGACTTTCTACCTGGATTTCTACTGGTGCTGATTCTGGCATGATGTGCTCCGCAAATTACTCGCTGTTGCTGTCCACCGCATTGGCGATGGCAACATATTCCGCTAAGCCCAACTGTTCGGGACGAAGGCCTGAGTCGACTCCCAAGCTTTCTATCGCCTCGCTATCGATAACCCCTTTTAGGGTGTTGCGCAAGGTTTTTCGGCGCTGGTTAAACGCGCTGCGTAAGACCATGTGCAAGGTGTCGACATTGTTGGCTGGGCAAGGTGGCCGTTCGTAGGGGGTTAATCTAACGATGGCGGATTGTACCTTGGGGCGGGGGGTAAAAGCTTCCGGTGGCACATCAAATAGTGATTCTACTTCGCAAAAGTACTGGGCCATGATGCCAAGGCGGCCGTAGGTCTTGCTGCCAGGTTGGGCGGCGAGGCGGTCTACCACTTCCTTTTGCAGCATAAAATGCATATCAGAAATGCAGTTATGGGCGGTGAGTAAGTGGAAAATGAGCGGTGTAGAGATGTTGTAGGGCAGATTGCCCACTACACGCAGCTTCTCGCCTGCGGCGAGGGCGGTAATGTCGAATTTAAGGGCGTCGCCTTGGTGAATGCGAAAATTAGGTTCACCACCAAATTTGCCCTCAAGAATGGGGATAAGGTCGCGGTCTAACTCAATCACGTCGAGTTGGCAGCCGGTGGCGAGAATAGATTCGGTAATGGCGCCTTGGCCTGGGCCAATTTCTAGTACCCGTTGTTGTTCTAAGGGCGATACGGCGCGAACGATGCGGCGAATAATGCCCTGATCATTGAGGAAGTTCTGACCAAAGCGCTTGCGCGCTTGGTGCTGTTGAGGTGCTGACATTAAAGACTATTCCTGCTGCTGTGCTCGGCCATTGATATGGCTGTGGTGAGCGCGGCGTAGAAGCTGCCGCTGTCGGCGCGACCACTACCGGCTAAGTCTAGCGCGGTGCCGTGGTCTACGGAGGTGCGAACAATGGGTAGGCCAAGAGTGATGTTGACCGCCCTGCCAAAGCCCTGATATTTGAGTACCGGCAGGCCTTGGTCGTGATACATCGCCAACACCGCGTCGCACTGTTCAAGGTGGCGCGGGGTAAATGCGGTGTCTGCGGGCAATGGGCCTTCAAGCTGCCAGCCGCGTTTTCGCAGCTGCTCAAGGCAGGGAATAATCGTATCGATTTCTTCTCTGCCCATGTGGCCGCCTTCGCCAGCGTGGGGGTTTAAACCCAGCACCATAATACGCGGCTGCTGGCAGCCAAACTGTTGCAACAGTGAGGCGTGCAGAATTTCGGTGACGCGTTGTAGATTGTCGGTGGTGATCGCTGCGGGCACTGCGCTTAGCGGTAGATGGGTGGTGACCAGCGCAACGCGCAACTGCTCGCTGGCGAGCATCATAACTACTTTGTCGACCTTGCAGCGCTCGGCAAGAAACTCGGTATGGCCGCTAAACGGAATACCGGCGTCGTTAATAATCGATTTTTGTACTGGCCCAGTGACCAGTCCTTGGCAGTCGCCACTGATACATGCATCGGTCGCACGACGCAGGGTTTCTAAGACGTAATTAGCATTGTCGACATTGAGAGTACCGGCTTGAGCGGGGCTGGGGCAGGAAATACTTACCACGCTTAACTGGCCGCTGCGATGTGCTTGCGGTGGCGCGCTAAAGTCGACTTCGCTGATCTGCAGTGGCAGGCCAATATCGGCGGCACGTTGCAATAACAAGGCGGGGTCTGCGAAGGCAATCAGTTCTACGTCAAAGTCTTGCTGGGCGAGTTTAACTAGAAGCTCTGGTCCGACCCCGGCAGGTTCGCCGGGGGTAATGGCAATGCGTAGTGGCATTAAATTTTAATGTCGACGAAGGCTTCGCTGCGAATTTTGCGTAGCCAAATATCAAGTTCGTCGGCGTATTTGCGTTCGTGAAGTGCGTTGCGCGCGATTTGCTTGCGCATGTCATTGGTTACGTCTTTAGTGCGACGTTCGACAACTTTAATAACGTGCCAGCCGAACTGGCTTGCCACCGGCACATGAATTTCGCCGGGGGCGCTTTCGTCCATCGCCTTTTGGAATTCTGGAACCAGTTGACCGGGGGTAGTCCAGCCTAAATCGCCGCCTTCTTGTGCGGAGCCGATGTCTTCAGAATACTCTTTAGCCAGTTCACGGAAATCTTCACCGTTTAAGGCGCGTTGACGTAGCTCTTTAGCAAGCGCAATGGTTTGCGCTTCATCGCGGATTGCAGATGGCTTGAGCAGAATGTGGCTGGCACGGGTTTGCTTAACCAGCTGTTTCACGCCACGGCTTTCCAGCAGTTTAATGATATGAAAACCGCTGGCGCTTTGGAGCGGCTTAGAGACATCGCCGTCGGTCATATTGGCGGCCACGCCTTTAAACAGGGCGGGTAGCTCGGTGCCTTTACGCCAGCCAAGGTCGCTAATGCTGATGTCATTATTCGCATTGTCGACATTTTTGCCTGCGCGCAGTTCGGCGCTCAAGGCCGTCGCTTTGTTTTTAGCTTGTGCACGCTCGGCGTCGGTGGCCTCGGAGCCAACTGGAATGAGTATGTGCGAGAAGTGGAACTCTGGCGAGGTGACTTCTTTACCTTCTGAGGATTGCAGGTAGTTTTGAATTTCCTGCTCGGTGACCTGAATACGTTGGTTGACGTTACCCATTTGCACGCGTTGCAGAATCATTTCGTGGGCGATTTGTTCACGTATAGCCAGATAAGATGCACCGCTGGCGGTCACTGTTTGCTGAAACTGCGACAGGGTCATATTGTTGTTGGCGGCGATACGGGCTACAGCACCGTTTAGTTCTTCGTCGTCAATACGCACGCCATAGCGGTTCGCCATTTGCATTTGAATATTTTCAAGTACCAGCAAATCGAGTATTTCTTTGCGTAATTCGTCTTCTGGTGGCGCTTGTTTACCGGTCCGGGCGATATTGGCCTTAATGGTATCCATGCGCTCATCAAGTTCGCTAGCAAGAATGATGTCGTCATCGACGATGGCCACCACTTTGTCTAGCCACTTAGTTTCGGCATGGGTGAGTGGCGCAAGTGCGATTAATAGCACGGCGGATAAGACTTTAAGTAAACGCATATTATTCATCAGATAAGTAGCCAAAAATACTGTCCTTTAAAACACTGGTGACTGCGGTGCCTAAGCCCCCCAGCCCTTTTAACTGAAATTCGATTAATACGGCGGAATTGTTCTGGGTTCCGGTATTAACGCCACTGACGTTAGACCCATTGTTGTCGTCGGGTTCCAAAGCCCGTTGATAAACAATGCGGGTTAGCCAGCAGCAATTTTGGTATTCCGCGCCAATAAGATTTTCTACAGGACGATCATCTTCGAAATCGTATTGGGTTTTGGCAAACAGCTTCCATTGGTCATTTAGCGGCAAACTGAGCGAGATATCGCCTTGCTTAACGTCGTTCTCTAAACCACCTAGATTGTTACCTTCGCGGCGAAACGTATAGCCCGTATTAAATAGTAGGCCGCTGTCGCTGCGCTGATGGTAGCTCAGATTGCTCTGATTAAGCACCCCTTGACGGGCATCATATAAAATATCGACGCTCACCCAGCTGTTGTCGCTGGGAAGTATACGGACTTGGCCAGCCAAATCTGAATTGCTACTTTTGCGCTCTAGGTCGCCGGGTAGCTGCACTCTGCCATCGTCAAAGTAATGTAATTGACCAATGCTGGTGGTCAACACTTCACGGCCCGCTTCATTATTAATAAAGCGGCTGCTAATACCTATTGCGATTTGGTTGGCATCGTCTAGTCGGTCGTGACCGGTAAAACGGGTGTCGCGAAAGAGTTGCTGGTAGGTAAAGGTTAGGGCAGAGCTGTCAAAGTCAGGTTGATCGCTCTGATCTTCGTATTCGGAATAGCGATAAAACAACCGTGGCTCTAGTGTTTGCGTCCAGTTTTGGTCGCTAATAGTCAATTCGCGCTCAAAGTATAAGCCGCTATCAATGCTAAATAGGCTGCTGTCGGCGCTGGGGCTGCCATCAATACCTGCTAGATTGGCATCTTCTAATTCATAGCTAACGTGACGACTTTTAAAGGCTGGCTCGATAAAACCCCAGCGCCAGCGCATAGGCAGGCTGGCACCGGCTGTGCCGAACAAACGCTGCCCCGTTACTCTGGTGCCGCCGTCGCGGAGTTTGTCGCGATGGTCAAACTGGGTGTACTCAAATTCCATACTTGGTTCTAGTTGGAAATTTTTTGCCGGTGATTGGTAGTTTAAGCGTAGCTGTGGCAGTTTTTGGTAGGGGTCTTCAACCGCGGCAATAGTTTGATAGCGCTGGACTTCAATACGCCCCGTCCAGTCGTCAGAGTTGTAGTTAACCGCAGCTTGTTGATTAAGATGGGTACTACGCTTTACCGCTAAATTAGCGAGGCCCAAGTCGCTGAAGTATTCGTCATCGCTGACTTTGGTGAAATCTATCTCGGTGCCCCAGCTATCATTCAAATAGCCTTCTTCACTGACACCCAGTAACCAGCGGTCGATATCGTCTTTCTTATCGTTAGCTAGGTAGCTGGTGTTTACCGCCCACTCGCTGTACTTGTTTAAATAACGCAGCTCGGTTTCTAGCGCTTCGCCGCGCTGTTCAATAAAGCGCGGAGTAATAATGGCGTCGTAGTTGGGGGCTAGGTTCAAGTAATAAGGTGTAGAGATGTCTAGGCTGCTGTCGGCAATACCAAAAGATGGGAATAAAAAGCCAGTCGCGCGACGCTCATCAACGGGAAAGTTTAAATAGGGGCTGTAAAACACCGGTATGTCGTAAACCCGAATGGTGGTGCCACGGGCTACACCGCGGCCGCTGTCGTAGTCGAGTTCAATGCTGTCGGCGTGTAGTGACCAGGTTTCATTGTCTGGTGTGCACTGAGTATAGCTGGCTTGCTCTAGCTCAAAGTGGCTGTAACTCGGGCGTGAAATGCGTCCGGCAGTGCCGCGAGCACCAGTGTCAAAGCTTAAAATCTCGGCCTGCTCAAGTTCGCCGAAGCCTTTGTTGGTGTCAATTTGAGCAAACTGGCCGCGCAGTAAAATACCGGGTTGGCGCAGTACCACATTGTCGCGCAGCATCACCGTGCTATTGCTGCGATTATATTGGGCGTACCCCGCATCTAGGCTCAGGTCGCCTTTGCGGAGCTGAACGTCACCCGTCATGGTGGCTTTTGCGCCAATGGACTCAATCGTATCGGCAGATACGTTTAAAGGCGCTCGGAGCGGGGTTTTGTCGGCGCCGTCCCAATCTCTTACCGGCTCAATAAATCGGCCTTGGCAGCCTGGCGTTAGGCCACACTTTGAGGCTTCGCTCAAATGCGAGTTAGGCACCCAATGCCAGTGCTGGTAATACGCAGGTAAATCCGAGGTGTCAGTATTGAGTGCCGATGCGTTGGTGCTGCCACAATCTGCGGTGGTATTTACCTGCGCAAACGCCGTACCCGATAGGGCAGCGAGTAATGACAATAAGGATAGACGAAACACTGGCATCGGTTCGTGATTTTATTCTGGCGATGGAGCCGAGATTGGCGAAGGTGGATAATAAAGCATTCTCTGCTAGGATGCCCGCCTGAGTGCAGAAAAGGCGAAAAATCGGGTCTGTAGCAGCACTTGTCTAAGCTTTTTAACGGAATAAGATATGGATCAAATTTTAAGTGAGCTGCATAGCTGGTGCTTGCAGCAGCTGTCTTTGTCTGCGATTGACGCGGCAGATCAACTTGACGTGGTGTCGGGTGACGCGAGTTTTAGGCGCTATTACCGGCTGCCCTTGCGTGCTGGCGGCAGTGTGATTGCGGTCCACGCGCCGCCGGACAAAGAAGATAATTTGGCCTTCTCAACGGTTCAGGACTTATTACATCGCCACGGCGCGCGGGTACCTAAATTATTGGCATGGGACGAGCCGCGTGGTTTTTTGTTGCAGGAGGATTTTGGTGATCAGTTGCTGTGTCCGCTTTTGGTGAATAGCGCAGCGGCAGATCATTATTATCGCCAAGCTTTTCGTACCTTGCTTGCCATGCAGGCTATTCCAGCTGCAGCGCACACGCTTCCCCATTACGATAGCGCGCGACTCCATACTGAAATGGCGCTGTTTCCACAGTGGTTTGTAGAAGGTCTGCTGGGCTACACATTAAACGCCGACGAGAAAAACATGCTGAATGGCATGTTTGAATTGCTGAGTCAGCGTGCCCTACAGCAAGCACAGGGCGTCGTTCATCGCGATTTTCATAGTCGTAACTTAATGGTCTTGGCCGATGAACGTCTCGGCATGATCGATTTTCAGGATGCCGTGCAGGGGCCGATCACCTACGATTTGGTATCGCTAGTGCGGGACTGCTATATCAGCTGGTCACCAGAACAGGTTGATGATTGGATTGGCATCTATCGGCAAATGGCGATGCGGGCTGGCCTGCTTGGCAATATTAGCGAAGCCGACTTTTTACAAGATGTTGACTGGATGGGCCTGCAGCGTCATATCAAAGTGCTGGGTATTTTCGCGAGGCTACATCTTCGTGACGGTAAATCGGGCTATTTGGGTGACTTACCTTTGGTTATCGCCTACACCCTTAGTGTCGCCAGTCAGTATCCTGAATTCGAGGAGTTTTGCGCTTGGTTTGACGATAAGTTGATACCAATTATTGTTAAACAGCCTTGGTATAAGGACATCGACCTGTGAAAGCGATGATTCTTGCGGCTGGCTTAGGCACGCGGATGCGGCCGCTCACTGACCACACCCCAAAACCTTTGCTACGGGCTGGCGGCAAGGCATTAATTGACTACCATATTGAAAAGCTAGCGGCGGCGGGTATCACCGATATTGTGGTGAACTGCTCATGGTTGGCAGAGCAGTTAGAAACTTATTTAGGGGATGGCAGTCGCTACGGTTTGCGTATTGCGGTGTCCCGAGAAAGTGAGCCTCTGGAAACCTGCGGCGGTATTGTTCAAGCGCTGCCCTTGCTTTTAGAAGGCAATAATAACGACGAAGCCATTCTGGTGGTTAACGGCGATATTTGGACGGATTTTGATTTTGCGAGTTTAATGAACTGCCAGCCTGAGGCGGGGCATTTGGTTTTGGTGCAAAATCCGCCGCATAATCCCTCTGGTGATTTTGGGCTTAGCTCCCAAGGTTTGGTGGTGGACGATCCCGATGCGGCGGGCAAGAGTATGTATACCTTCTCGGGGATTAGCGTGTGGCGCCCCTCGGTATTTAGCGGCTTTAGTGCCGGCCAGCGCGCATTGAAACCCGTCATGTTGACCGCCATGGCGCAGTCAGCGTTAAGCGGGCAACGTTATGACGGCCATTGGTGGGATATTGGTACACCTGAGCGACTAGCGGCATTGGATGAGTTTTTAGGTGTGCGCGCGGGCAGCTGAATCTCGCTGCGGATTACCGTAAAATGTGCCCTCTGTATTAAATGGTCTTGCGCTACGTGGCGTGGGATAACACTTTAAATGATTAATCAAACGGAAATCACCATGGCAGATTACTGGATAGCCCCTTCAATATTGTCGGCAAATTTTGCCTGTTTGGGCGCGGAAGTAGACGCCGTGCTAGAGGCGGGTGCGGATATCGTGCATTTTGATGTAATGGATAATCACTATGTGCCGAACCTGACGATTGGGCCAATGGTGTGCAAAGCCCTGCGCAAACACGGTGTTAAAGCGCCCATTGACGTGCATTTAATGGTGTCGCCGGTTGACCGTATGATTGGCGACTTTGCTGAGGCCGGCGCCAGCATCATCACCTTCCACCCTGACGCCTCAACCCACGTGGACCGCTCCTTGCAAATGATCCGTGATGCGGGCTGTAAAGCGGGCTTGGTACTGAACCCGGCGGTCGGTCCAGATGTGCTGAAATACGTGATGGATAAACTCGACATGATTTTATTAATGTCGGTGAACCCCGGTTTTGGTGGTCAGAGTTTCATTCCATCTACCATTGATAAAATTAAAGAAGTGCGGGCGCTGATCGACGCATCGGGTCGCGATATTCGCCTAGAAGTTGATGGCGGAATTTCGGCCAAGAATATTGCAGAAATAGCCGCAGCGGGTGCCGACACGTTTGTGGCCGGTTCTGCAATCTTTAACGGCGGCGACTACACCAATGTTATTGAAAAAATGCGAAGTGAATTGGCTGGCGTATGAAGAAGCTGCAAGACCTGCTAGATGGTCGTGAACTTAAAGCGATTTTATTCGACTTAGACGGCACGCTTATCGACAGCGTGCCGGATTTGGCGGCAGCCCTAGACGCAAGTTTAGAACAGCTAAATTACACCCCCGCAGGACTTGCACGAACGCGATCTTGGGTCGGCAATGGCGCCCGTAAATTAGTGCAGCGAGCTTTGGCATTTACCTTGGAAATTCCAGAAAAAGCCGTCAGTCCTGCTTCAATCGATCAATTACTCGCGGTGTTTTTTGAACACTATGGCGAGCACAGCTGCGAGCAAACCATAGTGTACGCTGGCGTTAATCAGGCGCTGTCGAGCTGGC
This sequence comes from Zhongshania sp., assembly GCA_018066965.1. Taxonomy (GTDB): domain Bacteria; phylum Pseudomonadota; class Gammaproteobacteria; order Pseudomonadales; family Spongiibacteraceae; genus Spongiibacter. Next base: position 130 of record JAGPVP010000007.1, on the reverse strand, counting down.
ACGAGCAGGGTGTTCTCATGGCCTGCGTCACAAATAAGCCGGCGCGCTTTAGTCAGCCGATTTTGGCGCATTTTGGCATGAACGTGTTTATGCCAGTGTTGGTGGGTGGCGACACCCTCAGCGTACGCAA
>JAGPVP010000002.1 GCA_018066965.1 Zhongshania sp. | reverse complement strand
ATCTTTATTGACCGACATATTCAGATGGTCTCTATGTAGTTTTGAAGGAGGTCGAGTCACGCCGACTTTTAGAGCTCTCATTTGCCACCAAGAAACTCACCGGTAATTTTCCCCTTCAAACGGCTAGGGCGCCGGGGTTTAACGTTATCAGAAGAAGGCACACCCCCAACCTCAACCTCAACCAATAACTCTCGCTCACCATCGACGACAGCTTTAAGTATTGGTCTGGTAAGAGCCACCTTAAGCAACTTGATATCCTTTTCTAGCTCCTGGGGGTCGCTGCCGGCCGGCCCAACGCTATTGGCCGTCCAGCCTTCTATAGCCCCATCCTTCGAGTAATAAACCTCATGAATTTCGTAATAAGGATCGCCGTCGTGATCGAGGTGTTGCAGCACCCTATAATTCCAACTCATTTGATAGAACCCTGTTTCATTTGTGGACGTTTTACCGCAGTAGTAAAAATATAGATGAAGTCACTTGCCTAGTTACTGTGACAATAAACGTTCTCATATTCAGTCGAAGCGCCCGATATAAGTACCATCTCGCTTAAAACTCGAGTTGCCTACGGATGCCAATGCTCTAGAAAGGTTCATCATCGCATAGCCATGCTGGCCATGGACCATCCTCATACAACCATTGAATAAATTCTAGAACCACGTGAAATCCTAAGGTTTCAAAATCCCAAGCAAATATTTCGCTTTTGAGATTTTTTCCAAAAAATGGCCCAATCCCCAGAGGTTGAGTGATTATTGAACAATCAATTTGATGGGTCCACAGTATATTGTTGATCTCCAATACTAAAGAAATATGCTGCGTGTGCGCTTCTTTAATAGAGCCATCTGGAAAGTTTTCGTGTAGTGGAAAGCCGAGTGCAGCAGTCTTTTCGTCCTCCTCAAATCCCCACTCCCCTAAGATCCACCATGCTGCTTCTGCAGCTTGGCGCAGCGCCTCCATGGTATTGTTTACTTCATAATCAGAAATGTAATTCAGAATCATGGCTATCTCCTAAAAATTCCAACGTACCTGAGAAATTTTGTAGCGCAAATTTGCGAGCAGGGATTTTCAGAACCGCAAGAAATCGGGGTTTTAGGGCGAGAATGGATTGCTATTACGGTGTAACAGGTTTGGTTAAGTGCGGCTTGATAGATACTGTTGAATGCATTGCTACCCGAAACCCCCTGCATCCGTGAAGTGGCGCCAGAATACGCCCTGATTTGACGGATACTTTTATTGAGTTACGTTGGTATCGTCACAAATAAAAGGAGATGACGATGCTAGTAACAAGTTATATATGGCACATATACAACCAGGGCGTAAGTGGTGGCTTCGTTGAGATCGATCCTGGATATATGCTCCTAGACCAAGGTGAGGCAGCTGGGTACTATTATTCTGGCTGCTATTTTGACGAGTTTGATTTTGAAGCCGCTCCCTTATGGCTTGTGGAAAGAGCAATGTGCATGGAGCCGATTCCTATTCATAAAGCAAAAGACTTGTATATTGCGCTCTGCGAGTGGGTGCCAAACTTCCGATCTCTCGATTTGGATCAATTGGGGATATGGGAATGACGGAGCATAAAGGGATGTCTATAGCAAAGGGGTGCAAATGAAACTGCTGGTATTAAGCGATCTCCATCTGGAATTTGAGCCAATCTGTATCCCTGATACAGATGCTGATGTCGTCATTCTGGCGGGCGATATTAGCCTCAAAACCCGTGGTATTGAATGGGCAATTAAAGCGTTCCCCAATAAGCCTGTGGTTGCCGTACTGGGAAATCACGAATACTACGGCGAGAAGTACCCAAGCCTCGTGAAGAAGGCAAAGCAGCTGGCCGTTGGAACACATGTTCATCTACTTGAGAATGACCGTATCGAAATAGATGGCGTTTCATTTTTTGGGTGTACCCTGTGGACTGATCTAAAGTTATTTGGTGATGCCCGTTTAGCAGGCTACTTTTGTCAGCAGGAAATGTCTGATTTCAAAAAAATTCGAGTTGAGCCAGGGTACTCCAAGCTTAGCCCAGTGAGCATGACAAGTATTCACAATCGCTCTTTGAGTTGGCTTGATAGTGAACTTACAAATAATGCGGGTATGAAAAACGTTGTAGTAACCCACCACGCGCCGTCATTAAGATCGATAACTCCAGAGCTTTCAGAAGAGCTTAATAGTGCGGCCTATGCATCGCATCTGGACGCAATGATTGAAATTCATGACATTAATCTCTGGGTACACGGGCATGTTCACAATAGCTGCGATTATCAAATTGGAAATACTCGTGTCGTGTGCAACCCGCGCGGGTATAGCCCGGATTTATTGAATCCAGATTTTCAAGAGAGTTTCATCGTTGATATATGAGTATGGCGAAGTCGTAGAAAAGACACTATTTGGTGATGCCCGTTTCAAGAAGATCAGAGTTTAGCCTGCTTGCTCGGTAAGCGCTCAATAAACGCCATCTAATAATCTTTCCACTACGGCTTTACTCTTCAGTTTTAAACTGAGGAGTCGTTTATGAGCACAATCAACAAAACCCAATTCTGGCAAGAGCATGTCACCGCTTGGCAAGGCAGCGGTCTATCCCAAGCCGCGTATTGCAAACAGCATGAGATCAAATTCCACAACTTCGCTTATTGGCGCAATCGATTGAGCCCAGCAAAAGCGCCGTCAGCAAAATTATTAAAACTGGGCGGCATGCCAGCTTCATCTCGTATGATAATGAATTTGCCGCTGGGCGTTCGACTGGAATTATCCGCCAGCGATTTGCCTGTCGTGTTGCCCGCGGTGCTGCATATCCTTCGGGAATCGAACTGATGCTTCGGCCCTCGCCAAACATTGACGTGTATTTGTACATGGCGCCAGTCGATATGCGCAAGTCCATCAA
>JAGPVP010000121.1 GCA_018066965.1 Zhongshania sp. | reverse complement strand
CCTGCCCCAGGTGGCCCTAATAATATAACGCGCATAGCGGGAAACTCCCCAAAAGGTTACGAAATCATAGCCTGCAGCGTAGGGGCCGCCGCAGCAAAAGCGCACAACGATACACAGCAATGGCCCGCCACACAAGACTTGGCGCCCCAGCAACTACTACAGATAGCCGTCTAAACAGGTAATTCAACACTATTTATTGTGGTGATAGCCGCAATAGCTATGCCAAAACCGAGCACTGCGAGTCTAAATAATGAAAAAGCATAGGTGGCCGACACAAACCCCGCGCCAATTTTAGCAGCGGATACAGCCAGTGCGAAGAGTTCCCTACAAACTCCAAATACTATTCACATCGATAATGCTAGCAAATTCGCCCTGCCGATAGGTATTATTTATTGGCAGACGAATATTTTCTAATTCGTTTCTAGATGACAGGAACCTTATTTATGAAAGTTCGAGAATTGTTATCGCTTTGGGAACAAACCGCAGGCGGTACACTAACGGCCGATAGTTACGATGTACGTCTTTCTATTAAAGACGCTGCTAGGCTCAATGCGCTGGCTGAGCTTTACCCTCGCCGCAATATAGAGGAGCTCATTACCGACCTCTTAACCGCTGCGCTTGATGAGATGGAAAGCGTTATGCCATACCGCCAAGGATCCAAGGTTGTGGCCTTCGATGAGTTGGGCGACCCTCTTTACGAGGATGTCGGCCCCACACCACGTTATTTATCGCTAACAGAAAAACATCTCAATCGCTACAAGCGCTTAGATAAACACTAAGCGCAATCGGCAGGCCTAATTTTGCGCGTGATAGACGCCGTCGCGCAAAATATAATTAAAGCCCTGCCGCCTTTGCTTCTGTCCAAAACAGATCTAATTGAGGATCTGCAGACCCGTCTTCCCCCGATATTCCGGTTTCTTTACAACGCTGTTCGACAAACCGAAACCGCCGCTCAAATTTTTTACAGGCGTTGCGAGTGACGGCTTCTGCATCTAGACCGAGATGTCGACTAAGATTAACCGCAGAAAAAAGCACATCCCCCATTTCATCGGCAATATCGGCTTGCAAGCCGATGGCAACCGCTTCTTCTAATTCATCTAGCTCTTCTCGCAGTGCTGCGACAACACAGCCTAGCTCACGCCAATCGAAACCCGATTTCGCAGCACGCTTTTGCAGCTTCGTGGCCCGCGTTAACGCTGGCAGCGCCTGCGGCACATCGTCTAATACACTGTGCAATGACTTTTGCTGGCGCTCGCTTTGCTTAATGTCTTCCCAACGCGCTTTAATTGCGTCGTCATCGGGTGCCTGCGTGTTTCTTCGCGACGCTAATGTTCCGCCAGGAAAGACATGAGGATGACGCCGCAGTAGTTTTTCTACTATCTCATTTACCACCTGCGAGAAATCAAACTGCGCCTGCTCAGAGGCCAATTGACTGTAAAAAATCACTTGGAATAATACATCGCCGAGCTCTTGTCGAATCTGTGCGGTGTCGCCCAGCTCGATAGCATCAACTAATTCGTAAACTTCTTCTAAGGTATGGGGAATAACGCTAACGGCGTTTTGCTTTAAATCCCATGGACAGCCCGTGTCGGGATCGCGCAAGCGCGCCATTAAATATTGTAAATCGGCGATGGTATAGCTCATCTCAGCCCTCCCGAATTCGTTTTACACCAACGACATTCGGCAAGCCGTTGAGTCGGCTTAACACATCCGACAGAGTTGCAAGATCCTGAATTTCTAATCGAATTTTCATGGTCGCCATATGATTCGCGGTGTCAGTAATCGTATTCAATGACACCACATTGACCTTTTCAGTAGCCAACTGCTGGGTAATATCTCGCAGCAGACCTTGTCGGTCATAGGCTTCAAGCTCAATATCAACGGGATAAGTATCTATTTGCGCGTCAGCCCAATCCACACTAAGAATTCGTTGCGGCTCCACACTCTGCAGCTGTAATAATTTATTACAATCCTGACGATGCACACTAACTCCGCGCCCAACGGTGATATACCCTGAAATCGCTTCGCCCGGCAGCGGTTTACAGCAGCGCGCAAAGTAGGTCATTAAATTACCAACGCCGCTAATGCGAACTTGGCTACCATCATTACTTTTCGTGCTTGCGGGTCGCAGGCGCAGCATTGACTGACCGTTATCGTCATCTCGACCGGCAAGATTGTTAGCAGCCCGAATTATCTGGAACATACTAATTTCGCCGGCGCCAACCGAGGCGTACATATCGTCTACGCTAGCGCAGTGCATCTGATCAGCTAGGTATTTATAGTCGATGCTATTTAATGCGAGGCGCTTAAATTCCTTATCTAATAAGGCGCGCCCAGCAATAATATTGTCTTCTTTAGCTTGCAGGCGGAACCAGTGCTGAACCTTAGTACGCGCCCGCGATGTTTTTAAATAACCAAGATTACTTTGCAGCCAATCCCGCCGCGGTTCACTTTCTTTCCCAGTAAGAATTTCTACCCGTTCACCGGTTTTAAGCGTGTACGTTAAAGGCACAATACGGCCATTAACCTTGGCACCTCGACAGCAGTTTCCGACTTCGGTGTGAATGTGGTAAGCAAAATCGAGTGGCGTTGCACCGTTTTGCAAATTCACCACGTGGCCGTCTGGAGTAAAAACATAAACGCGATCTTGTGCGCTGGTAAATTGCTCGGCAACATCACTGCTGCTGCCACTTTCTTCATGCCAGTCTAATACCTGACGCAGCCACGCAATTTTTTCGTCATAACTGTTGGTACTTTTGGCTCCGCGGTCCGTGCCTTTGTACATCCAGTGTGAACATACGCCAAATTCTGCTTCGTCATGCATCGACCGAGTGCGAATTTGTATTTCTAATACCTTACCATCCGGTCCGATTACTGCTGTGTGCAAAGAGCGGTAGCCATTGTCTTTGGGGTTGGCAATATAGTCATCAAACTCGTTTGGAATGTTGCGCCACAGACCGTGAACTAAACCTAAGGCCGCGTAACAAGACTTTGCATCGGGTACCAACACCCGCAGGGCGCGAATATCATACACTTGAGAAAAGCCAATTCCCTTGCGCTGCATTTTTCGCCAAATACTGTAAATATGTTTTGCGCGCCCAGCGATATCAGCTTGAATATCATCGGCTTTGAGCGCCTTATCAAGAATATCTATAGCATCTTCAATATAGTGCTGACGATCCAGTCTTTTCTCATCCAGCAACTTTGCAATTTTTTTATACGCAAGCGGCTGTAGGTAGCGAAAGGAAAGATCTTCCAGCTCCCATTTGATATGACCAATACCTAAGCGATGAGCCAGCGGAGCGTATATATCGGCCACCTCACGAGCAACACGATAGCGCTTATCGGGCCTATTTTTAACCGCCCGAATAGCCGAGGTTCGCTCCGCAAGTTTTATCAAGGCCACGCGAACGTCATCAACCAAAGCAACCAGCATTTTTCTAATCGTTTCGCTCTGGGCCTCTGACTGCCCCAATACCGGGGTATCCAACTCTGCATTTACCCGCGAGATAGCGGCCATGCCTAACACGCCATCCACAAGCTTGGCGACCGGGCGCCCAAATTGCGTTTCAAGTTCAATAATAGACAGGCGATTTTCTCTGACGGCACGAAACAGCGTGGCGGCGATAAGACTGTCTTGATCAAGATGAAGATCAGCCAAAATTTCGACCATTTCCAAGGCGGTATAAAAACCACTTAGGTCGTCGTTGCTAGGTGCGCTCAGCGGAGTCGGCAGTGCTGCACAGTGCTCTGCAAGCTCAAAGGCCCGCTGTAGCTCCTTAGTGCTAATAAGCTGTGTATCAATCGGCATACGTGCGATCCACGCTGCGATATCAACACTTCCGCTGTCCAGCCTAGGAAAATCTTCCCTTACCTTAACCATTACTGCCTGCTCGCTATTATATGCGTTATGACCCTTTCAGCTCAGATCAGCTTAATTCGTTAGTGCCGCATCAAAAACACCGGTTGATAAATAGCGATCACCTCGATCACACACAATGGCGACAATCACCGCGTTCTCGACCGTTTCACTTATCCGAAGTGCTCCGGCTACCGCGCCGCCTGATGACACTCCGCAAAAAATACCTTCTTCTGCCGCCATTGCCCGCATTGTTGTTTCCGCACTGTGCTGATCCATATCAATTACGCGATCAACTTTTACTGCATCGTAAATACTGGGTAAATACGCTTCTGGCCAACGCCTGATACCGGGAATACTTGAGCAACCATCGGGCTGTAAACCAATAATTTCAATGCCCGAATTTTGCTCTTTCAAATACCTAGACACTCCCATGATCGTGCCAGTGGTACCCATAGAGCTCACAAAATGGGTAATGCGCCCGTCAGTTTGACGCCAAATTTCTGGTCCTGTTCCCTCGTAATGTGCTTGGGGATTATCAGAATTAGAAAATTGATCAAGCACCTTACCCTGCCCCTGCGCCTGCATTGCCAAAGCTAAGTCTCTAGCGCCCTCCATGCCTGCCGCCTGCGAGACCTCCACCAGCTCTGCCCCATAAGCTGCCATCGCCAATTTACGTTCAGCGCTCATGTGATTGGGCATAATCAAAATCATTTTATAGCCCTTGATTGCTGCCGCCATCGCTAGGGCGATTCCCGTATTACCGCTGGTGGCTTCTATCAAGGTGTCGCCTGCGACAATGTCGCCGCGCTGTTCTGCACGTAAGATCATATTCATTGCAGGTCGATCTTTTACCGACCCAGCGGGGTTATTACCCTCTAGTTTGACCAAAATGATGTTACTGGTATTACCTCCCAAGCGCTGTAAACGCACCAATGGGGTATTACCAATAAACTGGTCAATCGTCGGAAACTCATTCATAAATACAGCCTGAACCTTATATTTAGCTATCGCCTTGGTATTTTAACACCGCTTGCACTGTAAACGGTTCGCGAAATACCCGCTGACTCGTACACTAGCCACTGATCACATGGCAGCGACCGCGATTTTCGGTCATGATAATACCACCCCAACACTAAAAGGCTCCACCAACCAATGCGCGCGCGATTGGGAATAAGAAAATTGATCTTAGTTATGGGCTTGCTCCCTATACTCGCTTTGTCGCTGGCACTCAGCGCCTACCTCATGCTCAGCCAGATTCATGAGCTGCGTAACCTTATGACCGAGCGTGCAAAAACGTCTAGCGAACAACTCGCCATTCTCTCCGAGCATGTCCTTGCCGATGGTCACGACGACACCTTAGACCGTATTACCACTACCGCATTAGAAGAAACCGCCGTAAAAGCCATCGCTATTTACTCAGCAGATATGCAATTGATCACCCAAGCTGGCCCAAAATCCAATTTATCAAGCGTGGTAATGCGACCTGGCGAACAAAATGCCCAATACCAATTTTTAGATAACGGTCTGCTGATACTCCAACCGGTGGTATCGCAAGCGCTTAATTCACAAGCAGTAACACCCATTGTAGGTTGGGTGGTAATGCAGTTCGATTGGCGTCATTTAAAAATACATCAATATCAAACACTCTTGGTTGGCACGGTATTTTTAGTACTCGCCTTTGTTATGTGCGTCAGCCTTACTAGTTATATTAACCAATCCTTGGCGACGGATCTTGCCACGTTACGCCAAACCATTCGCAAAATGGCGACTGGCTCGCGGAATTTTCACGCCCATATTCCAGAAAATGACGAATTTAATGAGATTGCCGAAGAACTAAATCAGCTGAATCATGCCCACCAAAAAGAACTGCAAGAACTCCAAGGCAGCATTGAACAAACCAATATCGATCTTCGTGAAACCCTCGAAACCGTCGAAGTTCAAAATATAGAACTAGACTTAGCGCGACGCGAAGCCGTGAATGCTAGCCGAATAAAATCTGAATTCTTGGCCAACACCAGTCACGAAATCCGCACACCGCTCAGCGGTATTATCGGCTTCAGTAAAATTTTATTAAAATCGGAACTCGAAATTCGTCAACGTGAAGCTATCGAAACAATCCACAATTCGGCCAATAGCCTGCTCACTATTATTAATGATATTTTGGATTTTTCTAAACTAGAAGCGGGGAAATTAGTATTAGACAATGCTCCCGTTAATCTTCGCGAAGCCGTTGAAGATACGCTTCAGCTGCTTGCGCCTAGCGCAAACGACAAATCCCTCGAGCTTGCCTTAATTATCCAACAAGGCACACCGGAAACAGTACTCACCGACGGTTTACGATTAAGACAGATACTTACCAATCTCATTAGCAATGCCATCAAATTCACACCCGCCGGCCATATAAAAGTTGCCATACTAAGCACCCAAGCTGAAGGCCAAACTACAAAAGTAACATTTCAAATCAGCGATACCGGAATAGGTCTTTCCAAAGAACAGCAACAGGGAATATTCAAAGATTTCAGCCAGGCAGATGCCTCTATCAGCCGTCAATATGGGGGAACCGGCTTAGGCTTAGTCATTGTAAAAGGTCTGGTAGAGCAGATGGGCGGCGAGATTGGAATCCTTAGCGAGCCCGGTCAAGGCGCTATGTTTTGGTTTACATTAAATCTGCCTGCGACCAGTAATGCCATTAAACTCCGCGATTTCAATGTTCTACAAGGTAAATCACTCGCCTTATACGACCGCAACGAACTCCATACCCAAGCCATAAAATCACTACTTTTTTCGTGGGGCCTTGAAGTCCATCATTGCACCGAACTCAGCGATTTAGCACCCGCCGATTATTGCGTGATTTGCACCGACAACAACCCAGACTCACGCAGTATATTGGCTGAACTAGATCGTTCTGCCGTAATTATTGCGCCCTATACCGATCAACAATGTGACGATGAGACGCACATTTATCTCAGCAAACCGTTTTCTCATATTAAATTATTCGATGCGCTCCACAAAGGCCTGCAACATAATCCGCTGGCGCGGCAGCACACTGCCAGCTTTCCCAACACCACTATTTTAGCGGTAGATGACAACCCATCTAATTTACATATTTTGGGTAATTTTTTGGGAGATATGGCAATACATACGGATTTTGCACAAAACGGTGCAGAAGCACTGCAACAGTGTCGTGAGAAATGTTTTGATCTGATTTTTATGGATATACAAATGCCGCAAATGGACGGCATTGAAACCAGTCGACGCATCCGTAAAGACGGCTTAAATACCAATACGCCTATCATTGCGCTGTCGGCTTATTTATCGCCAGAAAATCCCTCGCAACTACGCGAAGCAGGCATTAATGATTATTTCAGCAAGCCAATCTCTGAGCGCCAACTCGCCACCTTGCTAAGCAGCCACTTAAAACTATCACCCGCAGTAACCGCCAACCCAGATTGCGCTAGACCAGTAGATATAAATGAATGTCTGCACTTAACCAAGAACCGACCACAGCTCGCTGCAGACATGCTCAATATGCTGTTAGAAACATTGCCTGAGCAACGCCAAAACCTCGTCAATGCACTCCAAGCAGGAGACCTCAGTGAGCTTGCTACGCTTAACCATACCCTAAAGGGTGCGTGTTGCTATACCGGCACACCAAGCCTTAAAAAACAGGTACTTGAGCTTGAACAGCAACTAGCAAGCGCCGCCAAGTGCGACACCCAAGTCTCTGCATTAATCGGTGCAATAGACGACTTACTCGCTTGGCAGGACGAACACGATCTCGCCGTGGTATTCGATATTTAAGCGAGGCAACTTGCAACGCAGACAGCGGTGATTTATTTGCGCAAATCCTGTGGCGATGTCGTCGCGGTCGCAAACAGCGCCCTACTTTGTAAAGGCTTATCACCGAGCAAACCCTGCAATACTTGACGACTTAATTTTTTTGCCGCCAACAGCGCATCCGCACTAAACTCGTCTGCCGCCAACTGCAATAAATCAGCGCCTGAAAATACTAGGCCCGGCGCACCTTTCTGCACAGGGAAAAAGCCCTCATCGCGGTCAAAGCGATAGTAGCCCGCCTTCGTCACCGGCTCATTACTATGTGCACAATGAGATAAATTCAGTCCGTAACCGAGCGACTCCAATAGACTAAACTCAAAACGTCTTAACGTGAGTTCCAGCGGCGCATTGAGTTCAAGCTGACTAAGACAGTGGGTGTAATTAAGAAACACATCGGCGTGGGGGTCGTGGCGATAAAGCAGACGCTCTAACAATTCGTTGATATACAAGCCGCAGTACAAGGCCCGGCCTTTAAGTGAGTAACTTTGCTGGTGCTGGGCGTCTAACAGTGACTTCAGCTCACCCCGGCCCTGCCAGCTCGCCGACACTAGATTAAAAACTTGCAGCGCTGCTCGCCATTGTTGTCGTGAGCGACCGCTGCCTCGCAAACCCTTTGCTACACAGGTAAAACGGCCATGTTCTAAACTAAATAACTCGACTAAGGCGCTGGTATCGCGATAGGGCCGCAAATGCAAAACAAAACACGGCGCCCCATCTACCCGATTCATCTTTATTTAAAATCGTTGTAACCAAGGCTGCGTAATGCGCGTTCGTCATCAGCCCAGCCAGATTTAACCTTCACCCACAAACGCAGCATCACCTTATTATCAAAGGCGATCTCCATATCCTTGCGCGCCTCGGTGCCAATTTGGCGCAAGCGACTGCCACCCTCACCGATAAGAATTTTTTTCTGACCATCACGCTCAACCAAAATTAAGGCGCTAATCTCTAATAAACGCGGCGACGCCTTAAACTCCTCTATTTCTACGGTCATTGAATAGGGGATTTCTTCGCCTAGCTGGCGCATAATTTTCTCACGCACCAACTCTGCCGCTAAAAAGCGCTCGCTGCGATCGGTAATTTGATCTTCTGGATACATGTGCGCATTTTCAGGCAAAAACCGCGCAATAACCGACTCCAACTCTTCCCGATTATGGCCGCGCAATGCTGATATAGGTACAACATGATCAAAGCTATGCTTTGCTTGCAAGGTTTCAATAAGCGGCAGAATTTGCCCCTTATCATCCAATCTATCGACTTTATTGATAACAAGAACAACGGGGCAACGTGCATTTTTAATATTGCGCAGCACCAATTCATCGTCATCGGTCCAACGGTCTCTATCAACCACAAATAACACTAAATCGACATCTTTCATCGCCGAGCTCGCAGCGCGGTTCATATATCGGTTCAAGGCTCGCTCTTCTTTAACGTGCAAACCTGGGGTATCTACATAAATAAACTGATTCGCACCCTCGGTTTTTATGCCCAGCACCTGATGTCGGGTGGTCTGGGGCTTGCGCGAGGTAATACTGATTTTTTGTCCCAGAATATGATTCAGCAAAGTAGATTTGCCCACATTTGGGCGCCCAACAATGGCGACAAAACCACAGCGTTGCGTACTCATATCTTTCGACTCGTCATTACTCATTCGGTATCCTTTAAGGCAGCCAGCACCTTTTCTGCGGCGGCTTGTTCGGCCTTGCGACGGCTGCTACCCGAAGCCGATATCGCTGACTTTAACAACAATACCGAACAACTCACTATAAATGTTTGTTGATGATCAGCGCCTTCAGTATCTAGCAATTGATAATCAGGCAAAGGCAGCTTACGCGCCTGTAAAAATTCTTGAAGACGAGTTTTAGCATCTTTATGACTAGACTCAGGGTTAAGCACCGCAAGCCGAGATTCAAACCACGACAAAACCCGCTCGCGGCAAACATCAAAACCAGCCTCGATATAAATGGCGCCAATCAAGGCCTCTACCGCATCGGCAAGGGTAGAATTACGATGATGCCCACCGGTGTTTTTTTCCCCAGCACCCAGTCGTAAAAAACCACCTAACTCGAACTCTGTTGCCAACTCAGCCAAGGTCTTACCACTCACCATTAAAGCGCGAATACGGCTCAGCTCGCCTTCACGTAAATTAGGGAAGCGCTTATACAAGACTTCGGCAATGATCATATTGAGTAAGGAATCCCCTAAAAACTCAATCCGTTCATTGTTGTTTGCACTAAAACTGCGGTGGGTGATGGCCATTGCGAGCAATGACTCATCTTTAAATTGATAGCCTATCTTCTGACATAGCGCGTCAGGGGTTTTCAAATTCAACTCCGGGGCACTACAAACGTTGCGTCGTCAAAGCGCACCACCGCATCGATATTAAACATCAGCGGCGTTCTCTTCTCGTAACGGGCATCAATAACCACACCCGTTTTATCATTGCTGATTTTAATATCTCGCAACGATATTGCTTCGACACGGTTAGTGATAAAACGACTAGATAAATCATGACGAATTCCGGCCGGTGTTGGATCGCTACTGCGCTCTTCGGTAACTACGTCTTTAATGATTCGCGTTAACGTCCAGTAATCCACATAAATTGGCATCAACTTTACCGCAATCGTCGCAAAAACAATCACGGTGCCCAGTACCAACAAGGTGGAGATCATCCCCATACCAGCCTGTTTTGTTTTCATCATTTTGTCCTATCGCTAGCGGATACGCCCAACTCGATTAAAGCTCGGTAAGTCGCCAAAGGAATGCCAATGCATCCAAATGGCAAAGGCCTGACCTACTATATTCTCTTCTGGAACTTGACCCCAAACCCGACTATCACTGCTATTGTCGCGGTTGTCACCCATCATAAAGTAATGACCAGCATCGACGGTAGTAACAAAGTCGCCGCGATAAATGCGCTTATCATGGTGGATTAAATGATCCACATTGCCTAGCTGCTCGCTTAGCACCTGAGTCACTGGCTGCAGCGGCGGCACTTCCGCCATTAGGGTTTGCTGAATTAACTCACCGTTAATATAAAGCTGCTTATTCACATACCGAATTTCATCACCGGGTAAACCCACAACACGCTTAATGAAATAACGGCTGTCATTCGGCGGGAAAAATACCATTACGTCGCCGCGCTTAGGTTCGCCCACTTCAAAAATTTTAGTGCCAAGTACCGGCAAGCGCAGCCCGTAATTAAATTTATTTACCAGTATATAGTCGCCCACTTCTAGGCTGGGCACCATCGACGCCGAAGGTATCTGAAAGGGCTCAATAACAAATGAGCGCAGCACCAGCACGACCAATAATACGGGGAAAAACGAGCGCGCATTTTCAGCAATCGGCAACATGCCACCGAACTCAGATTTTAACGAATCTTGATCTTGTTTCACAAAATAAGTGATGTAAACAGCCACATTGCCAGCATTTACATAAGCCTGGCGTGCTTTTTCAAATATGAAGCGATCCAAGCCGCCAATAATGCCGGCTATAATAGTAAGTACGACTAAGGCTAGCGCAAAATCGCCGTCTTTAATCAATACCACACTCGCGATCCACACAAACCATGCAAAAACGACTAAACGGTAAGTCCACTCCAACCAGCCCGGCACCACTTGCTGCCTAAGCGTTGTGGCATCACTAGCCGTGCGTTTTTCAGCGCACCACTGCAATGCCTGCTGCATTTGTCTGCGGCCTTTTACTTCTTGTATTAACCAAACGACTAGCGAAACAGCCGCAACCACTATTAGAATCAAATTCACCATGCGGCTATTTATCCTTTAGCTATCAATTTTAAGTACTGCCAAAAACGCAGTTTGGGGAATTTCGACATTGCCCACTTGCTTCATGCGTTTTTTACCGGCTTTTTGTTTTTCTAATAATTTACGCTTACGCGACACGTCGCCACCATAACACTTGGCGGTCACGTTTTTACGCAATGCTTTTACGGTTTGCCTAGCAATAACATGGCCGCCAATCGCCGCCTGAATCGCCACATCAAACATCTGCCTAGGAATTAATTCCTGCATTTTATCAACTAATTGCCGTCCGCGATTCTGGGCAATATCGCGATGCACAATAAGCGCCAAGGCATCTACTCTATCACCGTTAATCAGTACGTCCAGCTTCACCAAGTTGGCCGCTTCAAAACGGTCAAAACTATAGTCCAAGGACGCAAAGCCACGGCTCACCGACTTCAGTCTATCAAAGAAGTCTAGCACGACCTCGCTCATTGGAATTTCCCAATTCAGCGAAACCTGCTGCCCCAGAAACTGCATGTCTTTTTGAATTCCGCGTTTCTCTGCGCACAGGCTAATAACGTTGCCCAAATGCTCCTGCGGCACCAGAATATTCACCCTCGCTATTGGCTCGCGGGTTTCTTCTAGCTCACCTGGGTCGGGCATCGATGATGGGTTATCGACCATCACTACCTGACCGTTCTTTTTCAGTACTTCGTAAATAACGGTTGGCGCCGTGGTAATTAAATCAAGATCGTACTCGCGCTCTAGGCGCTCTTGAATAATCTCCATGTGCAGGGTGCCAAGAAAGCCACAACGAAAGCCAAACCCTAAGGCGTCAGAGCTTTCTGGCTCATAAAACAAGGAGGCGTCATTCAGAGTTAATTTACTGAGGGCATCGCGAAAATCTTCGTAATCTTCAGTCGAGACGGTAAACAAACCCGCATAAACCTGCGGCTTCACTTTTTTAAAGCCCGGCAGGGCTGCCACCGTGGGAGTAGACGCGTGGGTGAAAGTATCCCCCACTGGCGCGCCATGAATATCTTTGATGCCGGCGATGACAAAACCTACTTCACCCGCACGCAATACACCGGTAGCGGTCTGTTTGGGGGTAAAGATACCAACCACGTCTACAACATGGGCTTTGCCCAAGGTCTTGCTAACAATCTTCTCGCCACGTTTTAAGGTGCCATTTTTTACTCGCACCAACGACACAACGCCTTGGTAATTATCAAACCACGAGTCAATAATCAGCGCTTGCAGTGGTGCACTTGGATCACCCACTGGCGGTGGAATTTTGGCAATCAAATGCTCGAGCGTTTCGTGAATACCCATGCCTGTCTTAGCGGAAACAGCCACCGCCTCACTGGCGTCAACACCAATGATTTCTTCAATCTCGTGTTTTACTTTATCTGGATCCGCTTGCGGCAAATCCATTTTGTTCAAAATAGGCAGTACTTCCAAGCCCTGCTCAATTGCGGTGTAGCAGTTAGCAACCGACTGGGCTTCAACACCCTGCGCCGCGTCCACTACCAATAAAGCACCTTCACAGGCAGCCAAAGACCGCGACACTTCATAAGAAAAATCGACGTGGCCGGGGGTATCAATGAAGTTGAGCTGATAGGTTTTACCATCCAACGCGGTGTAGTTTAGGGTGACCGATTGGGCTTTAATGGTGATACCGCGCTCGCGCTCGATATCCATTGAATCTAGCACCTGGGCCGACATTTCACGCTCACTCAAACCACCACAAGTTTGGATGAAACGATCAGCTAAGGTAGATTTACCGTGGTCAATATGAGCAATAATTGAGAAATTGCGAATTAAATCGAGACTGGACACGCTCGGCTTATACCTCAGAGAAACAAAAATGATGGAATTTCAGAGGCGCGATTGTATCGCAAAGCCACAGCTCTAGGCTATGAATAGACTCACTCAGAATAGGGAGTAGTGCTAATAGCAACAGAATTAATCAAGCCTGGCTCGTATTTAGCCACCACAGAGGCCTGAAACGCCGGCTTATTGTGAATATACATGGCGTGTAAACGAACCAATACCATACCTCCCACAAAGCCCAACAAGGCACCCAGCGCAGCAATCGCATCACTGGGCGCATACTGCGAAGCCAATGCCATACCTGCGATCATGCTGAAAAGAGGAAGCAAGTACACCGTCATCGCGCCCGCAATAAGGGCGCGCTCAGGAATACTGATTTCAACTTCATCGTCTAAATGAAAAGCGTCAGCAGACTGAGAACCGAGCAATACGCGTAACTGATTGCGACGGCCATCTGTGAGTTTATTCATTAAACCTTGGCCACAGCCTTTTTGCGCGGCACAGCTGCCACATGTGCTTCGGCGAATAGTTTCTACCCACAGGGCTTTGTCTTCAATTCCGACAACTCGACCTGACTCGGTAATCACCGCTGATCCCAACTCAGTGATTTCGCCACTTGCTTGGCCGTGAGCATGGGAACTTCGCCCACCACCGTCGCGAACATACCGCTTTCAGGGAAAGCGACTGTATAGCTCACCGAGGCGCCGCGGCGCATTCCACCTTCAGTAACGGGCACAGCACCTGAATCCGTTGTTAATAAGGGCTCAACAAATACTGACATTACCGCAAGACCATCGGTGTAGGTCATTGCGGCATTGCCGTCACCAGCTTCTTTTAGTGGCGTAAAGCCAGCGGGAATCCAGTCTGGCCGCCACACTCGTATATGCATCGCGGCCGGATCATTTACAGCAACGTCTTTATGCTGCACTTCAATAGCACCCTCCACAATCAGTTCATTGTCAGGAATATTTAAATCCAGCATCACATACTGAAAGCGCTCAAGCACTTTGCCCTGCTGATTTACAATATCTGAACGCAGCAATAAGCCGGTTTCGCTGTCCAGCGACAATTTATAACCTAGGCGGTACACATCACGTGGTTTTATTGACAATATAACGGCATCGCGGCCAGCTACTCGGCCTTCACCCTCGACATCGACATCGTAATAGCGATAAAAGCCCTGCTCATCATCTGCGTTAAAAAGACGAATTAACTGGGGGCCGGGATGAACACAATTAACATCGTGTCCGTGATGAACCAAATCTTGATGGTTGCCGTCCAGCGACTCCAATGCCTCAAACTCTTTACCATCGTGAACGGTATGAGTAATGCGGTAACTGCTAAGCTGCTCACCTAACTGATAAGTAACAATAGCGCGATAGTTCAGCTCACGATGACTGTGCGTCATCTTATTGAGCAGTTCACTACCGGATTCAAGACTGAATACTGGGGCGCTAACTAATATTGCAGCTAGCGCCGTAAAGGCAAGCCGAACGATCACGCTATTCGGACTCCTGAGACACTACACGCGCGTAAGACACCATGCCTTGACCGTTATTAAACGCAGCCCGATCTGTGTGCTTGCGCAAATACGCCTCAAAGCGTTTACGCGCTTCAACGTCATTATTCAGCAACGGCCCAGCAGGAGATGCCTGCGCCTGAGCACTCACCGCCACGCCACCAACGGCCGCGGATGAAGCTTGTGCAGGATAAACGCGGCCACTCACGCCGTTGTTATCCGCCACCATTTGCGTTGAGCCGCCAAACATATTGCCACCCATGGAGCCAACAACCACGACGGCAGCGACACTTGCCGCTATCGCAAGACCAGAAATAGCTTGCTTCCAGCCGGTTCCGCCGCTTTTAACTAGCTCTTCGTCGGCAATCTCAGCCATAACTCGCGACGAAATATCCCATCCCATGAATGGATTGCTTTCGTTTTTGAGCAACTGCTGTGAGCGGTGCAAATCAGCCCATTCGGTACGGATTGCCTGCTCGTCGGCAGTGAGAATACGCCGAAGCTCAAGCTCGCTAGCCTCGCCATCCATCAATGCTGATAGAGATTCTCTGACGGTATCGTTCATACTTCCACCTCTTCGCCACTTATCTGGGCTTTAACTCGCAGATCGACTGCTTCCCGGGCGCGGAAAATACGCGACCGAACCGTACCGACCGGACAATCCATTACCGATGCAATATCTTCATAACTCAAACCATCAAACTCGCGCAGGCTAAGTGCCGACCGCAAATCTTCTGGCAGGGCCTTTATAGCGTCCTGTACCACTTTTTTCAGCTCTGCGCCGTAAAGTTGGTTTTCCGGCGTTTCGATATCTTTCAGGCCTGAGGGGCCTTCGAAATACTCCGCGTCCGCAACATCAACATCTACACCAGGTGGGCGGCGATTACGCGCTACCAGATAATTTTTTGCGGTATTAATCGCTATCCGGTAAAGCCATGTATAAAACGCACTGTCACCCCGAAATTTAGGCAGGGCGCGATAGGCTTTTATAAACGCCTCCTGCGCCACATCCTGAATTTCGTCATTATCTTTCACATAACGTGAAATCAAGCCGAAGATTTTGTGCTGATACTTGAGCACGAGCATATCAAATGCACGTTTATCGCCCTTTTGTACCCGCTCAACAAGCTGCTGATCCGTCTGTTTAGGTTCGGCCATATTGCCTCACCGCAAGCCAATCGGCAGCATCTGTTGAATAGACCACCGGGGCTAAAAGAAGTTCTGTCATCGTATCCCTTTTCAGCATCTGTACCGCTTTATGCGGTGACAACGCAGGCAAATATTGGTAAGGCGACTTTCTATCAGTATACTTTGCGCCAATTTAGATCCCGAGCGGCATATTATAGCTGCACTGCGGCAGGAGCAAATAGCAACATGACCCACTACCATTCACATGACGTATTAGTGATAGGCAGCGGCGCCGCAGGTCTCACTTTAGCACTGCAGCTTGCCGACACCGCACGCATTGCCGTTATCAGTAAAGGCGAACTTAACGCTGGCTCCACCTACTGGGCACAAGGCGGTATTGCTGCCGTGCTCCACGATGGCGATACCGTTGATGCCCACGTTGCTGACACTTTAGTCGCTGGCGCCCAACTCTGCCACGAAGACAGCGTGCGCTTTACCGTTAAAAATAGTAGTGACAGCATTAAATGGTTGCTATCACAGGGTGTTCAATTTAGCCGCTACGAGCAAAGCGGCGACGCTTTTCACCTTACCCGTGAGGGTGGCCACAGCCAGCGCCGTATTATTCATGCAGCGGATGCAACCGGGCGAGAAGTGTCTGAAACACTAACTAACCGCGCGAAAGAAAACGCCAACATTGAGATCTTTACACGGCATGTCGCGGTCGACCTAATTATTGCACAAGATCGCTGTCACGGTGCTTACGTGCTGAACAGAGACAGCGGCCACGTGGAATTGTTCCACGCCAAAGCCATTGTGTTAGCAACCGGTGGTGCCAACAAGGCATATTTGTACACCAGCAACCCAGACGGCGCCAGCGGCGACGGCATCGCCATGGCTTGGCGAGCAGGATGCCGCGTGGCCAATATGGAATTCAACCAATTCCACCCCACCTGTCTTTACCACCCTAAAGCTAAATCTTTCCTGATAACCGAGGCCATTCGTGGCGAAGGTGGCAGACTTATTTCAGCGAACGGCGAACGTTTTATGTTTCGCTATGACGAACGCGGTGAGTTGGCCCCCCGCGACGTGGTTGCCCGAGCCATCGACCATGAGATGAAGCGCCTCGGTAGCGACTGCGTCTACCTCGACATTAGCCACAAATCGCCCGAATTTTTACTCGAACACTTCCCCACCATTAAAGCACGCTGCCTTGAGCTGGGAATAGACATTACCCGCGAGGCCATTCCAGTTGTGCCTGCTGCGCACTATACCTGCGGCGGAGTGATGGTAAATCAGCAAGGCCAAACCGATATCGCCGGACTCTACGCAGTTGGCGAAACCTCATTCACCGGCTTACACGGTGCGAACCGTCTCGCCAGTAATTCACTCTTAGAATGCTTTGTATACGGCGCCTCGGCAGCAGCCGACATTCGCGCCAGACTCGCAGACTTACCAAAACCCAATATCGCCCTACCCTGGGATGAGTCGCAAGTAACAGACTCAGACGAAGACGTCGTTATTTCTCACAACTGGGATGAATTGCGCCGTTTCATGTGGGATTACGTAGGCATTGTGCGCACCAATAAACGCCTGCAGCGGGCCCTAAATCGAGCGGCATTATTGCAGCAAGAAATTAGCGAATACTATTCGAATTACAAAGTCAGTAACGACTTATTGGAATTGCGCAATCTTGCCATGGTTGCCGAGCTCATAATCCGCTCAGCTATGCAGCGCACAGAAAGCCGTGGCCTGCATTACACGCTTGATTACCCAGAACAATTGGATGTGGCCGAAGACACCATACTCACACCAGATAATTACCATATTCGCGGTGCAAAACAATAAGCTCCGCCATCAGGTCGCGCGCGCAAAATTAGCCAACTGACGCAAGCGCCGATAATGATCTGAGCTTAGCTGATCTGGCAATATCGGTACTGAAAGCGCACGGCCATTGGCTAATTTAAATCGCAGGACCAAGCCAAAGGGCAACACCGTCGCATCCAAACGCTCAACGCGCTGTGCGGTAGGGGCGCTCGTTACTCGGTTATCCCCCTGATAAATGCGCCAGTGATTATCCGCAAACGCAAGACGGCCGACAGACTTTTGGGTACAGAAATAGACATCGCGCAGCACATAATAAGCCGCGCTCACTAGCAGTAGCATTAACAACGCGATGACAAATATCGAGGGCAATACCAGCCACAGACTCAATGCGACAATGCCGTGCAAAGCAATAAAATACCCGCACAGCCATCGCGATGGCTGAAATTTAAGATCTAGGGGTTTTGGTGAACGTATTGATGTCATCGACGATCATCGCCAGATCTGGGTCTTCCGGAAGGTTTCGACCCAGAAACCACATAAACAAATCCGTATCCTCACTCTCAAGTAAATTAATAAAGCGCTGCTGATTATCAGCATCTAAATCTCTAAAGCGATGCTCCACGTAGGGCACCATAACCAAATCCAACTCCAGCATGCCGCGACGGCAGGCCCAGCGAATTCGCTTGAACTCGTTTTCTGAAACCATTATTTTCCACTTCATCACGGTAGCCTGCATTAAGCGGCTACAAAAACGCGTATTATAGCGGCAATCGGCGGCAATCACACCGCAGCTAACTTTATACTTACACGTCGGCACCTAGCAGCAACACCTCTGAGACACTATGAATACATTTTGGGAATCTTTAACAGTTCAATATCCTGAGAGCAGCCTATCGACTGGGCGTTACTGGAAGGTTGCTAGCTCACCAAGCACGGAGCTTAGTGACTGCAATATCAGCGCGCTTAGTCAATACGGCTTTCTCGCTATTGAGGGGCCTGACAGCAGTAAATTTCTACAAGGCCAAACCACCTGCGATTGGCGTAAAATAGACACCGAAAGCGCCGCGCTGGGAAGCTATTGCAATATTAAAGGCCGCATGGTGATGAGTTTCATCGCGGGTATGCGTAGCAGTGACGACGTACTACTCAGGCTTCATGCCGATACCGCCGAGTCAGCCTGCGCCACACTGGCAAAGTACATTGTATTCTCAAAAGCGAAAATTCGTGACGCAACATCTGAATACGTAGCGATTGGCATCTCCGGCAAAAACGCCAGAAGCCAGTTAATACAGCACATCGGCATGACCCCCACTGCACTAATGAAGCAAGTCACCGACGGCCAAACCGTTTTAGTACAGCTAGACGATGAAGGTGAGCGATTTGAATGCTGGACACTGGCAGAGTCCGCTATTGAGCTATGGGCGAAGCTAAGCACCAACGCCACCGCGATAGACTCGACCCACTGGGAGGCCCAAAACATTGCAGCAGGTCTTGGTGAGATTTGCGCCGCCACCCAAGACACTTTCATTCCCCAAATGCTAAATTACCAACTTATTGGCGGCGTTAGCTTTAATAAAGGCTGTTATACCGGTCAGGAAGTGGTTGCCAGAATGCAGTACCGCGGCAAACTCAAACGTCGTTTATATCGCGCCACACTGGCTCAATCTGACAGAACATTTAGCCACGCCCCCGGTACAGATTTATATAGCGGTGATCAAACACAAAGTATTGGCAACCTGGTATCGGCGATTGAAAACAACGGCAAAGTTGAATTATTAGCGGTGCTAACGGAAGACTCAATAGCAGCAAACAATATTCATTTTGCAGATGAATCCATCTGCTTAACAATATTAGACCTGCCTTACGCCCTTCCTTCTGCCGAATAAACACTGTGGCGCAGCATCTGCGCCACATACCTCAGCAAAAACAAATGCGATTATTAAATACGCTTCAGCACCATTCGAGTACCGGCATTCATAAGCGGCACCAATAAGCGATCGTAGCAACTGGGAAATAATCGCTGAATTACATCCAGTAATTTGGCATCACCGCCGATAAGTACCCGCGCCTTGGATTTGCGCATTCCACGCATAATAACCGCAGCGGCTTTTTCTGGCGTGGTGGCAGCAATGCTATTAAAAAGATCCGCCGTTTTCCCAAGATCAGCCGCATTGCCCGTAATCGAATTTAGATGCCTGCCATTATTGGCTATATTGGTTTTTATACCACCGGGATGCACCGTAACCACTTTTACCTTGGTGTCACGTAAATCTTGACGCAAGGATTCTGAATAGCCTCTTACCGCAAATTTAGCGGCGTTATACGATGACTGCGACGGCACGGACATCAAACCAAATAAAGACGAAATATTGACCACGCAAGCTTCTGGGCGCTCCAGCAACTCAGGCAAGAAAGCCTCTACCCCATTAATCACTCCCCAGTAATTAACGCCAAAAACCCACTCCATTTGTTCGCGCGGCTGCTCAGCTGCGTGGCAACTCAGCGCCACGCCTGCGTTATTAATAATTCCATCTACCACTCCAAAGTGCGCCTTTACTGACTTTGCCCACGCTTTCATGGCCGCGTTATCGCTAACGTCTAATTTAGCCAAAAATAGCTCAGACTCATCGCCATACTCACGAAGAGCTTGTAAGTTTGCCTCGACAATATCTGAAGCCGCAACCCGCGCCCCAGCGGCTCTTAATGCAATAACCAACGCTCTACCAATACCTGAT
The DNA here is from genome assembly GCA_018066965.1 of Zhongshania sp. GTDB lineage: Bacteria > Pseudomonadota > Gammaproteobacteria > Pseudomonadales > Spongiibacteraceae > Spongiibacter. The sequence continues at coordinate 20,109 of JAGPVP010000121.1, read as the reverse complement.
CCGGCGCCGGTCACGGCGATAACTTTATTATTAAAATTTTTCACCCTAAGCCCCTAAATTAACTTGCCGCTGCCACAGAGGACTCTAATTCTGCCTCCTCATTAGATGCGTTCACAAACTCATACTCCACCGCAGAAAAATGCCGTGTTGTTAATCGATACTGCCAAGAGAAACTCGGCCACAAGGTCGTGTTTTTACCGTCTTTGGTTAGGTACCAACTATTACAACCGGACGTCCACGTGGTACCTTTAAAACGCTCTTGTATATCGGCATTAAACTCGCGCTGAACCATAGGCTTTAAATCAAGATATTTATTCTGACTTTTTCGCAGCGTTTTTAAATATTTCAAAATATAATTAATTTGTGATTCGATATAAAAAATCACTGAGGTGTTGCCCGGCCCTGTGTTTGGCCCCATGACATACATCATGTTCGGATAACCCGACACTGCCATACCTTTGTAGGCTTCACTACCTATTGCCCAGTCCTTTTCAAGCAAACGACCACCCACTCCGCGAACAGGAATCGGCGCGCCGGAAACCGGTACTTTAAAACCGGTAGCAAAAACAATCGCATCCACCTCATGCCGCCGGCCATCGCTGGTGCATATGGCCGTTTCATCAACGCTGTCGATACCCTCTACACAGACATTAACATTACTCTTAGTCAACGCTGGGTAATAGTCGTCTGACAATAAAACACGCTTACAACCCATAGCGTATTTAGGAGACAATTTTTTCTGCAAAGCGGGATCGCTAACCACTTTCCGCAAATAACGACGGCCCATTGCCTCGCCAAAACGAGTAAGAAAACTGTCCCACATAAAAGCAGGTACGACGCTTTCCGCCATCAAATATTGCAGACGGCGCACAGTGCGTTGAACTATCGGCCAGCGTCTATACAGGCGTTGGCGGGCAGGGCTAAGCGGTTTGTCAAACTTAGGCATTACCCACGGCGGTGTGCGCTGAAAGACATTCAGCGTCGCTACCTGAGGCTGAATAGATGGCACTACTTGGATCGCACTCGCGCCAGTGCCAATAACGGCAACACGCTTACCTGCAAGGTCATAACTCTGATCCCATTCAGCGGTGTGCATGACTTTGCCAGCAAAACTATCAACACCGACTATGTCGGGATATTGGGGAATATTTAAAGCGCCAATCGCCATTACTACGGCACGTGCTTGCCGCCGGCTACCGTCGACAAAGGTCAAATTCCACAATCCACTAGACTCGCAAAATGCCATATCACTTAGCGCAGTGTTGAATTCAATTTTGTCACGCAGCTTATATTTTTCTGTGCAATGGCGAAGATAGCGATGGATCTCTTGCTGAGGCCCAAACGTTCTCCCCCAATCAGGGTTTGGCTCAAAAGAAAACGAGTATAAGTGTGAGGGCACATCGCAGGCAGCGCCAGGATACACATTGTCACGCCACACTCCGCCGACATCGCTTGCACGCTCATAAATCACAAAGTCATTAAGACCCTGCTGCTGCATTCTAATTGCTAGACCCAAGCCACCAAAACCTGCACCAATAATAGCGACTTCGTCGATCTGTTTATTGCCTTGCGTATTATTTTTATCGTTGGTCATTGTCTATTTCACTCTTGTTTCTGCTCGCCAGAAGTCGCCAATAACCCTTGCCGTTAGCCCTGGCTCTTCAATCATGGGTAAGTGGCCCACTGCGGGTAAAATCATCGCCTTTGCGCCGGCGATTTGCTCACAAAATTGATCAGCGCAGGTGACATTTAAAACTTGATCCGAATTACCCCACAAAACCAAGGTAGGTGCGGAGATTTTATTCAGACTTAAATAGGTGTCTTTTAATGAATCGACTAAGTGCGAGAAAATATAGTCATTTACGCATTTGCGATGACTCATGGCCCCCGCCATAAAAAAGCTTAAAATCATGCCAAATATGCGCTGCCGTCTATGTAGGGCGATGGCAAAAACCTGCCAAGTATCCCGTGGCCTAGCAGGTGCTAGATAATTCACACCCGCCGCCAAACCACTTTCCAACTGGCTAAGATACCGACCAGGCACCCCCGCCGCATTCATTAAACATAAGGTGTCAACTAGATGGGGATGACGCGATGCAAGCTGAGCCGCAATAGCACCGCCCATAGAGCTACCGACAAAATGTGCTTTTTCAACACCTAATAATTGCAACCAAGCCGCAATACGATCTGCTTGGGGCGCCATTCGATAATCCGCATCAGCATGGAAATCACTGTCGCCAAATCCAGCCAAATCGGGAACCAACAAATAGTATTTACTACGCAATTTGGCGGCTAAATAGCTCCAATTCTCCTTACTCGCCCCAAAGCCGTGAAGCAATACCACGACTGGCCCAGCACTATTACCGCCGGCCCAATAGCAAATACTGTGATCACCTACTTGCTCTGCTCGACGCTTTAAACCCGCCTGTAGGCCCATCAGTGGCTGCAAGCGCTGCCACAACGTAGCTTTAGGCCGCCAGCGAGTAAGCGCTGCGTGATCAATATCTGCAAGCGGTGTGGCTAAATAGCGGTCACGCATCACATCTAATTCATCCGAAATCGCAACATTCTGCACTGCAATTTCATTCACCGCATTCATGCAGCAGCACCTGCTACCTTATTGTCGTAGGCGGTCACTTCGCCGACCAGTGAATCCATATCAGCTAAGTAATGCGCATTGTCGTGATCCCAAGGATGGAAGCCAGGCTTAAAGTAGTCCAACCAATCTGGAATGGTTCTACGTAACACCCCCGGTGAACCCCACAGGAAGTTCATAACCTTAATCCAACCAACAATATTGAATAGCTGACCTTCGCGGCGTACCAAACCAATGTGGAATGGAATAACCATCATCCAAAATATAAAAGTCGCAGTAAGCAATGCGGTGCAGCGATGCAGATAACCTGATAAACCACCACCCAATACCTGCTGATACACATCGTAAGCCACCGCTTTGTGCTCAGTTTCTTCTAGTGCGTGCCACTTCCATATCGCGGCATAACGTGGCTCAGAGCCCGCTAAACTGCGAGGCTCACTCAACACCATATTCGCCAAAATTGCAGTGAGATGCTCTAAGGCAATAGTGCCAGCAAGCTGAGCCGATTTAGGCGTAAACCGAGTAAAGAACTTGAGTAAGCGAATAACAATGCGGCCATAGCGGTCAGCCGGCATGCCCTTTTCAACCAAGGCATCGTTGTATTCCTCATGTTCGCGACCGTGCATTGCCTCTTGGCCTATAAAACCACGCACAGACTCCTTCAACTCCGGGTCTTGAATGCGGTCACGGTAGTGACGCACGCTATCTATAAAGAAGCGCTCGCCATCCGGAAAAAAGATGGATAGTGCGTTAAAAAAGTGCGCGATATGAGCGCCACCCGCATGCCAATCGCCGATGCGATCTTTTGGTAGATGAAATTCTAGGTTACGGCGTACTGGCTGAACTATAGCTTTCATAAAGCATCCCCTTATGAATCATTTTATTATGTAACATTAAGTGATGTAACATTAATCTTGACATCAATTAATGTCAAGCAAATTTGCATGAATCTTATTTAGGTAATCGGACAGCTTGAACCTGCCCCCTAAGGCGCTCTCTGATTAACAAAGCCCGCAATCAACATCGTCAATTCAGTCGAATGAGACAACGGCAGCCAATGCCCCCCATCCACATGACAAACCGTAAGATTAGGCACCCACTCAGATATCTCGGAATACAAATCAGCGCTGAGAAAGCGATCTTGAAGGGGAATTACAAGCTGTACTGCCAGCGTGCTAAAACGCTGGCGCGGATGACGAAAACGTCGTAGGCAATTCGCACGATACAGCTCAATGCCGTTAACACCATCACGCCAGCGCTGCGCACTATCCTGCACGCCTTCACTTCCGGTGCTTATGCCTTCCACCATGCGCATTAATCGCGGCCAGCTTCGACCTAAGGCAACACGCCATAGCAAGGGCGCCAACAAGGGGATATGAAAGAACCAGATATACCAAGAACGAAAAACCTGATTAATAATAGCGAGTGAACCGCCCCGCTTACGCCAACGCCGTCGAAACCAATGACCCACATGATCCAGACAAGGACCAGAAATTGAAGTATAAGAAAGGATCTTGCTCTGAAAGCGTGGACAGCTAACCGACTCCCAACTTTGTACCGAACCCCAGTCGTGGCCGACCAAATGAAATTTAGGATGGGTGCAAAACTGTGCTGCTACCGCTTCGAGATCTGCTTGTAGGTGCGCTAATAGATAGCCGCTTCGATCTGCCGGCGGGGTGGAATTTCCCGCGCCGCGCACGTCGTATCGAATAATATAAAACTCGTTTGCCAACTGATCGGCAAGTAAATTCCATACACTGCTGTTATCTGGATAACCATGCACCAACACGATATTTGGCTTGCTCGGGTCGCCTTGGCAATACACTGCCAAACTAAGCTCCCCGACATGACAAAACTCTGGCACCGGCAATGTGCCAACTTGCTTGACGTCCACGTAAAATTCCTCTGACGTCGCATTATTCATGTTACGTTCCAGTGCACCATAATGAAATAAAATAGAATTTAGTATTATTTAACTAGTGCAGACCACACTTCAAAATGGATTAAAGTTTGCGTACTCCGGTAACACGACTCGCTTTCGCATAGCCTTTAAAGTTTCATAGGGGTTATCTACAATCATTGCGTTCACCAAGCCCGACGGCAAAGCGCCAACCGGATTTAAATGTAGCTGAAATACCACTTTGGTTTGTGCATCGCTGAGCGGCGTCAGCTCAAAAAAGCCTACAACATCTTCTACACGTACTGCATCAGATTTTTTGGGTAACGCGGCCTTAGCCGGCTCCGGCAGCGCACTTTCAAGCACACCAGAAAGCTTTACCGTGGCAACACGACTAACAGGGTCTTGGGATATCTCATTGCGCAAGATCATTTCGCGATCTGCCGCCGGCCAAGGAAAATCATTCTGTAAATACTGATAGCGATCTAATAAACTCGCTTTATAAAGCAGCTTTGGACTTTTGCAATTGAACATCCAATGCACAAAACCATTGGTATCATCAAGTAATGCCATCACTTGATTGAGCTCGGCATTAATAATGGCTTCGCCACGAAACGCCTTATAATCTGAATTGGCTACTGCGGCGGTATAAACTTGAATACCGTCCTTATCTTTTTCTAGCTGCCACTCCTCTGCTACCACAGAAAAGCCCAACAACATAAATACAATCATCACTAAATACTGATTTTTCGACTTTTTCATTTCCACTTTCCGCCTTTTGCGCACTCAGTCATATAAGCCTTTTGTAAGCCCGCCTCCAACATACTGTGCATGTTGGAGGCGGACGGTAGCTTTACATCCGATAGGTAAATTGCATGGCAATTGAGCGCGGTGGCTCCAGAAATGCGGTGTGGCTAGTGGCGCCAAAGATAGTTTTAGACAGCGGCGTATCAGCGGCATACACCACTACCACTTTGTCGGTTAAGTTTTTACCCACCAATGCCAACTCCCACTGCTTATCAATGGGGCCGATACCAATACGGCCATTCACTTTAATAAAGCCATCTTGTTCAACACGCGGATCAAGGTTAGACGAGGGGTTGTAGTTATCAGTAAATACAAAATCTAAGCCCATACCAATACCCATGGTGGGACTAATAGGACGAACATAGCCAATAAGGAAAGTGCCTGACCAATCGGCGACATACTGATTACTCTGCCCAGTATAATCACAGTATAAACCGTCATCGGAGGTGGCCGCTTGGTCCTGCTGACACTGGCCATTTTCAAAATCAGTGAACTCAAAATCTAATATCGCTAAAGCACCGCCCAAACTTAAGTAATCCGTGATCTGCCAGCGACCATCCATCTCGATACCCATAGTGACAGCCTCTTTGGCATTGCCAACATTAAAGCCGAGCGTACCGTCGAAAAGGCTAATTTGAAGATCGTTATACTGAGTGTAAAACGCGGCAATATTGAATTCAGCTGCACCATCGAGGAGGCCCGTTTTAAGACCTAACTCCAAGCTTCGAGCCTCTTCTTCCTCGTATTCAAAGGTACCAATTAATACTTGTTGATTCGCTATCAGAGCATTAGGGTTGCGCGGCGTAGGATCGGTACTGGGCGACATATTTGAGCGAGCATCAAAACCACCCGCTTTTACACCTTTAGTCGCAGTAAAGTAGGCCATACCTTCGTCTGAATAATCCCACTGGATATTCAGTAACGGCGAGAATGATTTTTCGGTTCTCTTGCCTTTAAGGTCATGACGCTCTGCGGAAAAAGTAATCGCAGAAACTGTATCTACTTCACCAATCGGTAAGACATTACCGTCGAGATCGGCGAATTCAAGTTTACGGCTACCGGTTTTTTGCTCCAACGTGCCACGCCCACCTAAGGTCACACGAAGGCTGTCGCCTAAATGAAAGGTCGTCTGCAAAAATGCAGAGAATATATTAGAAGTACTTAAAAATTTACGCGGTGCAGTAATATTAGCCACCGCATTACCCGCATCACCAATACCAAGAATCTCCTCAGGCGTACCACTTAGCTGGAGAGGGTCAATATCACCGCGCCCACCTGCTTCCATAAGGTCGGCAGCATTTAGCAGCTGAACAACCGTTGACGAGTCTTGGATTAACTTGTCGCGAAAATCGAGCTCATTACGCTGTAGATACACGCCGCCAATGTACTCAACATCTTCTCCACCTGGCGACACCCAGCGCAGCTCTTGGCTGTATTGAGTGTAATCCTCACCCAGCGCCAATTTAAATAACTCTGCAGCCGTAGAATCACAGTCGCAAAGGTCATTATAGGTATAGTGTAGATAACCTGTAATCGCGGTAAATTCATGCCCGCTATCAGTAACTCTTGTTAGGTTCGTTGTTAGATTCAAGGTTTCGTTATTGCTGTAATCACCATTAGAAGTACGTTTAAAATCCTGATAATTATTCAATACAGAGTCATCAATATTGACATCGACAACGCCCGGAAATTGGGTGTTATTTAGAATCTCAGCCTCGGTCTTACCAGTGAATAGAAACACACTAGAGGTAGAAGGTTCGTCATTAATAATTTCAGCTTGGCGCCCTAAGCTATCGAAAGTGCCGGTTTCGATCTTAGCTAATAATGTTGTCTTATCATCAATTTCCCAAGCTGCCTTTAAACGAAAAGTTGCTTGATCGTACTGAGGTTCATCGCGGTTTAAGAATATATTTTCTACAAAGCCACCGTATTCACGAAGACGGGCCGAAAACCGTAAACCCAAGGTATCAGTAACCGGTCCAGACAACATAATATCGGCGACTTTTTCATCGTATTTTGGCTCATACAAAGTCGAAAATAAGGCTTCGAAATAATCTGAGGGGTTAGCCGTAATCAGATTTACCGCACCGGCAATACTATTTTTACCATGCAGAATATTTTGCGGCCCACGCAGCACTTCGACCCGCGCCAAATCAAGAAACGGCGCCCGCGCCAGCTGAGCACGCCCGTAGTAAATACCGTCTACATACATACCCACCGACTGTTCAAAACCTTGGTTCATGCCGGTACCAATACCACGAATAAAAATATCGGTACTGATGCCACTTTCCGTTACGGTTAAGTTCGGCACATAGGCTTGAAGGTCTTCCATGCGGTTTATACCCGCCTCCATCATTTTCTCGCCACCAATAGCGCTAACGGAAACAGGGACATCTTGGAGACTTTGAGTTCTATGCTGCGCGGTAACCACAACCTCTTCGAGCATTGCAGCCTGAGCCACCGCAGGAACCAAGGACATGGCCAACAAACAAAACGAAACGGACGTATTGCGACTACCCATAATTCAAGACCTACTATCAATTTTATTGTTATACTACATATAGCTATGTAACAGCGTTTGATGAGACATTAATCGGCAGCTAACTGCATGTCAAGAAAAATGTTGACATTGACACCATTGAGAATAGCTAAGCTTAAAAAGATATGCTCACCCCTACACATTGCATTAGGCGGGCGTATTAGCGAGAATTGCCAAATAAAATCAGCCCCTTACATCAGGTCTGGATTCAAATTTAGAGGGCGCCAAGCGCATTGAAAAGCATGAAATTTCCAGAAGACACCATTAGCAGTATGGCGCAGCTATTACCGCAAACACCGTTTACAAGCGATGCGTCAATGGCCGAACACCAGCGTGACTACTCTGTTGAGGAGCTTGCCTTAGCGGCCAATACCACGGTTCGTAACATTCGCGCCTACCAAGATCGCGGCGTACTTCCTCCCCCTGCACTGCAAGGTCGAAAAGGTGTTTACAATAATTCCCACTTATCTCGCCTCCGCCTAATCGCGAACTTACTTGACCGCGGCTATACGCTCTCTAGCATTCGCGAACTGATATATGCTCTAGAAGAAGGCATAGGTCTAAGCGAAGTACTTGGCATAGAAACGGCACTAAACTCACCCTGGACAAACGAAGCACCAACCACAATCGCGATAACCGAGTTGGTCAAAATGTTTGGCACAAAATTAACACCATCCGCAGTAAAAACAGCACATGATCTTGGCCTATTCAATATTTCTGGTACCCAGCTTCGAGTCTCAAGCATGAGTACATTAAAAGTAGCTGAAGAGTTATGCGCAACGGGCATCCCCCTAGACGAATTGTTAGACATAATGCGAATGATGCGCGGCAATGTGCAACGGGTAGCAAACGAGTTTGTTAAATTAGTTTCTCGTCATGTGCTCGAACCCTACGCGGAACAGAAATTGCCACCACCAGAAGAACTCCCCAAAATTGCAGAACTGATTTGGAAATTACGCCCGCTGGCCGAAACAGTGGTAGATGCAGAGCTAGGGCGCGCAATGGAAATCGCGGCCAGTCAATTCCTAGCTGACACCTTAGAATCTATTATGGATGATCTTCCCAAGGATACGCACCCTAAACGTAGCTAAGCAAAAAAACCGCTTATAGACGCCAATCTATCGCTGTATCGCCCTGCGCCTCAAGATATTCATTTGCTTTAGAAAAGTGCTGACAACCAAAAAAGCCGCGGTACACCGATAGCGGCGAGGGATGAGGCGCTTCTAATACTAAATGGCGCTGCCTATCTATTGCGGCCCCTTTCTTTTGGGCATGACTGCCCCACAGTAAAAACACGACACCTTCGCGACGCTGATTTAATTGCTGAATAATCGCGTCAGTAAACAATTCCCATCCCTGCCGCTGGTGGGAACCGGCGGCGCCCTCCTCAACCGTTAAAACATTATTTAGCAGCAGCACACCCTGCTCAGCCCAAGCTTGCAGGCAGCCGTGACTAGGAATATTAACTCCTAGGTCTGCATGCAATTCCTTGTAAATATTGCGCAGTGAGGGTGGGATTTTCACGCCAGCTAACACTGAAAAACTTAAACCGTGGGCCTGGCCTGCGCCGTGATATGGGTCTTGCCCCAAAATCACAACCTTTACTTTCTCGATTGGCGTGCTGCTTAAGGCCGAAAACCACTGTTCGGTTGGCGGATATACCGTGACACCCGCAGCTTTACGGCAGCGGATAAATTGCAATAACTCTTGAAAATAAGCCCGCTGAAGCTCTTCACCAACGGCAGCCTGCCACGAGGCCTCCAACATCAGTGTCATACTAAAAGCCTGTATTCATTGAATTTAAAAACTCAAATCGAAAAATATTGGGCCTAGTTTAACAATATTTCAATAGCAGTACTCGCTGGTAGGAACCACATCAATTTCATTAAAGTCGATAAAGTTCACACAGCTATCTATCATTTTCTTCATATTATTCTCCCGCTTTTGGCTGTCACCGACGGCATTGTAAAACACCTCTGGATCATTCATCGCCAATGCGGGAAAACACTCCTCAACAATAGCGTGATAACAGCTAACATCTTCGCCGGCCACATCACTAACGATATTTTGAACATAGCGGAAAGTTGACTGGGTTTCTAAAGCAATTGCCGTATGAGTGTTTTGCCAATACCTTAACCAAGCTTGGTACTCTAATCGCTGCGGACAACGCAGCAGTGCAACCTGACTAAAGCCCGGTGTACGTTCCCCCACCTCCGCTTGCTGCGATGTATTTGGCAAGCGTTCAATTTCATCGACATGATAGCGACTAAACTGCGTACAAAAGGACTGAACCAATGCATCTATCGATGCCGCTTCGACAGAGCCCATCTGCCAAATACTACACATGGCATCGAATGCAGGAGCCGAATTTTCCATCCGCAGTGCAGCCGCTGGCGCAACATCACAATCAGGAATATTAAGCTGCACTTTAGCCACACCCTCAATTCCAGCAAGAGCTGGCACCAACTCTTGGTGGAGCGCTTGCTCAAAGCGCTCATCTGCGGTTTCAAACCAAAGTAAATAAATTACTTTTTGCATTCGCACTGCGCCCTGTATTAACCACTAAGGATGAAAGCCTAAATTCCAATCGGTGGCGTTGCTGTTGAGGCGTTATCTATTAACATCTCAGCGGCGTTAATAAAGCGCGACTCATCTGACGCTAAATAAAGCACCAGTGATGCAATGTCTTCAGGCTCACACATTGGATTTGCTTCGGTAGATAAGGACTCAATCTCTTCCCGAGTCGCGCTTTCTTGACCAGTAGCAACTTTGAAGACCATTGGCGTTTTCACACCATCTGGGTGAATTGAATTACAGCGAATACCATTGCGCTTTTCACGGCAATATAAGGCAACGGATTTTGTTAGCGCCATCACTGCGCCTTTACTGGCACTGTATGCTGCCACAAACGACATACCGTGCATGGCGGCGACCGACGACATATTGATAATAGAACCGCCATTCCCTGCCGCTTCCATTGCAGGAATTGCTGTTTTACAGCCCAAAAACACGCCCTCGCTATTTACCGCATTTACGCGGCGATAATCCTCTAAGCTACACTCAACCACATTACCGAGTGTCATCATGCCCGCATTATTCACCAAAACGTCTAAGCGACCGAAACGCTCGACTGCGGTACTCACAACCCGCTGCCAATCTTCCTCGCTCGTCACATTATGTTTTATGAAAATTGCGCGCTCGCCTATTAAATCAGCTACTGCTTGACCGTCTTTTTCATTTAAATCAGTAAGTACTACCGACGCGCCCTGCTCTGCAAGCATTAGCGCATCGGCACGACCCATACCGCTAGCAGCCCCAGTTACGATACACACCTTACCTTCGACACGACCCATAAATACCTCTAAGTTGTTATTAATATCATTGCAGTATGGGCAGAATAAGCCACTAAACACCACAAAAGTTACAGGATGTTAACTGCAAGTAAATCATGCCTTTAAGCAAAAAAAAAGCGCAGACTAATTACCCTTTGGTAAGATTAGGATAACGTCGACTTGGAGCCGCTATGAACATCCCCGCTATTACCCATAAAATTGCCATTAGCTCATTGTTTTTATTGCTGCTAGGCGCCGCAGGTGTTCGGTTTCATTGGTTTCACTTCCAAATTGGCCTACTCATGTTCAGCCTTGCGGCTTTACTGAGCTTCGCAAGTATTTGCGCCTCGGCCCTCTTTACTAGGCGCATTCAAAGCCCTTTAGGACGACGCCAGCTCAGTCAAGCTGCGCTCATGGCACTACCAGCCATTATCTTTTTTAGCCTCAGCCTCTACCGTGGCGCTGGCGCACCGCTCATTCATGACATTAGCACCGACACCAAAAACCCACCCCAATTTATTATGGCCGCGCAACAGCGCAGTCCGAATGACAACGGCCTAGAGTACGCGGCAAGCGATATACCGCTTCAGCGACAAGCCTATCCGGACATTCACTCAATACCCACGCTACTTCCATTGAATGAGGCGCAATCTAAAGCATTGAGCATTGCAGGCGAACTTGGCTGGGAAGTCTACTATCAAGAAAACGGGCATATAGAAGCATTTGTGAGGAGTTATTGGTTTGGCTTTACCGATGACATTGTCATCCGTATAAATCAAACAGCCAGCGGATCGATTATTGACCTCCGTTCTGCATCGCGGGTTGGTAAGGGTGATTTAGGTGTCAATGCGCGCCGAATTAGGCAGTTTACTGAACATTATTTGCAGTAGGTGTCATAGCGATGCTATCCCGCATCGTTTTATGCGCTTAAAACATAAAAATGCCTTGCTATTTAACCCCGACAACCAAACTAAAACACCGCACAAAACCCACAAAAATTGCAAACCATCCTCAATTTGAAAACTACTTGGCTTTAGGCTAGATTGACATTTACCAGCGCATATAAAGCCATTACCATTGACCATCCCGGATGGAATAAACGGCCATCTATCAACAAGCCTCATAGGAAAATGTCAGCCATCGGCTAAGGATACTTTTTTAAATCTTTCCTTAGACAAGCCCACTGATCGCAACGTCAAATAATAACTACTATGGTTGGGTTCATACTCTGAAACAAAAATTACCGACATCCAAGCGCGGACTAAGCTCTAAAAATCGGCGACACCTTGGACTGCAGCGCAAATTAAGCGGCGTACTATTTTTAGCTATTGCACTGGTAATGGGCGGCAGAGGTTACTACATCTATACCCAGGCAATTACGCTACAGCGCACTTCCATTCATGATGAACTTCTGGAATTAGAGACGGTATTCCAGCTTCTTGCCACGCGTTCAAACAATGAACTATTACGCTTAGCTCACAGTCAAGTTATTCCGAACTTTTCAGATTCAGCCCCAGACGCCATTTCAAACCCAACTACAATCACGCAACAGTTATCTTTATCCGGTATTGAGTCGATATACTACCTAGACTATGACGGCACCATACTCAACGGCTCACACCAAAATGATCCAACGGTAAGCCTAAATCCAGCGCAAACCCAAGGCGCCCTGAACACTCTACGTAACAAGCTTAACCCGCTCGCAATCTTAGATTGCAATCCACAATGTTATCAGCGGGTATTTATTCCTGCGCACGACAGTAACAATCGAGAATTGGTTGTAAATATCAATCGCTCAGCCGCACTACTATTAGACGGATTTTCGCAAATTAGTGGTGCGGAAGTGCTTATCGTCGCTATGCCCCGCAATGCAAAAAACGGGGTAGCCCAGAATATTGTACTGAGCAGCGACGGAGAAAACACCCGAACCTTATTTGAGCACTTATTAGAAAAAATTGATTTTAATGATTTCATCAACTCCAGCTACTTTGACTCTGAAAATTTCTTTAGCGCGCGGGTTTTTCCACTCAATACTCACGCCACAAACCACCACTATGTAACAATACTAAAAGACCACGCCAAAGCACATAAACAAGTTTTTCAAACGATTAATGAAATATTTTTAAGTTCATTACTTACGCTCGCGATTATTCTTATTCTAATAACCATCATTCTAAGGCCATCATTAAAGAGGCTATTAAAACTCGCAAAAATTTTACCACTACTCCCTCAAGGCCGATTCGAGGATGCTAGGCAGTCTCTAAAAAAATTAGAGTCTAATTCCCGCTGGAGTGATGAAATCGACATAGTGGCTACAACAGTCGACAAAGTCATCGACTCGCTAGACAGCATGGATCAAATTGTTACTGAACACAAAAACGAACTCGCTTTAAAAATTGATGCTCTCACCGAAGCCAAGGTATTTAACGAAACCCTACTAGACAGCTCTCCCCTTGCCATCATTATTCATGACGCCACCGGAAACATTCTCAACATCAACAAATTAGGCCGTGAATTAAGCGGTTTGAAAGAGCAAACACCAGCCGCCGCTAACATTAATAGCTGGGTAAAAAATGAGCGGCAAACCAAAAGTCTGAGTGCAACACTTCGTTCGATATTGAACCGCGAAGGCAGAAAGACCCAAGGCGAAACATCATTTTTTACCGCTGATGGACGGATACTCGACTTTCTCTGGACCCACAGCAGTTTATATGTTGGCGGCGAATTAAATATATTATCGCTCGGTGTAGACGTTACTGAGCGCCGCGAAGCAAGTGAAAGCTTGCGCTGGCTAGGTCAGCACGACCGCGTAACCGGCCTACTTAACCGCAGTAGCTTTACTGAAAATGCCAATCATTACATCGGCGCCCATCAAAATATCATGCATATCGAATTGTTGATGTTAGATTTTGATGATTTCGCTATGTTTAATGATCGTCATGGTTTCGATGCCGGTGACAAACTGCTGAATGATTTTGCCGCCCATTTACACAAATCACTACCGCATGACACACTGCTGTCGCGAACCGGTTCCGGTGAATTTTGCGCTTTAATTCATCACGAGAAAGCATCTCACTCCAACGCCAAAGACCTTTGTCTAGACCATCTCACGCGTTTCACATTCAGACGAGGTGAGGATGAAGAAGAAGTCTGCCTCTCTGGTGTTATCGACGCTTTTAACGACACTTTAAGCGGTATCGATGAGTTAATTTCGAATACCACATCGACTATGTTACGCGTTAAAAATAAGCATCGCGGGCATTTGTATTATGCCGCCAGTGATGACGATGACAGCAGCCGCTCATCGCGGCACAAAAAATATCGTATGAAAGAACAGTTACTTTCAGCACTTAATGACAATCGATTAGTATTGTTTTATCAGCCTATTCTCGATCTTCATACTAATAGTATTAGTCACTGCGAGTGCTTAGTCAGGCTACTGGACGACGAAGGGCAATTTATTGCGCCGGCAAAATTCCTTGGTATTGCCTCCGAATCAGGCTTACTCCCAAGACTCGATTACTCAGTAATTGAAAAAGCCATGCGTCAGCAGTGTCTATGGGAAGAGTCGGGAATCACCACCGGCTTAAGCATTAATGTCACTGCTCCGACACTTGAACAAGCTGACTTTAAACAACGAATTGAAGAGCTGATTCATTTAACCGGCGCCAATCCACACCGGCTTATTTTTGAAATTGTTGAAACCGACGCTATTTCAAATATGAGTATCGCGCATGATTTATTAAATCACTTCAAATCGATCGGCGCCAAAATTGCGTTCGATGACTTTGGTATTGGCTTTACTTCTTTTGAGTATGTACGAGACTTGCCGGTTGATTATATAAAAATAGACCAATCGTTTATTCGATTTATTCACGAGCGCGAACAAGACCGTGTGCTGGTCAAATCGATGGTTGAAATGAGCCACAGCCTTGGCAAGAAAGTCATTGTTGAAGGAGTCGAAAACCGCGCTGCCTTAGATATTGTCAAAGACATGGGCGTTGAATACGTACAGGGCTACTACGTGTGCCGCCCTATGCCGATAAGTGCCTTAGATTTATCGCTGCATTTACGTCAGTAAAGGGGCCGAGACCCCTTTACTGAATTAGTAGTTGCTGCGCACTCTAGATACCGCATTCTTCCAGCCGGTATAACGCCGTGCTCGATCTACCTCATTCATAGCTGGGTCAAAGCCACTTTCGCAACGCCACAAGGCGGCTATCTCATCCAAGGAGCTGTAAATACCTAATTGCAAACCCGTTAGATACGCCGCACCCAAGGCCGTTGTTTCTGCAACCTGAGGCCGCTCGCATCGGCAGTCCAGCATGTCAGCCAAACGCTGCACTACCCAATTATTCGCAACCATACCGCCATCAACCCGCAGGGTTTCAAAGTCAGCGCCATCGCCACGCATTGCCTCTAATAAATCGCGGGTTTGATAACACACTGACTCTAAAGTCGCCCGCGCAATATGGGCAATGCCGGTGTCGCGGGTTAATCCAAAAATAGCACCACGCGCATCAGGGTCCCAATACGGCGCGCCCAAGCCAGTAAAGGCTGGCACCATATACACACCATTCGAACTCTCCACACTTTCGGCCAAAGGCTGTGTCTCTGCCGCTGAGCCAATCAAATGCAGACCATCGCGCAGCCACTGCACCGCCGCACCGGCAACAAATATACTGCCCTCTAAGGCATAACAAACTTCGCCCCGTATGCGATAGGCAATGGTCGTTAATAATCTATGCTCAGAACGCAACGCTACCGAGCCGGTGTTTAACACCACGAAACAACCTGTGCCGTACGTGCTTTTTGCCATCCCTGGGCTGAAGCAGGCCTGACCAACTGTTGCCGCTTGCTGATCACCAATCAATGCGCAAACCGGAATTGACGTGCCAAACCATTCGCTGTCACAGCTGCCATAATCATCACAGCTATCTTTTACTTCCGGCAACATCGACTCGGGGATATTAAATAGCGCCAGCAGATCCGCATCCCATTGCTGGGTATGAATATTAAACAATAAGGTTCTAGACGCATTGCTGGCATCTGTCGCGTGCTGCGCACCGCCCGTCAAACGCCACAATAAAAAACTATCTACCGTGCCAAAAGCCAATTCACCGGCCTCCGCCCGCGCCCGTGCACCGCTAACGTTATCGAGTATCCAGCCAAGCTTACTGCCAGAAAAATACGGATCGAGTAACAAACCACTACGGCGCGACACTATCTCTTCTACGCCCTGCGCCTTGAGTTCTGCACAACGAGCGGCAGTACGACGGTCTTGCCAAACAATCGCAGGGTAAACCGCCTCGCCAGTTTTTCGGTCCCACACAATCGTGGTTTCACGCTGATTGGTAATACCAATTCCAGCAACGTCGGTGGCCGCAATACCTGCCGCCTCAATGGCTTTACGACAGCTATTCAGGGTTGTTTCCCAGATTTCTTCTGGGTCGTGCTCAACCCAAGCATCCTGGGGGTAATGCTGTGTAAATTCTTGCTGACCTACACCGCACACTTCACCACTGCGGTTAAACACAATGGCACGAGAACTTGTCGTACCCTGATCAATGGCCAGAATATAATTATCCATTGGGGAAATTGCCTCCATTAGTCATCACCACCCTATGATGGCAGAGACTTCAGGCGGCGACCAGAAATTAGGGCTTTATCGAGATTTGACCCCCTATTTACGCCAGTATTCCGCCATCAACCCGAATATGCTCACCCGTAATATGGCAGCCATCCACCGATGCCAACATGGCAATGACACCGGCCACCACCTCTGGCCCCTTTGCTCCCGTTAACGAGGTAATTCTGGACAATAAATCGTAATCTGCATCGGCGGGAAAGGTCACACCTTGAGCCATATTGGTATTAATATCGCCTGGGCAAACGCAGTTTGCTCTAACTCCGCGCTTGGCATATTCCACTGCAATGCTACGGGTCATCGCCAGCACGCCACCTTTGCTCGCGGCGTAGGCAACGCCCCACGGCAAACCCTGTAGCGACGCTGTAGATGCGGCGTTGACAATATTACCCTTGGTTTTTAGCAGCTCTGGCAATACCGCTTTGCAAAGCATAAACGTGCCTGTGAGGTTAACAGAAATGATCTGGTCCCAAATCTTTAGATCCAACTCATGGCAGTTGGAGAACCGCAAAATGCCAGCCATATTCACCACCGCATCGACGCCGCCATACTGAGCCACACAGGCCTCAACACAGCGCTCTGCCGCACCGACCTCACTGATATCAAAACGGTAGGCTGTTGCCGCTCCACCTCCCGCCGCTATCTCATCAACTAAGGTATTAAGCTCAGTTTCGTTAATATCAGTACACCAGATTTTGCCGCCTTCCGCCGCCAAACGCACCGCGCTGGCACGGCCAATACCAGAACCTGCGCCGGTTACTAACACCACTTTGTTTTCAAATCGCTGCATATTGCTACCTATTATTATTTTGATCTTTAAATTCTTACGTACGCAATAACATGGCAGACAAGAACTCCTCGCGTCTACCCTTACACGGTGAGATTGCTTATAAGTTCAAGAATACAAACCAAGCTCTACGCGCCAAGCCACAGGATCTTAAGTAATGTATGACCGCTTTTGATAGTCAGTGTGACGTGTTTCGTCCTTGTCTTTAAAGCCTCGTCGACTAAGCTAAGGTCACAATAATCGCTAGCTCGATTGCGTAAAAAGTGCCTTGCGGCGACACAGAATAATCCCTATTTTTTAAGGAGACCGACGTGAGCGATCTCGATCAATTCCGCCAAACCGTGCAAGCATGGCTGGAAGAAAATTGTCCGCCCTCACAGCGAACGCCCATCACACGTGAAGAACAAGTGTGGGCAGGGAAACATAAAACCTTCCCCAACAACGACGCCAAACTTTGGTTTGAGCGTATGCGTGACAAAGGCTGGACTGTTCCCGAATGGCCGCTAGAACTCGGCGGTGGTGGCTTAGACGAACGCCAAGCTAAAGTACTAAAAGATGAAATGAAACGCTTAGGCTGTCGAACCCCCTTGTTCGATCTTGGTATTTGGATGCTCGGGCCTGCGGTGCTGGAATACGGCACCGAGAAACAACGCCAGCAACATATTCCCAGCATTGTCCGCGGCGAGGTGCGCTGGTGCCAAGGCTACTCTGAGCCCGGCGCCGGCTCAGACCTCGCTAGCCTGCAAACCCGCGCAGAAGATAAAGGCGACCACTTTTTGGTAAATGGTGCCAAAATTTGGACGACTAACGCCGACAAAGCCGACTGGATATTTTGCTTGGTTCGCACCGACCCCAGCGCAAAAAAGCAAGAAGGCATTAGCTTTCTGTTAATCGACATGGACGACCCCGGCGTATCCACCACGCCGATTGAATTGATTAGTGGCGAGTCTGAATTCTGCCAAACCTTTTTTGACAATGTAAAAGTACCCAAGGGCAATTTAATTGGCGAACTCAATAAAGGTTGGTCGGTTGCTAAGTCTTTATTGAAACACGAACGCAAGCTAATGGCTGAAATTGGTGGCGACACCCCAGGCCCCAGCTTCAGCCCCGTGCAAGCAGGTATTAAATACGTCGGCCTTGATAGCAGTGGCAAATTAAAAGACTACAGTCTACGTGATCAACTGGTTAGGCATGAGATGGCATTCCGTGCCATTGGCCTTACCCATTTCCGCAGTTTTGAAGAACGTATGAACGGCGTCGCCGACAATAACGTGCCATTAATTATGAAATACGTCGGCACCGAAGAGGGCAAACGCAAAGAAGAAATCTTAATGGCGATACTTGGTCATCGCGCTTTGGGTTGGAATGACGCTGAATTCAATGACGACGAATTACTCACCAATCGCGGCTGGCTGTTTTCAAAAGCCTTATCAATCGCCGGTGGCACGTCTGAGGTACAGCTGAACATTATTGCCAAGCGGGTATTGGGCCTGCCTGATTAAATTTAGCAGAACACCTCAGCCTACTGCACTTTAGCCTACACAACCGTGACTAAACCGGAGAGTAAACATGACACTGGTATTAAACGAAGAGCAGCGCTTGCTCAAAGATACCGCCAAAGACTTTTTAACACGTACCATGCCAGTATCGGCGCTGCGGCAATTACGCGACCAAAAAGATAGCCTTGGCTACCAAGCTGAACACTGGCAGCAAATGGTCGAACTTGGTTGGGCGAGCATGGTGTTGCCCGAAGCCTACGACGGTCTAGATTTTGGTTATATGGGGCTCGGCGCGGTGATTGAAGAATGCGGTCGCACCCTCGCCGCCTCGCCTTTATTTTCCACAGTTGTACTTGGGGCCAGTATTATTATTGAAGGTGGCAGCGACGAACAAAAAGCGGCACTGCTACCTCTTATAGCGGCGGGTGAACTACGCCTCGCCTTGGCATTAGAAGAAAAACCACATCATCAGCCTAGCGGATTTGCCACCACCGCGGCCGCCGACGGCAACGAGTATATTATTCACGGCGAAAAACACTTTGTACTTGATGGGCACAGTGCCGACAAACTCATTGTCGCTACCAGCCTAGTGTCTGGAACAGGGCTGTTTATTGTCGATGCAAATGCGAGTGGCGTTGAGCGCCACCGCCATCACTTAATTGATAGCCGCAATAGCGCCACCATCAAATTTAATCATGTTCGGGTTAAGCAAGCGGCATTAATTAGCGACGGAAATCACGGCCAAACTATTCTCAATACGGCAATAGACTATGGACGCATTTGCTTAGCCGCCGAAATGCTGGGCGCCGCAACAGAGTGCTTTGAGCGCACCGTCGCTTACTTAAAAGAACGGGATCAATTCGGCGTAAAAATAGGCAGTTTTCAAGCACTGCAACATCGCGCCGCCACTATGTTTATTGAATTAGAGTTAGCAAAGTCAGTGGTATTGGATGCTTTATCAGCCATCGATGACAAACGTGCAGACCTGCCACAATTAGCCAGTCT
>JAGPVP010000106.1 GCA_018066965.1 Zhongshania sp. | reverse complement strand
ATGGTACCACCTGATCCCATCCCGAACTCAGAAGTGAAACGTGTCATCGCCGATGGTAGTTTGGGGTTTCCCCATGCGAGAGTAGGTCATCGCCAGGCTTTAATTTAAAACCCGAGATTCTAACGAGTCTCGGGTTTTTTTATGGGTTGCTGGAAGGGGGCTCCACCAGGCGATGCCCTACGTAGGTCAGGATCCAAAGCGCTTCGCGGGGCCGACTCACCCAAAGCGTTCACTTCGTTCACGGCGCCGGCCCTCGCCAGGCTTTAAATATATGCGCTCCATCGGGTGCATAGGATCACTAAGCCCAAAGCACTACCCGCAAATACAATAGCCCCAGTAGGTCATCCTACTGGGGCTTTATGTTATTCCGCCGGTTAGTGAAAATCCCCGCTAACTATTTAATTTGATCGGCTTCGCGTCAAAATCGCGATTTTTAAATACCACATCGAGTTTCTTAAATTGATTTTCCAGTAGCGTGATGCTTTGATCTTGATCGCTACTGCCATTTGTTATGGGGAGTAAGATGTTCTGTATCTCAATGCAAACTCGGCTTACCTGAGTGATGTTTAAAATCGATGAGGTACCCGCAACTGCGTGAACAGCACGATATAGCTTGTGCATAAGCTCTTTGGAATGGTTTGACGTTTTACAACTAAGCCAGAGATCCAAGATCTCGCTGAGCTTTTGATCTAATTTAAGTATATAACTTTCTTGTAACTCAGCTAGCTGAGTGTCTACAGAATCTGAGCTGCTCTTACCGTTTTGATTCATGATAGCGCTGCCAAATAATTCTAATATCGTTACCTATGGTCATGGGATTAAACGGTTTAGTAATAACATCTAGCGCGCCCAGTTTTTTCAATTTATCAATTTCTTCAGTTTGTGCTTTCGCAGTAATAAATATCATTGGTGTGTTTTGAAACTCTGGCATCGCGTGGATTTTTTTTAATATCTGCGGCCCGTCCAGATTCGGCATCATTACATCAAGTAAAACGAGCTGAGGATTGAAGCTGTGAATTGCTTCGATACCCTCGTATCCGTTTTCGCATATTTTAACTTCAAAGCCTGCGACTTGGCGTAGTGCTATTTCTGCTACAGCTCGTATATCGGGTTCATCTTCGATATACATTAGCCGAGTGAGAGTAATGGTGTTATTCATCTGAGATTATCTGTGTTGGGGGGTGTGCTTGTTTCAAGTCGATATAAAAATCACTGCCATTATTTGGCTCTGAAATGAAGGATAGTCTTCCTTGGTGCTGCTCAATAATGGCTTTAGATATATGAAGGCCAAGCCCTGTTCCACTCATTTCTCGTTTGTCTGATGTGTCAGCCTGAGTAAATTTGTCGAATACCCTGCTTTGAAAATCTAACGGAATTCCCCTGCCTTTATCGCAAACTGAAATTCTTACAGTATTGTTTGAGCTGCTAGCTTTAATTTCGACGATGGAATTTTGATTGGAAAATTTCGCTGCATTAGACATTAGGTTGCTCATGACTTGCATTAGCCGGTCAGGGTCGGCATTGATATAGATATTGTTGCTGCAGTGCGTTAATGAAAATTTGACGTGATGCTTTTTAGCATAGGCTTGATTATCAAAAATAGCGGATTCAAGAAATGGCCTGACGCTGATTATTTGCCGCTTGAATTGCATTTTTTGGGATTCAATTTTGGATATATCGAGAATATCGTTGATAAGTAACAATAATCGGTCGCTATTCTTGTGAGCGATATTGATGAGCATGTCGGCTTGGCTAGAATCAGCAGTGATTGCGCCGCCAATAATGAGTTCTAGCGAGGCTTTAATAGATGTTAGAGGCGTGCGTAATTCATGGCTTACGGTAGCAATAAACTCGTCTTTGATTTGCTGCTCATGCACACGGCGCATTGCACTGCGTAATTTTTCTTCGGTCTCTTTACGATCAGAAATGTCACG
Organism: Zhongshania sp.; assembly: GCA_018066965.1. Taxonomy (GTDB): domain Bacteria; phylum Pseudomonadota; class Gammaproteobacteria; order Pseudomonadales; family Spongiibacteraceae; genus Spongiibacter. Next base: position 10,373 of record JAGPVP010000106.1, on the reverse strand, counting down.
GACAATACCGGTAAACATTCGTTGACCGCTAACTTCCATTTCACTTATAGCTAACTCTAGCGGAAATGAAACGCCATTTTTACGTAAACCGGTAACCTCTCGGCCTATGCCTATAATTTTTTTCTCACCGGTATTTAGGTAGTTGTCTAAATATTGATCATGTTCACTGCGATAAGGATTCGGCATGAGCATAGACACGTTTTTGCCCGCCAATTCATTGAGCTGGTAACCGAATATTTTTTCTGCTGCAGGATTTACCGTTTCGATAAGGCCGCGATCACTAATGGTGATGACACCGTCAACAATGGTGTCGAGAATAGCTTTGGTGCGTGCCAGTAACTCCCTTAATTTCTCTTCGGTATTCTTGCGTTGTGATATGTCACGAACAATACCCGTGAACATACGCTGGCCATTGACCTCCATCTCACTGATAGCGAGTTCTAAAGGAAACGTACTGCCGTCACTGCGGAGTCCAGTTACTTCACGGCCAATACCGATGATTTTTTTATCGCCAGTATTTAAGTAATTATGAAGATAGCCATCATGTTCGACGCGATAAGGCGTGGGCATTAACATGGAGACATTTTTGCCAATCAGTTGTTCTTTGTTGTAAGCAAATATATTTTCTGCTGCGGGATTTACCGTTTCAATAAGACCGCGATCACTGATGGTAATCACGCCGTCAACAATCGTTTCTACAATTGCCTTGGTGCGTGAAAGTAGATCATTGACTGCATCTCTATCGTTCATTTTTTGTCCTAAGCTGACGGACTACATTCATGATGTTTGCAGCGATATAGTGATGGGTGTCGCGATTTTAGGTGTATAAGGCGAAGCGAGTAACTGGGGAATATACTTATTATTTATATAGGTTAATGATAAATAAGAGAATTGCCTCCGAATGATTTATTAAGTATGAATATCGGCTCTCAGTAATTACGGCTATTTTACCTGCTGTTTGGCGAGTTTGCGGGCGAGTGTTCGGCGGTGCATACCGAGTCTTCTAGCAGTTTCTGAGATATTAAAATCAGTTTCAGCGAGGGTTTCATGAATACGCTCCCATTCAAGGGTTTTGATTGAGGTCGCTCGGCCGCGAATTTCGGTGGCAATGTTGCCTTCTGCGTTGTTAAAGGCCGCTTCAATATCATCCGTGTTTGAAGGTTTGGCAAGGTAGTGACAAGCGCCAAGTTTTACCGCTTCCACTGCGGTGGCGATGCTGGCATAACCTGTGAGGACGACAATAAGCATGTCGGAGTCGTGTTTGTGTAGGGCTTGTACGCAAGCTAGTCCCGACGCCTCGCCATCTAGTTTTAGATCGACGACAGCGTAAGCGGGGGAGTGGCTTTCTAATAGGAGTAGCGCGCCCTCGAGACTATTGGTGGTGATAACGGTGTAGCCTCGCCGCTCGAATGACCGACCTAGGGTGCGCGCAAATGCCGCGTCGTCCTCGATGAGTATTAATGTGCGAATAGAGGGTGTTATACCTCCGCCGTTATCGTCGATTTCATTGCTCATAACATTACGCTTCTTTTAGCTGGAGAGCGTCTAGTGGAAGGCGCAGGATGATTTCGGCGCCTTTTTCCAGACGGTTGCGAGCTCGGACTTGCCCACCTAATATTCGTGCGACGTTAAAGACCAGAAATAGCCCTAGGCCGCTGCCTGGGCGTCCTTTGGTTGACTGGTAGGGTTGCCCCAGCCGGTCGAACACTTCTTTTGCAAATCCTGGACCGTGATCTATCACACGAATTAGCAGCATATCGTCTTGTCGAGAAACCTCAAGGCCAACCCAGTCAGGTGAGGCTTCCAGTGCGTTATCAAGAAGGTTGCAAATCGTTTGTTTTAGCACGGTATCTGAGGCGATATCTACGTCGTCGCCAAACAGGTTTTGAAAACTAAACTCCCGCACTTTTCGCGTGCTTTGCCACTCGGTTGTAAGCTCATCGAAGAATTCACATACGCTGGTTTCGCCGGAAGATTCACCACGGGTTTCACCCGCAGACATTAAAATGCCGCTTACAATCGTTTTGCAGCGCTGAATTTGGGTTTGCATCTCGATGATTTCTTCACCAAGGACGGGGTCTTGCTTGAGTGCAGGCATGTGGCGCCAATCGCCGAGAATCACGGCGATAGTGGCGAGAGGCGTGCCTAGTTCGTGCGCAGCGCCTGATGCCAATAAACCCATGCGTAGAATGTGTTCTTCTTCGGCAGCACGCTGGCGCAGTTCCGCCAAGCGGGCATCGTGTTCACGATGGGTGCGGTTTATACGGTTAATGAACACCACCAATAAAGCGGCGTTAAGGACTAGGCAAATTAACATTCCTTCGACGTAATAACTGCGTATGCCTAGGTGGTAGTCTTGTGGTAAATCCAGTGGCCGGCCGGCTTCGGCCAACCAAAGAAAGCAGAGTGTGGCAACGCCTAACAACGCCCATGCATAGGACGGCGCCATGAGCACGGCGGCTAGGCCGACTTGTAAAAGATATAGGAATACAAAGGGGTTACTGGTGCCGCCACTAAGATAAAGCTGAATTGTTAGCGTGGCCATGTCGACCAGCAGCCCCATGAAAAGCTCTACTGTGCGAATTTTTCTCTTTAGTCTTAGTCCGAGCTCGTTAAACGCATTAAAGACCACTAAGCCGGCCAGCACGCTTAACATTGCCTTCATGGGCAGCTCAACGCCCAGTCCGTAGTGGCTTACTAAAATAGTAAGCAACTGACCGAGTACTGCCATCCAGCGGAGCTGAACGAGCTGGCGCATGTGTTTGCCGAGGGTATCGGTGTCGGTGGTTTCTGGTTGGCTGTGTAAACGAGTATCGTCGGTCATTGCGGGTGTGCTTGTCATCATGCTTATCTTTTTGAAGCGCTTGGCTCAGTATACCGATGAGTGTGGATAATGTTAGCTGAGGCGGCGTGCTTCTCGAACAATAATAAAACCCGCGACAATAACCATCATAGCCAGGCCATACCAGGTGATGGCGTAAACCAAGTGACTGTTATGGAAATTAATGACCGTGAGGCCCGCGACAGGGATTGCCATCGCAGAGATGGCAGGGCTTTGTTGCTCAGCGCTGTTGTTTTCTGCATCGATGAAATACGGCGCGGCATTAAGTTTATGGCTGGCAGCAATGGCGGCGACATCTCGCGAATACCAGCGGCCAGTGCTCGGATTATTATCACGAACGACGCTACCCTTGGGTTCGCTTAAGCGCAGCAGGCCGACAACTTGTTGAGCTTCAGTTGGGGGTGGTGCAGCTTGAACACCTTGGCTTATAAAACCGCGGTTTACTAATACGACGGTGTTATCTGCGCGTTTAAAAGGGGTGATGACCCAGTAGCCGCTGCCCAGCTCCGTTGCGGCAACGACTAGTGTGTCTTTGTCGTTTAGGAAATGCCCATTTACGGATACCCGCCGATATTCGTCGTGCGCTTTGTTGATGGTAGGCCAGTGCTTAACGTTGGGCGCCATGACTGGTGTGGCGTGAATTCGCTCGGCAACGCGTTGAATAAGATCTAATTTCCAATGGCGACGTTCTAGTTGCCAGTTGCCTAATGCGATAAAACCAGCAAAAGCGAGTATGCCGGCAATACCAATAACGCCGTTTTTTAGTGAGAGGCGGGCAGGCATGGTTTTCTCAGCTCAGGTGAGGTCGTCGTCATGCGCCGCCAGACATCATGCCGGGCATCATATTGGCGTTCATGTGATACATCACCCACAGTGACCCCGCGAGGGTAATGAACAATAAAACCAAGGTGAAAATTAGCGAGAGCATATTCCAGCCACCTTCGGAGTGAAAATTCATGTGCAGGAAATAAATCATGTGCACTAGAATTTGCACTAGGGCAAAGCCAAGAATAACGATGACCGTGGCATTGCGCGAGCTGAGGACATCGGCCATTACCAGCCAGAAGGGAATGGCGGTAAGGATTATCGATGCTAAAAAGCCGAGCATATAACCGCTAAAGGTACTGTGTGGGCCTTCTTCATCGTGATGATCTAGGTCGTGGTGATTATGCTCGCTCATGACAGTGACCCCATCAGGTAAACAATAGTAAATACGCCAATCCAAACCACGTCTAGAAAGTGCCAGAACATGGATAAACAAAATAAGCGGCGGCGGTTTGCGTTGGTAAGGCCGTGCTTGCGAAGCTGCACTAGTAGTGTAATTAGCCAGATAATGCCGAAGCTAACGTGCAAGCCGTGGGTGCCAACAAGGGTAAAGAAAGCCGACAGAAAAGCGCTGCGTTGTGGGCCGGCGCCTTCATGAATCAGGTGGTAGAATTCAAAGAGTTCCAAGCCTAGAAAGGCGGCACCAAATACGCCGGTGATTGACAGCCAAATTACGGTTCCTTTTAATTTGCCCTGCTGCATTTGCAGCATCGCAAAGCCGTAAGTGATCGACGAAAATAATAAGAAACTGGTATTTAAAGCAACCAGCGGCAGATCAAATAAGTCTGCGCCAGATGGGCCGCCAGCAAAATTTTGGCTTAGTACACCGTAGGTTGCAAACAGGGCCGCAAAAATGAGGCAGTCGCTCATTAGATAAAGCCAAAAGCCTAATAGCGTGCCGTTTGCTACGTGGTGTTCACCTCGCACCAAAAATTCAAATTTGCTTTCGCCGGCGGCGGGTACTACTGCGGAATGTGACATCTCAGGCTGGCACCTCGGTACGTTGAGCTTCGACGTGCGCTACTTCATCGGCCTGAATATAGTAGTCGCGCTTATAGTTGAAGGTATGAACAATAATCGCCGCTATCAAGCTGGCAAAACTTAGGCCTGCAATTAGCCACATATGCCAAATCATCGCAAAGCCGAACACCACGCTAATACCTGCCAATACAATGCCGGCGGCGGTGTTTTTGGGCATGTGAATGGCCATGAAGTCACTGGTCGGACGAATAAAGCCATTGGCCTTCATGTGCCACCACGCATCGCTGTCGTACACTATTGGCGTGAACGCAAAATTGTACTTAGGTGGTGGCGAAGACGTTGACCACTCTAGGGTGCGGCCTCCCCACGGATCACCGGTTTCGTCGCGCAGCGAATCGCGCCTTTTGTAGCTAACGTAAAGTTGAATCAGGAAGCAGGCAATGCCTAAACCGATTAACACCGCGCCGCCCAGTGCAATCTGGAACCAGATCTGCAGTGACGGATCATCAAAGTGGCTCATGCGCCGTGTCACGCCCATAAAGCCCAGCATATAAAGCGGCATAAAGGCCAAATAGAAACCGATGAACCAGCACCAGAACGACGCCTTACCCCAAAACGGATCGAGCTTGTAGCCGGTAACTTTGGGGTACCAGTAAGTGATCGCTGCGAAGGTGCCGAAGACCACGCCACCAATAATCACGTTGTGGAAGTGAGCAATGAGAAATAGGCTGTTATGCAGTACAAAGTCCGCAGGTGGTACGGCCAATAGCACCCCGGTCATACCGCCAATAACAAATGTGATCATAAAGCCAATGGTCCACAGCATCGGTACATCAAACTGGATGCGCCCGCGATACATAGTGAATAACCAGTTAAATATTTTCGCGCCAGTCGGAATCGAAATTATCATCGTGGTGATGCCAAAGAAGCTATTCACCGTTGCGCCGGAACCCATGGTAAAGAAGTGATGTAACCATACTAGGTAAGACAAAATGGTGATAACTAGCGTGGCGTAAACCATCGACGAATAACCGAATAGCCGTTTGCCACTGTAGGTAGAAACTATTTCAGAGAACACGCCAAAGATTGGCAAAATCAGAATGTAGACTTCTGGGTGGCCCCAAATCCAAATTAGGTTTACATACATCATGGCGTTGCCGCCAAGGTCGTTGGTGAAGAAATTCATTCCTAAATAGCGGTCTAGCGAAAGTAGCGTCATTACTGCAGTAAGAACAGGGAAGGCAGCAACAATCAAAATATTGGTACACAGCGCCGTCCAGACAAATATTGGCATTTTCATCATGTTCATGCCGGGCGCACGCATTTTAACAATGGTGACCACAAAGTTGATGCCAGATAATAACGTGCCGACCCCCGCTATTTGTAAGGACCAAATATAATAATCAACCCCGACCCCAGGGCTTTGCAATATGCCGGTGAGTGGCGGGTAGGCGAGCCACCCAGACTTGGCAAATTCGCCAATAAACAGCGACACCATAACCAGTCCGGCACCGGCAGCGGTCATCCAAAAACTTAAATTATTTAGGAAGGGAAAGGCAACATCGCGGGCGCCAATTTGCAGCGGCACAATATAGTTCATTAGGCCAACAACAAAGGGCATCGCCACAAAGAAAATCATTATCACGCCGTGGGCGGTAAAGATTTGGTCGTAGTGGTGGGGCGGTAAATAGCCAGTGGCATCACCAAATGCCATCGCTTGATGGATGCGCATCATGATGGCGTCGGCAAAGCCGCGCAGCAACATGACGATACCTAAAATCATGTACATCACGCCAATGCGTTTATGATCGATGCTTGTGATCCATTCGCGCCACAAATAGCCCCATACTTTGTAATAAGTGAGTGCACCGACAAGCGCGCCGCCACCTATCACAACAACGATAAACGTTGCCAATAGAATAGGGTCATGAAGAGGGATTGAATCCCAGCTGAGTCGACCGAATATTAATTTGCTTAGTTCGAACTGTTCAGGCATGAAAATTACCGATGCCCACGGGGCATTGTCAGTGAATGGAACAAACGCGTGGCGATTAAATTGTTTGTGGCAAATAATCTATTGAGCATGATGACCCTCGTGCTGTGCCTTAGGGCTAGCCGAAGAGTCGTGGCCTTCGTGATTAGGTGACATCCAATCTTTCATGCACACGGAACCGGCATCTACACAGCGGTTGAGAATGGCGTCGTACAGCTCGGACGCAACACTGCGGTAATAGTGGACAGGATTCTTTTCGCTGGGTTTTTCAAGCACCTTGTAAACAGGGCGGCTAAGTTCATCGCCTTCGGTTTTAACCTTGGCAACCCATTCCTCAAAGTTTTCTTCGCTCATACCAAGAAACTTAAAACGCATGTGGCTAAAGCCTTCGCCAGAGTAATTGGCAGAGAAGCCGTCGTAACTGCCTACTTCATTGATGACCGCGTGTAATTGGGTTTCCATGCCGCCCATGGCATAGATTTGCCCCGCTAACGCCGGAATATAAAATGAGTTCATCATAGTGGTGGACGTGATTTTAAATTTGATCGGTCGGTCAACCGGTGCCGCTAGCTGATTCACTACGGCGATACCTTGTTCTGGGTAGAAGAACAGCCATTTCCAATCCATAGCCACTACTTCAACTATCAGCGGCTCTACATTATCGGGTACGGGTTTGCCCTCGCTAATACGATCAATCGGGCGATAGGGGTCAAGCTGGTGAGTGCTCACCCACGTCAAGGCACCCAAGGCAATAATAATAGCCAGTGGCGCAGCCCAAATGACCAATTCTAAATTGGTGGAGTGATCCCAGTCGGGAGCGTAGGTAGCATTTTTATTAGATGAGCGATAGCGCCACGCGAACAGCAGCGTGAGAAAAATCACAGGCACCACCACGATCAGCATTAAAATCGTCGCCCATACAATCAGGTTAGCCTGCTGGGCGGCAATGTCACCCGACGGCGACATGACCACGGTGTCGCAGCCAGATAGCAGCACCATTCCGATGGCGGTGGAAAAAATATTGCGCAGAGTTTTGGAAATCGACATCGCCACTCGCAAGTCCAGATGTTAGGAGAGGGTGCAAACTGTAAGCTAATTGCGTGGGCGAAAGAATTGGACAATTTGTCCTATGGCTGGTGCGACGCAATAAGAGTAGGCTTTCCACAATTAATGAATTTGGATGATATCCGCGCCATGTCTAGTACGACTAAGCCCGCTACGGCTAACAACTCTTCCGCCATCGACACGCGTACCCCGAAGGGGAATTCAGCCGTTGCCCCTGGTGAAATCGCGATTGGGGTAGTGATTGGGCGCGCGTCAGAACATTTCGATTTCTTCGTGTTCGGTATCGCCTGCGTACTGGTGTTTCCCAAGGTCTTCTTCCCTTTTGTCGACACCCTAGAGGGCATGCTTTACGGCTTTGCCATTTTCTCTATGGCGTTTATTGCTAGGCCGTTCGGCACCGCCCTATTTATGAACATTCAGCGCCGTTGGGGGCGCAGTGTAAAGCTGACCACCTCGTTGTTTTTGCTGGGTACCGCTACCGCGGGCATTGCGTTTTTACCGGGTTATAACACCTTGGGTGGCGCGTCGATATTTTTATTAGCAATGTTCCGGGTCTTACAAGGCTTTGCTCTTGGCGGCTCATGGGACGGCCTGCCTTCTTTGCTGGTTTTGAACGCGCCAAAATCCAAGCGCAGCTGGTATGGCATGATTGGCCAGCTCGGTGCGCCAATTGGATTTTTGATTGCTAATTTATTGTTCTTATATTTGATTAATAGTGTGAGTAGCGAAGACTTCCAAGCTTGGGCTTGGCGTTATCCCTTCTTTGTGGCATTTGCGATTAACGTTGTTGCCCTGTTTGCTCGTCTGCGTTTAGTGCTCACCGAAGAATATACATTGGCTTTAGAAGAAAGTGAGTTAGAGCCAATTAGCACTCGTGAAATGCTAGATAAACAAGGCCCCAATATTTTTCTGGGCGCTTTTGCGGCTTTAGCGAGTTACGCACTGTTTCATATTGTGACTATCTTTCCGCTGTCGTGGATATTACTGGGTGAATCTCAGCTCATCGGCAATGTGCTCATTATCCAAGTATTTGGTGCCTGCATTGGTATTGTCGCCACCATCGCATCGGGCGTGATAGCCGATCGTATAGGTAAGCGTACGACCGTGTCATTGATGGCGATTTTAATTGGGATATTTGCACTGTTTGCACCACTGCTTATGAGCGGAACCCCCGTCATGCAAGATGCCTTTATATTGATTGGCTTTGCACTATTAGGTATTTCCTACGGACAAGCATCAGGCACCGTAACGGCAAATTTTGAACGCCGTTTCCGCTACGCCGGCGCCGCGTTGACTTCGGATTTTGCATGGTTGTTCGGTGCTGCTTTTGCGCCACTCATTGCCTTGGGATTGTCTGTGCATTTTGGCTTGGTGGCGGTGAGCTTGTATTTGATTTCCGCGGTATTTTGTACCTTATTGGCGCTGCGGATAAACAAGCATTTGGAAGCGTCTGACTAAAGCGCACAACTAGAAGGGGTGTAGGCCCTGGGCGCAGATATTCTTAGGCGGGAATACCTGCGGTTTATGAGGATGAATCTCTATATTGTTTTTACGGTAATAAATACATCAACGTAAAAATGACTATCCATAAAAGATCTACCATATGCCAATAAATGGCGGCGGTTTCAAAGTAGAACACTTTGCCGGGTGTCATTGTACGGTATCTTAAAATATAGGCGTAGCAAGCGAGTAAGCCAGTTCCAACTACTACGTGAGTAAAATGCAGCCCCGTTAGCGTGTAGTACAAAGTATAAAAATCATTAGTCAGAAAATGTATACCCGCATCGGCCTTTTGCGAAAACTCCCACGCTTTTAATACCGTAAATGCAATTCCACAAGCTAATGCTGCCAATACAAAATTAGAGGCAAGCTGGAATTTGCCTCGTCTAACACTACTTAAAGCCAACACCATCAGCCACGAGCTGAATAACATAATTAATGAATTGGTGGCGCCGATGGGAATACTCAGTGTCTCTTGAGACTGTCTAAAAAGAGACATCGCGTCGTTGCGCAAATAACCATAGTAGGCAAAGCCCACCATAAAATTAGTCATATCACCTAAAATCATTACCCAGATGATCGCGTCGCCGGTAATTTTATTTTTACTCTGCACGCTTGGCGTTGTTGAGTTCAATTGAAGGCCCCCACATTAGCAGCAGTAACCAGAATATAAGTAGCAAGCAGCCACAATCCGCAACTGATTTTTAGCTCATTGCTTGCATGGCGTACTTCCATGAAATAGCGCATGATTAAACTGACTTTAAAAAACGCCAGCGTCAGTAAAATAATGATTGCAGCTCGGCTGCCGGCGTCAAACGAATTGTCTTGGCTTCCCAGTACCCAGTTGGTGATAGATACCACCATGAGCAAAAGCCATACCGCGGTCTCTCGTGTTTTTAATAGCGCACTCATATTTATCCCGCGTTAACGTTAAACCACTGGTTAATTCCAAATGGTCGCAGTTCAATAGGCTCGGATAATCGTCGGAATCGACGAGATATAATGTTGGTTTAGCGGTGGTGGGTATGGGCTCTTCATCATTAACGGGGGACACCGGCATTCATTAAAATGATTTTGCGAAGATCAATTTAATGGAGAGTACCGATGTCCCACGCAGGAAGAATTATAGGCATACCTGGCCTTGAGATTGAACGGGTAGTTCGCAGG
>JAGPVP010000105.1 GCA_018066965.1 Zhongshania sp. | reverse complement strand
CCTGCGAACTACCCGTTCAATCTCAAGGCCAGGTATGCCTATAATTCTTCCTGCGTGGGACATCGGTACTCTCCATTAAATTGATCTTCGCAAAATCATTTTAATGAATGCCGGTGTCCCCCGTTAATGATGAAGAGCCCTACCCCATTAACGGGGTGGCCCTATCAAACCCTATTTACAATCCCATTCCTGTCGCGGTGGATCGGCACTCGAAATCGATAATTCCCAAAACGTTCTACACCATTAGAGCCTCGTTGCAGGGCGCCCATCTTTGCGGTGCTGGATGCAGTTGGTATTTTGTTAACACTCATTTTATGTACTCTTTGAAGTGAGTTTGGTGTCAGCCGTGTATGACGTTGTATGGTTTTTATTGCTGTAAAGATACTGGTGTAAGTTACTGTGTATTAACGATTACGCTAACGTAATGTTAGCCAGCAATGCTCGACCTTTCCGTGGGACAATGCTATTTTTTCGGCCAGTTATAGAATGCCGAGTTAGGCGTTTTAAGTGGTTAATTATTTGATGAATTATGCTGACATACTGCGATTTTTGTGTACCGCAGCGATGGCATATTTCAATATTTGGATTGCATAGGGACGTATTATGAGCAGGCGGATGGTTATTATGCTGCTGCTAAGCGCAGTGTTGTTTGGCGGCGTATTTGGCATGAAGTGGTTCGGCTCCAAGAAAATGAACGAGTTCCTTAATGCGATGCCTGCTCCTGCGGTAACGGTTTCTAGTGCGATAGCCGAGGAAATGTCGTGGGAGAGTCGCTTAGAATCGGTTGGTAGCTTAGTGGCCGTCAACGGCGCTGATCTTACCGCTGAGGTAGACGGTGTTGTTACCAATATTTACTTTGAGTCAGGCGATACAGTTAAGCGTGGCGATTTGCTACTAAGTATGGCGTCGGCTAGCGAGCAGGGCGAGCTAAAGCGCTTACAGGCACAGGCCGAGTTAACTGACTTGAATCGGAAGCGTAGCGAGCAGTTATATGAGCGCAAGACGATCTCTAAATCTGAATACGACACGGCGGTTGCGGAAACTAATGTGGCACTGGCTGCAGTGCAGGCGCAAAAAGGTCGTCTAGAGCAAAAGTCGGTTAAAGCACCCTTCGACGGTCAGTTGGGTATACGTCGGGTCAATGTTGGTCAGTACTTAGGTGTTGGCGTTGCCATTGCGACTTTGCAAAAGCTAGATCCCATAAACGTCGATTTTTCAATGCCAGAGCGCTATCTGTCTATTTTGGCACCTGGGCTTAAAGTATCTGTGACGGTTGATGCGTACGGCGATAAAAATTATGAAGGCCAAGTACTGGCGATTGAGCCGAAAGTAAATCCGCAGACACGTAATGTGGATGTGCGTGCGCGGCTATCTAACCCTGACGGGCTGCTTAAGCCTGGTTTGTTTGCAACAGTGGTAGTCAGCTTGCCAAATAGTGATGAGGTGACTGTCATTCCGCGCTCTGCGGTGAATTATACCTCCTACGGCGATTCGGTATTTGTCATACAAAAAAACCCCGATGCGCCCCCGCCACCAGACGAGCCCAATCCCATGATGGGGCCCTATACCGATCTTGAAGTCATTCAGCGCTTTGTAACCTTAGGCGATGCTCGGGGGGACTATATTGTGGTTAGCAAAGGGCTTGCGGTGGGTGATGAGTTGGCTAGCAGTGGTCTGCTTAAATTGCGAAATAAGCAACCTGTCATTGTTGATAATAGTAATGCGTTAGCGCCAGAGCTAGATCCACATCCTCCTGAGGGTTGATGTTAGTTCGTTATTCCGGAACGTGGTAAGTACACGATGAAATTCCAGACGTTAGATGCGCAAGTAAGCTGAGAGAATAGATGAATTTCACTGATATTTTTGTAAAACGTCCAGTGCTGGCTGTTGTCGTGAGTCTGGTTATTTTGTTCCTGGGTTTACGTGCGGGTATGGATTTGACCGTGCGCGAATATCCAGAACTGCAAAATGCCCAGCTTACTGTATCGGTCGCTTATCCTGGTGCTGACCCGCAGTTGGTCGAAGGTTTTATAACGACGCCACTTGAGCGGGAAATTGCGTCTGCGGACGGCATCGATTTCTTAACGTCGCAGTCTGGACAGGGTATTTCAACGATCACCGCAAATTTGCGTTTGGATAAAAATGCCAATGAAGCCTTGACCGAAATATCTGCGAAAGTGGGTAAGCTTCGCAATCAATTACCGGAAGGCTCTGAAGATCCGATTATACAATTGGCGGACGGCAGTGGCACTGCTGCCATGTACATTTCATTTTTCTCAGACATTCTTAATGAGAGTCAGATTACTGATTATCTGGTTCGGGTAGTAGAGCCTGAAATTGCGGCAATTGCAGGTATTGAGCAAGTACAGATTCTTGGTGCACAGAACTACGCGATGCGAGTGTGGCTGAAGCCGGAAAAATTAGTGGCGTACAATTTAACTGCCAGTGAAGTCTTTGCTGAGATCCGTAAACAAAATGTGTTGTCAGCGGTAGGTTCTACTAATGGTAATTACGTGAAGGTGGGCTTGTCGGCGGCAACAGATTTAAGGAATGTCGACGAGTTTCGACAAATGGTGGTGAGTTCGAATAACGATACCTTGGTGCGCTTGCAGGATGTGGCAGAGATTGCATTAGGCTCGGAAACCTACGATAGCAGCGCTAAATGGGATGGTCGTCCCAGCTTATTTATTGCTTTAACCGTTCGCCCTAACGCTAATTTGCTCGAAGTCATGGCGGAAGTTCGGGAGATTCTTCCGGACGTATTTAAAGCGTTGCCAGAAGGGCTTGAAGGAGAGATAGGTTTTGACAGTACCGTCTACGTTAGCAACGCGATAAGTGATGTTAGAACCACTTTGGTCGAAGCCGTTGTTATCGTTATCGTGGTTATTTTTCTATTCCTTGGTTCAATTCGCAGCTCATTAATTCCCGCTGTTACGGTGCCTTTATCTTTGGTTGGCGCCTTGTTTTTGATGTATAGCATGGGCTTTTCGATAAACCTACTCACGCTACTGGCGATGGTCTTGGCCATTGGTATGGTCGTCGATGACGCCATCATTGTTTTAGAGAACATTCATCGGCATATTGAAGAGGGCTTAGAACCGGAGAAGGCTGCCCTGATAGGTGCGAGAGAATTGGTGGGGCCGGTCATTTCGATGACCATTACTCTCGTTGCAGTTTATGCTCCTATCGGCTTTTTAACCGGTATAACGGGTACCTTATTCACCGAATTCGCGTTTACTTTAGCGGGTGCCGTTTTAATATCCGGTGTGATTGCGCTTACCTTAACACCCATGATGTGTGCGAAGATTTTGAAGCCATCTACGGGCAATACCTCAGGTGGCCGCCTTGTTCATTTCCTCGATGAAAAATTTGAACACTGGCGACAAGTGTATCGCCAGAATCTGCACGGCGCCTTAGATCAACGACACGTTATTGGGATATTTGGTTTAATTGTTTTGATCTCATGTTATTTCCTCTTTACTTCTACTCAAGCTGAATTAGCACCAGCAGAGGATTTTGGCTTCGCTGGGTCGTTGCACGAGACCGACGGCTATTCTTCGCAGCAGTACTTGGAACATTATTTTGAACAAAGCCAAGAGATCGCGCTTGGTAATGAGTATGTAGACCACATATTCGCCTTTACCATGAATATGGGGGGCGGCACTAATACTGCATTCTTGGGAATGATCGCCCAAGAATGGGATAAGCGTGATAAAACCATGGGCCAAATTACCGATCAAGTGAATGCGGAATTCCAAAAGATTCCTGGCGTTCGTGCGGCAATATTTCAGCCGCCGCCGCTGCCAACGCCAGGTCAAGGCTACCCTGTCGAATTTGTGCTTAAATCTACCGCCGATGCGCAAACCATGGCGGATGTCGGAAATAAAATTGTCGAGCGAGCCATCGCTAGTAATCGTTTTTTCTTCGCCGCGCCCGGTTTGAATATTGATCGACCAGAAGCGGTCATTGATATTAACCGCGATAAAGCAGCACTACTTGGCATTGATATGAACACCTTGAGTGCCGATTTGGCCTCGATGATGGCGGGCGCCGAAGCGAATCGCTTTGCATTGCAAGGGCGGTCTTACAAGGTCATTACTCAGGTCACGAGAGACGCCAGATTAAACCCAACGCAATTGGGTGAGTTTTATGTGCGCACGGGCAGTGGAGATTTAGTGCCGCTATCCACCATCGCCACGTTTAGCGAACAGGTCAAACCGCGATTCCTGTCTCATGCGCAGCAGCTGCGCTCGAATACGATTGTCGCGGTGCCGCGCCCTGATGTTTCGCAGGGGCAGGCTTTGGCGCTGTTGGAAGACATTGCTCGGGAAGAAATGCCAGCAGGGTTTCAAATCGATTATGCAGGAAGTTCACGACAGTTTAAGCAGGAAGGGGCGGCGCTGGTCGCTACGTTTGGATTCGCATTAGTTATTATCTATTTAGTATTAGCTGCGCAGTTTGAGTCTTATCGTGACCCGCTGATTATTCTGGTTACAGTGCCGATGTCGATCTGTGGGGCCCTGCTAACGCTGAATATATTTGCGATGACCAATGGCATGCAGTTAACAAACTTCTCGGGTATGACCTTAAATATCTACACTCAGGTCGGTCTGGTAACCTTGATCGGTGTTATTTCCAAGCACGGAATATTGATTGTTGATTTTGCCAACCGTTTGCAAGAGCAGGGTTTGTCTAAACGCGATGCAATTGAAGAAGCCGCATCGATTCGTTTACGCCCCATTTTAATGACAACGGCTGCGCTGGTAGTGGCAATGATCCCATTGCTACTGGCTAGCGGGCCTGGCGCCGCCTCGCGTTTCTCGCTGGGAATGGTTATTGCCTCTGGTATGAGCATTGGTACTCTGTTTACCTTATTCGTGGTGCCGGCAATGTACATTTATCTCGGCCGGGACCATCAGGGCGTGTCTGCGGCGGTTGCGACTGCTAAATAGGCTCGCATGCGATGCGCTGGTGAATCGCAGAAAGGCCGCGTATGATGACGCGGTTTTTTTGTACCTTTAGGGAACGTCTATGATTAAGCACAATAGCTATTTTGACAACAATGTTCAGTCGCTCGGTTTTGCAACTGATACTAAGCCTGCATCTGTAGGTGTAATGGCCGCTGGCGAATACCGTTTTGGTACCGAAGCAGCCGAACGCATGGAAGTGATTAGCGGCGCACTGACTGTATTGCTGCCTGGCCAAACAGAGTGGGAAACGTTTGCTGCAGGCCAAGGCTTTGACGTGCCCGGCAACAGTCATTTTGATTTGCAGGTTGCGGTAAGTACGGCCTACCTTTGTATTTATGGCTAGTCTTGCAAGCTAAGCAAGCGCGCTGTAGTAGTGCGCTTTGTTTTTCTGGTATCTCCTTTCCGAAATTGCATCATCTCCGTTTAGACTTCTCGACGCCTCTCATTTTATCTCGTTCGTTTTCGAAAATTTGCGTGTTTGCCCAATTTGATTACAGCACGTAAACCCTGTTTTGTGAAATCGGCTCGTATTTTGCTATTGCCATGTGTGATCTATTTTGGATCGCAATTTCATCCACAAATTTCTGAAGCTTTTTAGTAACCGTCCGGCAAACCCACGTTGCCTACGGCCGCCAATTATGCGGCAGTAATTCGTTAATCTTTGACGCCCGCTGCGTCGGTAACCTTTCCATTACATCTTTTAGGTAGTTCTGTGGGTTTAGACCATTAATCTTCGCGGACTGGATTAAGGTCATTACGTTAGCCGCGCGCTGACCACTGCGCAGTGAACCCGCAAACAGCCAGTTCGAACGGCCAAGCGCCCAAGGTCTAATTTGATTCTCAACCCAGTTGTTGTCGATGGGCACAGCGCCATCATCCAAGTAACGCGTCAGCGCATCCCACCGTTTCAAGCTGTATTGAATCGCT
>JAGPVP010000089.1 GCA_018066965.1 Zhongshania sp. | reverse complement strand
CTCATATTTAATTTTCAGCCAGTTTTGATTGTTGCTAAGTCGATAACAAAGCGGTATTTGACGTCGCTTTTCACTACTCGGTCGAAAGCTTCATTTATGTCTGCGATGTTGATTAGCTCAATGTCTGCAGTAATATTATGTTCGCCGCAGTAATCTAGCATTTCTTGTGTTTCCTTTATGCCGCCTATAAACGAGCCTGAGATCACCTTATTTCTTAATACTAATGACGATTTAAAGGCTAGTTGTTGCTCAGGTAAGCCGACTAGGCAGAGTGTGCCGCTACGTTTTAGCGCTGATAAATAGGGGTTTATATCGTGGACGGCCGATACGGTGTCCAGAATAAAATCGAAGCCGTGTGCAGATTTCATTGCTTCAGGGTCGGTAGAAATAATAACTTTGTCAGCCCCCAGTGATTTTGCATCGTCAGCTTTAGCTGCACTTGTTGTAAATAGCGTTACTTCCGCCCCAAATGCATGGGCAAACTTTAAGCCCATATGACCCAAGCCGCCCAAGCCTACAACACCTACCTTCATACCTGGACCTACGTTCCAGTGCCGGAGGGGTGACCACGTGGTAATGCCGGCGCAAAGTAGTGGGGCAACGCCTTCTGGGTTTAGCGTGCTGGGAATATGTAATGCATAATCGCTATCCACAACATAGTTTGTCGAGTAGCCACCCTGGCTAATGACCTTACTGTCTTTCCGCTCTTTACTGCCGTAGTTCATGGTGACGCCTTTCTCACAGTAATGTTCTTCGTGATCTTCGCAGGGCGGGCATGTTCGGCAAGAGTCTATGACACAGCCTACTCCAGCGAGATCACCAATTTTGAAATTACTAACTTGATCGCCAATCTGTGTCACACGGCCGATAATTTCGTGCCCGGGAACCACGGGAAAGCGACTGTGTCCCCATTCGTTGCGAGCATAGTGAATATCTGAATGGCACACCCCGCAGTAGAGGAGCTCTAACACTAGGTCGCTCTTGCCTGGATCGCGGCGTTCGAAATCGATAGGCGCAAGCGGAGATGTTGCCGCGCTAGCCGAGTAGCCTTTGGATTGAATCACAGAGTTTTCTCCAGTGTGGGTTTGGGGCATTGAGTATAAAAAATGTAGCGCGGACAATAAATTGCGCTTTCGAGTAGCTTTACCTTAACGCACTTAGGTAAGTCACCTCAATGGCTGCCGATTTGGAGGTGAGTGTTAGGATTTAATTTTTAATCTTGTCGTGAACCAAATTTGAATGGGTAACTTGGCTCCAGATTACTTGTGCGGAAGTTCATTCGATAATAATTGGGCTTGGACGGCCGTAAAAATAGCCTTGAAAATAATTAACTCCAATATCTTTGCAAGCGATGGCGTCGTGTTCAGTTTCGACACCTTCGGCTAATGTTTCAATCCCCATTTCTTGCACGAGCTTATTCAGCGAGGAGAGCAGTCGGTAGCGCGGTGAGTCGCGGTCGCCGACCCCGCGCACTAGGCTTATATCAAATTTGATAATATCTGGTGGCGCTTCAGCCAGCTCACGCAAACGGGCTTGGCCTGATCCAAAATCGTCGTAGGCTAAGCTAATGTTTAGGGCATTTAAGCCGTTGCGGATTTCTAGCATAATTCCAAGATCGGTCACAGCGGCTTCGTGTACTTCAAAAAACAAATGTAGTTTTGGGTGCAGTTTACGAAGGTCGCTCAGTTCCAGTAGTAACTTGTCGGGGTTGCGGCATTCGTCGGGGTGCGAATTGAAAAACAAGGGCTTATTAATACCGGCCAATTCTGCTTGAGCAAACGCTCGACGACGGAATAACACGCTCAGTTCTATTTGCTTATTGAGTGATTCTGCAATTTTAAATAGTTCATGTGGGCTTTCACTTAAGGCGGGGTGGTTTCCTCGACCAAGTAATTCATAGCCGAATAGATCGCCGTTGTGAAGGGTAATAATTTGTTGAAAGCTTGTGACTAGCTGCTGTTCTAGTAACTCTGCAAACTCTTTGTTTTTAGTAGCAAAATATTTGGGTAATGTCTGCATGACAAGACGTGTGTGATCATTGTCGGCATTATCCTCGTGCACTTTCAGGCAGTATTCTATGTTGGAAAAATGCACAATATCACCAAGTTGTAGTTCTGCATTGCCGCTGATTCGTTGATAGTTAACGAAGCAGCCGTTAGTGCTATCCAAGTCTTTAAGTATGAAATTGTCGTGCTTGCATTCAATGCTTGCGTGAGTACGAGACAATGCCGAGCTGTTAATAACCACCGAGCAGTCATTACTGCGGCCAATGGTCAATGGCAGCTTATCGAGGAGTATCCGCTGTGGGATCTCTCCACCGGCGATACAGCTTTCAAGAAAATAGGTTTTATCCATAAGACCTGTTTAGTCACGTCATGGCTTAATTCACAGATTATACAAATATACCTGAGCGTAGGGTATGAGTCATTTTTTGCTCGTGTAGCTCGTGCAAGCGTGCTTGGTTTCCTATTTGTAGGTTATTGATTATTATAAGTAATGACTGATATTTTGCGCATAACACTTGGTCGCTACGGTGTCTTTAGGCATTGATAAAGATGTAAATTTTGCCGTTAGACGTATGCAAGCACGTACTAGCTAGTTATTATTCAAAGACGTATATTAGTCAAAGAGTTCATTTTAACCGAGCGAACTATGCTGCGAATTGTCCTTTCTATGTTAGTCCTAATGCTGTGCACTTTTGCACTGGCAGAGAGCTATCATGTTACGAAAGATACATTGCCCGCCAGTGTCAGTAGTTTAGCTGAACTTGATTCTGGCCTTACGGATTCACCCGAAATAACGGTTGTTGTTACTGGTTCTGATACCCAGCTTGCACCGTTGTACCTTCTGGCAGAACGTGTCCCCGCACAACAATCCCATCGCGTAGAACTGCGTGATTATGGTAATACCTCTATTCGGTCTCCCCCAGTAACACTCTAAAAAAATGCATTGTTGGCCGTGTAGACGGTTAGCAACCTGTTTTAATAGAGAGTGACAATATCATGAGACATTTTGAATTATACGAAGCTGATCAAGTTGATCAGCTGGTACGTCCAGAAAACTTCCAAAAAATCACCGGCGACTCGCCCGCTATGGTGGTGTTTACTGACTTTACGGTATACGAACCACTGGTAATTGATGCAAGCAGCAGCGCAGTTGAAGCTGAAAATATGATGAAGCGCTCGCACGTTCGGCTAAAGCTAGTGATAGATGAGCACGGCTTATTTGTTGGTGTGATCGCGCTTGAAGACTTGAGCGATAGTGAAATTATCAAAAAAGTCGCTAAGGGCTTTAACCGCGAAGAACTTCAAGTCACCGATATGATGCGTAAGCGTCAAGACTTGAAGGTGTTTGACTATAGTGATCTAGCACTTATGACCGTTGCTGATGTGTTGGCGGTGCTAAAGCAGTTTGGCCATCAGCACTGCTTAGTAGTTGAGCGTGAAAAGCACCAGATTCGCGGTGTGATTTCAGCAAGTGATATCGCACGAAAATTGAAGATGGATGTGTGTATTCAACAGCCGCCTAAGTTTGCTGAGCTGTATTTGTCGTCTCTTCATCGTTAGAGCCATTTAGAAATACTTCCCGCTATGGCGGAGAAGTATTTCTCTCCTTGCGCCTATTTATATAAATGCGTTTCACCGCGCCGGTGAGCTGCTGGTTGTATTAATTGTTTTTAATAAGCCACCTATTTAATAGGTGGCTATTGAATAGGTGCCTATCTACTTGCTAGTATGGCGTCATGAAATCTACCGATCAATTTACTACTGCAGCGTCGACGCTGGCCGAAATCTCTCGTTTAGTGCGAGAAGAGTTTCGGCGTCGCGCCCAGCACCTGAACCTCACTCAGCCGCAATGGTTAACCTTGCTTAAGTTGTCCCGTGAGCCTGGTATCAATCAAGCCTGCTTAGCGGTGCATTTGGATGTGAATCCGGTGACAGTGGCGCAGAGTGTCGATCGTTTGGTAAAAGCGGGCTTGGTTCACCGCGAGCGGCAAGAGCAAGATCGGCGGGCCGTTAGTTTGTTTTTAACCGACAAAGCAGAGCCTTTGTTAGAAGAGCTAAACGTTATTGCGGCGCAAACCAGAGCAATAGCTTTTGCGGGTTTTAGTGTTGCCGAAGCGAAAGTATTTGAAGATATGCTATTGCGAGTAAAAAAGAATTTTTGTAACTCAGACAGTGTTGTTGTGAAGTCAGGCGTTGATATACAGCCGTCAGGAACTTCTAGCAAGGGTGGTGTGTAATGGATGATCAGAATCAATCAGCGCAGGATATGACCGCCAAGGAATTAGCGAGTCGTCGCCGTTTGCGCCGTCGCTTATTTCTAGTAGTCCCTGTCATTGTGATAGGGATCGCCGCATATGTATTTGTGGTTGGTGGTCGCTATATATCTACAGATAACGCTTATATAAAGGCAGATGTAGTAAATGTAGGCGCGGAAATAAGTGGCAATATCGCGTCTGTTAATGTGAGAGAGAATCAGCATGTAGACGCTGGAGATATTTTGTTAACCATTAATTCCCGAGCTTTTGACGTTGAGTTGCACGATGCTCAAGCTGAACTTGAACAAGCGTATATGCGTATTGAGTCATTGAAGGCGGCGTATGTTCAGAAGCAGGCGGCTCTGGCCGCGGCGAAGGATGACCTTGAATTTGCGAACAAGCAGCAGCAGCGGATTAACGATTTGCACCGTCGTGGAATGGCATCTGGAACCGCATCGGATCAGGCGCAGCGTGATCTTAACGTGGCGAGTAATACCGTTAGTAAGCTGATGAGTGACAGCGCTGAAACATTAGCGCAACTCGGCGGTAAATTTGATTTTAACGTCGATCTCCACCCACAGGTTTTGGCTGCACAGGCTGAGCTTGAGCGCGCGCAGTTAAATGTTGAGCGCTGTGTCCTTCGTGCACCTATTGCAGGTGTGGCGTCTAAAGTTCCTCAGCAGGGGCAGTATGCGATGCCAGGATTACCCTTGATTAGTGTTGTTGCGAGCAGTAATCCCTGGATAGTTGTTAATTTTAAAGAAGATCAGCTTGAGAAGTTGCTACCCGGTGCAAAAGTTGAGGTAGAGATTGATGCCTATTCTGGCGAACACTGGACCGCGACAGTGGAAAGTATTGCTCAGGCTACTGGTGCAGAATTCGCTTTACTACCACCACAGAATGCAACGGGTAACTGGGTGAAAATAGTTCAGCGTTTGCCTGTACGTCTGGCCATTGAACATCATGAGAACGAATCCACATTGCGCGCCGGTTTGAGTGTTAGTGTAGAGGTGGATACCGGTGTACCTGCAAGAATGAAATCGCTGATGGCATTTTTTGGTACTAACAGTACTACCAGAACGATGCCTAACGACTCAGCGTTGATTGCTGGAAAGCTATAAAATGAGTAGCGCCGACGCACTCAAAGCCAGCGTTCCTGCTGTAGCGGTTGGTGCGACTGGTTTAGTCACTTTTGGTACGCTGACTGCCACCATGATGCAGGCCTTGGATACCACAATTGCAAATGTTGCGTTGCCCCATATGCAGGGCAGTCTGTCGGCATCACAAGAACAAGTTGCTTGGGTTCTAACTTCCTATATCGTCGCCTCTGCCATTGCGACAACACCGACGGGCTATCTTGCTAACCGCTACGGTATTAAGCGTGTTTTTCTTATTGCTGTTGCTGGTTTTACCTTGGCCTCTATGCTTTGTGGTGTGGCGAGCAGTCTTACGGAAATAGTTTTTTACCGTTTGCTCCAAGGGGTTTTTGGCGCAGCTTTAGTGCCGCTTTCACAAACCACCTTATTAGATAGCTATCCGCCTGAAAAGCAGGGGGCCGCGATGGCGGCTTGGGGCGTTGGGGTTATGATTGGCCCTATTATTGGTCCCGCTCTTGGCGGGTGGCTTACTGAATATTATAGTTGGCGCTGGGTTTTCTATATTAATTTACCAATAGGTATTGCGACATTTTTTGCATTGAAGACAGCGTTGCCTGACTCTGGGCCACGCCGTGCAGAGCCAATGGATTTCACCGGATTTTTGTTTCTTAGCGTTGCAATTGCGTCCTTGCAGTTAATGCTAGATCGAGGGCAAAGTTTGGATTGGTTTCAGTCCACTGAAATTCTAATTGAGTGTGGATTGGCGATAGCCGCTTTATATTTATTTATTAGTCATACGATAACGACAGATCAGCCGTTTATTTCACCCAAATTGTTTCAAGATCGGAACTTGCTCGGCGGCTTAATTTTAATTGCGATGCTGGGTATTGTGCTGTTTTCTACTTTCGCGCTATTACCACCGTTTTTGCAAAGATTGCAGGGTTACCCCGTTGTGACAGCTGGGTTGGTGATGGCGCCACGTGGTTTAGGAACCATGATTGCTATGCAAATATCGGGGCGAATTTTGCACCGTGTTGACGCGCGGCTCCCGATTTTGATCGGCATGGTATTACTGGCATATGCTTTATATTGGATGTCTAACTTTAGTGCAGATGTCGGTACGCGAGAGATTGTATTAAGCGGTATGGTGCAAGGTTTAGGATTGGGTTTTATTTTTGTTCCATTATCTGCGGTCACTTTTTCAACATTGGCGCCAGAATATCGTGGCGAGGGTACATCTTTATATAGCTTGTTGCGGAATGTTGGCAGTAGTGTTGGTATCGCATTAGCTTTTGCTTATCAAGATTACGGAACAAAAATGGCACATGCGGTATTGGCGGAAAATATCACCCCGTTCAACCCTGCGCTTATAGAATATGTGAACTCGTCAAATGGTTTTAATGCGGCCAGTGCCTTAGTCGGTGTTGAGAGTGAGCTGCAACGTCAATCCGCAGTTATTGGTATGCTCGGCGATTTTCACTATATGGCCATTGGGGTAGTCTGTGCTATTCCGTTGCTACTGTTATTGCGACCCGGAAAACTGGGTGATGACAGTAGTGAAATAGCCGTTATGGATTAAGTAGCGATATGTATTGCTAACTTTTTAAAAGCCCTAGGTCTTGTAGTGCTTTACCCCTAGTTGTTTACAGCTAGGGGTTTTTTTATGGCTGTGTCTTGGCTGGATAGTGTGGGAAGTACAAGGTGGCTGCGACGATTTGCCACATTGGCAGTTTCTCCGTTAACTCATAAAATCCGGCCACATAAACTTGTTGTGGCTGAATACCTTATGAAACTCTTCCCTTTTGTGGGCGCAAGCGCCATGTTACTTGCGCTTCCTTGTAGTACGTTTGCAGAACACGCTAAACAAGTAGAAGAGATGTTAGTGCGTGGCAGTGAACTAAAAACCGACTTACAGGTGGAGCAGGCGTTAACGCCTGGCGGCGTGTCGATTTTAGATAGCGCCTCACTTATGGAGCGCAACACCGGTAATTTGGCAGACGCGCTGCGGTATATTCCCGGTGTGTGGTCTACCAGCACCAGTGGTAGCGATAGTATTTTTATGTCTAGTCGCGGCTCGAACCTTGATGCGACTAATTATGATATGAACGGCATTAAGCTACTGCAAGATGGTATGCCGGTTACCACAGCCGACGGCAATAATCACAACCGCATTATCGACCCTCTGGCGAGCCGCTATGCCAGCATTGCGCGCGGCGCCAATGCCTTAAAATATGGTGCTAGCACTTTGGGTGGTGCTATTGATTTTGTCACACCTACCGCGCGTAACTCTGATGCCAATCAGCTTTTTGTGGGTGCGGGCAGCTTTGGTCAAAAGCAAATGCGGCTCACGCTCGGTTCGGTTTTAAGTGAGTCTGTTGATGGGCTTGTTACCTTAGAAAAAAAGCAGCGTGACGGCTACCGAGATCACAATGAAAGTGAGCGCGAAGGCCTGTACGCAAACTTAGGGTGGCGGGTGAGTGAGAATATTGAATCACGGTTCTTTTTTACCTACATAAAAAATGATGAGGAATTGGCGGGCGCATTAACCGCGGGGGAATTGGCGGCTGACCCAGATCAGGCTGGGGCGACGGCGGAAAGCGGCAATTTTCAAGTAGATGTTCAGACCCGACGCATTGCTAATAAAACCACCTTCACGCTGGGTGATACCAGCAATATAGAAGTAGGTATTTACCAAGAAAACCAACACCTATATCACCCCATTGTAGATAAGGTGCTCGTTGATTTTGATGGCCCGGGTCCGGATCAGCCGGTAGAGGTGTTCAGTTTGTTGATCGATACCGATCATCAAGATCGCGGCGCGATGGCCCGTTACAACCTAACTTTGGGCGAACATATTATTATTGCGGGCATTAACTGGGGTGAAAATACCGTTAGCGGTGGAAATTATCGCAACGATGGTGGCCTTAGAAACGGCCTGACTACGATAGTGGATAATAGTGCTGAAAGCGTTGAACTGTTCGTGATGGATCGCTGGCACCTCAGCGAAGAGTGGACCCTTGTTTATGGTGTGCAGGCTATTTCTACTGATCGCGATGTGCGTAATACCACGGTGAGTAGTGGTGCCTTGCGTAATCCCTCTGAAACTTACAAGAGTATTAATCCCCGTATTGGCGCCATATACCAACTCAATGATAGCGTTGAGTTGTTTGGTAATATCAGTAAGCTTTACGAGGCGCCGACTAATTTTGAGTTAGAAGATGATGCACAGGCAAACAACGCCACGCTAGATGCCATGCAAGGGCAAGTGCTTGAGCTGGGTAGTCGAGGCCAATATGAATTAGGGCAGGGCGGATTTTGGCGCTGGGATGTGTCGGTGTATTACGCCTTGATTCAAGACGAGATTCTGTCGCGAGATGATCCCGCTGCGTCGGGAACAAGTTTAACCACTAATATCGATGACTCGGTGCACGCGGGCTTGGAGGCATTGCTGAACGCCAGCATTGCGATTTCTGGTTCAGCTCGGATTGAGCCCTTGCTAAGCCTGACAATCAACGAATTCTCTTTCGATAACGATGCAATTTACGGTGACAATAGTTTTCCTGCCGCCCCGTCTTATGCGATTCACGGTGAGTTACTGTATCGCCATGATAATGGTTTTTACGCTGGGCCAACCTTTGATGTGGTAGACGAGCGCTATGCCGATTTTTCTAATAGCTACACTGTCGATGGTTACAACTTGCTGGGCTTTCGGCTAGGTTTAAATCGCGAGGCATGGCAGGTATATCTCGATATTCGCAATATCACCGACGAAGACTATGTTTCTACTCATAGCGTAGTGAATACTGTGAGCAGCGCGTCGCAAATATTTAATGCTGGTGAACCGCCATCGGCCTACGCCGGTTTGGTATTTCGGTTTTAATAGCGTAAAGACCGCCACTTAGTTGGCGGTCAAGTTTGTGTGGAGTGGCTGCCTGAAAACACAATCAGGCGCCTTAAGAGGTTTCCTCGGCACGGCTGAACGTGCAAAATAGCGATATGTTTGCGCTTGTCGCTGCAGCTAATAGTTAGTGAAAGCTAACAGACAATAAACGGCTAACAGCCGAACCTCATTGATAACGAATCCACAGGAAGAAAACATGGGACCACTCGCTGGTATACGAATTATAGAAATTGAGGGGCTTGGGCCAGCCCCCTTTGCAGGAATGATGTTTGCCGATATGGGGGCAGAGGTTATCTCTATTACCCGTAAATCTGCCGCTGCAGACGCACCGGTCGCCAATGTGATTAGTGAGCGCGGTAAAAAATCTATCGCCATCAATTTAAAAGACCCCCGCGGTGTAGAAGCCGTACTAAAACTGTGTGAATCAGCAGATGCCTTGATTGAAGGTTTTCGTCCCGGTGTTGCTGAGCGCTTGGGGATTGGCCCAGATGACTGTGCGGCGCGCAATCCTAAACTGGTTTATGGTCGCATGACTGGCTGGGGGCAAACTGGCCCGCTGGCGCACGCCGCTGGCCACGATATTAATTATATTTCGCTGTCTGGTGCGCTCCACGCGATGGGCCGCGATGGCGACAAGCCGGTACCGCCGATAAATTTAGTTGGTGACTTTGGCGGCGGCGGTATGTTCTTAGCATTTGGTGTGGTGTCTGCCATATTAGAAGCAACTCGCAGTGGTAAAGGCCAAGTGGTCGATACCTCTATGGTAGAAGGTTCTGCGGCCTTAATGCACATGGTGTATTGCTTCTTTAATCAGAAACAATGGAGCGATCAGCGCGGCGTTAACCTCTTGGACACCGGCGCCCACTTCTATGAAACCTACGAAACCAGTGATGGCAAGCACGTTTCTATCGGGCCAATCGAGCCGCAGTTCTATCACATATTAAAAGAAAAGCTAGCGCTAGATGAAAGCTTTGAGGCGCAAATGGACACCGCACGCTGGCCTGACCTGAAAGACAAGCTAGTCGTTATTTTTAAAACCAAAACCCGCGACGAGTGGTGTGAGGTATTTGAAGGTACAGACGCGTGTTTCGCGCCGATACTGTCGATGACGGAAGCGCCACACCATCCGCATAATGTGGCCCGCAACTCCTTCATTGAAGTGAATGGCGAGATTCAACCCGGTCCGGCACCAAAGTTCAGTCGCACTGCGCCGTCGGTAGAGTCCGGGGCACCACGTCCGGGTAGCCATACGGATGAAGTGCTGAGTCAAGTTGCAGGTTACGACAGTGATACCCTCGCGGCCTTGCGTAGCGCTGGCGTGTTAACCTGATCTTTGATTCGCACCTGTCGATAAGGGCCGTTTTGCGGCCCTTTTTTTTGCCTAAAATCTCCGCCTGCTAAGATCCGTATTCTTGCTCGAATCGTAATAGCGTTAAGTGAAGCGAATTGATCAGTGACGGAGTTAATATGATAGACCCAATCGTACTTGCAGAGCGTGGTTTGGTACCAGATTTACTGTTGCGGCACGGCATTCGCCGGGAGCTTGCCGACCGCTTGGTGCAAGAAGGCAGTGGCGATTTGAGTAGTAATGAGGCGCGTCGTCGTCAATTTAGAGACGAGCTGCGCCACTCTGAAATTGCCATAAACACTGGTGACGCCAATACCCAGCATTACGAAGTTCCCGCTGCGCTATTTGAGCTTATGCTTGGGCCCTGCCTTAAATACAGCAGCTGTTGGTGGGACGAGCATTGCGAAGGTCTAGCCGATGCTGAACAGGCCATGTTGGAAATGTATGCAGAACGGGCGCAGTTAGCAGACGGACAAAAGATCCTTGATCTTGGCTGTGGCTGGGGCAGTTTTACGCTTTGGGCGGCCGCGCGTTATCCCGCCTCACATATCACCGCGGTTTCTAACTCTTCGGGACAGCGTCTATTTATAGAAGCGCAAGCTCGTCAACGCGGTTTAAGCAATATTGAAGTTATTACCTGTAATGTGTGTGAGCTTAGTCTTACTCAGCGCTTTGATCGCGTGGTTACCGTTGAAATGCTCGAGCATGTTCGCAACTACCGTGACTTGCTCGCCAACGTGTCGACGTGGTTAGAACCTAATGGCTTAATGTTTGTGCATATATTCTGTCATGCCTACCTGCATTACCCCTTTGATGGCGGCTGGATGACTGACAACTTCTTTAGCGGCGGTCAGATGCCGGCATTCGACACCCTCATGCACTTCTCGGAACACATGCGCATGGTAGATAGCTGGCGAGTAAACGGCGAACACTACTCTAAAACCTTAGAAGCGTGGCTAGAGAAATTAGATGACAACAAAGCGCAGGCGCTAGCGATCCTAAAAGACGCGCCCAACCCTAAAGTGCAATACCACCGCTGGCGCATGTTCATGCTGGCCTGTTCTGAATTGTTTGCATACCGAGGCGGGCAAGAATGGTTTGTTGGTCATTACCTTTTAACACCGGGTTTAGAGGCATCCTGATAGCGGAGTAATGGGGTAGAGCCATGCAAATCTCATGCACTACCTCGCCGAGCATCCAACATTGCAGGCGCTCTACGTGGCTAAACAAAAGCTGATTCGCTTTACGTTGCTCAAGAACCGCCCGCAGTGCGAAGGCGAAGCTGCCGAGCTATCTTGAGCTACTGGAGCAACTGCATAACAGCCCCTTGCGTGCACTAGCGGGGACGCTAACGTATTGGATGACACCAATTATTGCCATGTGGCGATTTAGAAAAAGTAACGGAATAACTGAGGGCTTCCACAACAAAATGGAAATGATGACACGACGAGCGTATGGGGCTCTTCATCATTAACGGGGGACACCGGCATTCATTAAAATGATTTTGCGAAGATCAATTTAATGGAGAGTACCGATGTCCCACGCAGGAAGAATTATAGGCATACCTGGCCTTGAGATTGAACGGGTAGTTCGCAGGA
>JAGPVP010000088.1 GCA_018066965.1 Zhongshania sp. | reverse complement strand
TACTGCTTGTTTCGCTAAACAAGCTATGTATAATTCGCAACTGCTGCGGAGGGGTGGCAGAGTGGTCGATTGCACCGGTCTTGAAAACCGGCGTTGGTTTATCCCAACCCAGGGTTCAAATCCCTGCCCCTCCGCCACTTTTTATACCTTCCTGCACCACCGATCTTCCTTTGCAAGTCACGCCACACCCAGTATGATAAGCTCTGTTTACACTATCTTTGTTTAGCAATTAACGGAGTAAGACATGCAAGACAAATCAGTCTTTCAGACACATGCGCAGCCATTAGGCGCCCTGGAAACTAGTAAGGTTCTTCGCAACACCTATATGCTACTAGGCATGACCCTAGTCACTAGCGCAATGTGTGCTGGTTTGGCTATGGCAATGAACATCGGCCATGGCACGGGACTTGTCCTTTCAATCCTCGGCTTCGTCATGTTGTTTGTTGTACATAAGACTGCTGACTCAAGCAAAGGTATCATTGCAATATTCGTCTTCACTGGTTTATTAGGTGCGGCTTTAGGGCCCATGCTTAAAATGTACCTCGCCCTACCTAATGGCGGCGAACTGGTTATGCAGGCCCTAGGCGGCACCGCCTTGGTGTTCTTTGGCTTATCTGCCTATGTACTTACTACCCGCAAAGACTTTTCATTCCTTGGCGGCTTTTTGATGATCGGCCTGCTAGTTATGGTTGTTGCTAGTATCGCCAATCTGTTTTTTCAAGTACCTGCCGCGTCACTAGCTATCTCTGCTGCCGCAGTATTTATTATGTCTGGGCTAATCTTGTTTGATACCAGTCGTATTATCCACGGTGGCGAAACCAACTACATTCGCGCGACAGTTTCCCTCTACCTCGATATTTATAATCTGTTTATTCACCTGCTACATTTATTAGGTGTCTTCAGTGGTGATGACTAACCACGCGTTTAGCGATTATTTGCACGCCACAAAACAGGGGCTCTTATGAGCCTCTGTTTTGCTATTCTAGTTACGGGGCAGCCCTACTCCGATCAATCCAGTAAAACCGCCCTGCAGTTTTGCAAAGCCCTTATAGCTAGTCAGCACCGTATTTGCCGCGTCTTCTTCTTTAATGATGGTGTCCATTGCGCAAATAGTTTTATCACCCCGCCGCAAGACGAACACGCTATCCCCAAACAATGGCAAGCGCTCCAGCAGGATTACGATCTCGATTTAGTGGTGTGTGTCTCTAGCGCCTTGCGCCGCGGCATCATTGATCAGAAGGAAGCTCAACGTTATGAAATAGATGGCCACAATATGGCCACGGGGTTCAGTATCGGCGGGCTTGGCCAGTGGGTAGACGCCTGTATTAATGCAGACCGTGTAATACGGTTCGGAAATTAAATGCACTTTCTTTATTTGTTTACTCGCCAGGCTTACGGGCACAGTCTAGCTCGCGAAGCATTGGACATGGCCTTGGCCACTGCCGCGTTTGATCAGAAAGTGAGCATTGTATTTTTGCAAGACGGCATATATCAACTTCTTGCGACTAACGACGCGCATACCATTGACGCAAAGCCCCACACCGGTGTGATAAACGCCCTACCTTTATACGATGTTGAAAATGTTTATTATGTAGACGCCGACCGGCAGCTACGAAATATTCGCGCAGATGATTTAGTTGCGCATGCGGCTGCCATTTCACAGGCAACACTCCAAGAGCTGATGAGTAGTGCCGACCGGATACAGAGCTTCTAATGCGCCTACATATACTCAACAGCCCTAGTAGCCTAAGTCGATGCCAAAGCAGCTTATCAAATACAGATTCACTTATTTTAATAGAAGATGCAGTGGTGCTATCTGCATCCTTATTAAATTGTGTCGGTGAAAGCAACGCCGTTTATGTGCTAAATGATGACCTTCTGCGCCGCGGCATTAAGCCATCTAGCCATATTGAGGCGGTCGATTACGCACAATTTGTCGATTTATGCGCTGCCCATACCCAATGTTTAAGCTGGTAAGATGGCAAGCCTGACCGTACTTGGCCAAGATATAGCCACCGATAAAGATGGCTTTCTAAAAAATCTTAACGACTGGTCACCCGCCGTCGCCGCTGCGCTAGCAGAAGATTGCGGTATTAGTTTAAGCGAGCAACACTGGGATCTTATTTTACTGGTTCAACGCTTTTACCAAGAGTTTGGCCTATCACCCGCTATGCGGCCGCTGATAAAATACGCAAAACGTGAGCTGGGTGCCGATAAGGGTACCAGCCTGTATTTTCTAAAACATTTCCCCGATAGCCCTGCAAAACTACTAAGTAAAATTGCAGGATTGCCACGGCCAGATAACTGTCTTTAAACCTTTAATGAGTAGCACCATGTCGGTTGAACACCCCTTCGCACAATATGTTCGCATTCTCGGCAAAGGCAAAACTGGCTCACGCTCACTAAGCGAGGCCGAAGCACATCACGCCATGGGAATGATATTGCGCGGCGAAGTTGAAGATGTTCAACTCGGCGCGTTTCTTATGCTGCTTCGCGTAAAAGAAGAAAGCCACGAAGAACTAGCTGGTTTCGTTAAAGCCGTACGCGACACCATTGCTGCACCGACTATTGCCGTCGATATCGACTGGGCAAGCTACGCCGGTAAACGCCGCCAGCTACCCTGGTATTTATTGTCTGCACTCGCGCTGGCTGACAGTGGCCTGCGAGTATTCATGCACGGCGCCGCAGGACATACCGCAGAACGAATTTACAGCGAATACGTCCTTGACGCCATAGGCGAAACACCCGCGACAAACTGGCAGGAAGTTGATGACAAACTGAGTCAACGCAACTTTGCCTACCTGCCATTAGTCCGATTTTCGCCTATGCTGCAACGCATGATCGATCTGCGCGATCAATTCGGACTGCGTTCGCCAGTACATACGCTATCGCGCTTGCTGAATCCGCTAGCGGCGCCCTACTCCCTGCAAAGTATTTTTCATCCAGCCTATGCAGAAAATCACCAGCAGGCCGCTGCACTGCTTGGCCAGCCGCACGCGGCGGTATTTAAAGGTGAGGCCGGTGAAGCCGAGCGCAAACCGGAGGCAACATGCAAAGTAAAAATGGTTCACAATAATGAGCTGTCGGAGTCCGAGTGGCCAAAAATGCTCGACGGTCGCCAAGAAAAACAAGAATCGCTAAATATTAACGACCTTGTAGATGCATGGCGCGATGACAAATTAGATCAGTACGGGCGCCTAGCTATCGTCGGAACCATCGCAATAACACTGCAACTGCGCTCCCCCGAACTCGATCAGCAGCAATGTTTAGCGCGCGCGGAGATTATTTGGCAAAACCGCGATCGCACGCGCCTCAATTCACGCTGAAAAGCGCCACTTTACCGGATACCCTATGAGTTTAAGCCCCATCGACGTTGATAATTACCCGACTATTCTAGAAAAAAAAGCGCAGCAAGTTAGCGCGCTTTTTGATGACATAGCACTACCTGAGCCCACGGTTTTCCCATCTGAGCCCGCACATTACAGGTTGCGCGCCGAATTCCGCTTATGGCACGAAAATGGCTCCGCGTATTACGCCATGTTCGACCCAGCGGAACCAAAAACGCCGGTGCGAGTAGATCAGTTCGCCATTGCGTCAAAAGCTATCTACGACTTAATGCCCATACTGCTGGAAAAGCTCAACGGTCAGCTGATGTTAAGCAAGCGTCTTTTTCAAGTAGAGTTTCTGAGTACATTAAGCGGCGATATGCTGGTAAGTCTAATTTATCATCGCCGTTTAGATGAGGAATGGGAAGTGCTGGCGCGAACCTTGGCAAGCGAGCTAAACATTCAAATTATTGGCCGCAGTAAAAAGCAAAAATTGGTTCTTGATCGCGACTACGTAATAGAAGTGCTGCCGATAGACGGGGAACATTACGCCTATCATCAATATGAAGGCGCATTTACCCAGCCCAATGGCAAGCTAAACGCAGCAATGATCAGTTGGGCAAAGACCCAAGTTGGCGAGAATTCTCACACCGATCTGCTTGAACTTTACTGTGGCAACGGCAATTTTACTATTCCGCTATCTCGGCATTTTAGAAAAGTACTGGCAACGGAAATATCCAAGACGTCGGTTAAAGCGGCACACGAGAACTTCGCCTTAAACGGTGTTAGCAATACCGAGGTATTGCGCATGTCTAGCGAAGACTTCACCGCCGCACTCAATAAAGAACGCAGTTTCCGCCGTTTAGAACATATTAGTTTAGACAGCTACGATATTAGTACCGTATTGGTAGACCCGCCCCGTGCGGGCTTGGATGACAATACCCGTCAGCTCATCTCAGGCTTCGACAATATCGTCTATATATCTTGCAACCCAGAAACGCTATATCGCGATTTGCAAATATTAACCAAAACTCATGCCGTAGATGCCTTCGCCCTCTTCGACCAGTTCCCGTACACTCATCATATGGAATGTGGCATATTTTTAAAAAGAAGGGTCAAGCCATGACAATAAAGCTAACCGACTTAGAAATCAGCAATGCACTAAAAGAGCTACCAGATTGGGAGCTAAACGACGACAAATTATGCCGCGTATTTGAATTTGATGACTTTATCAGCGCCTTCTCGTTTATGACTCGGGT
Organism: Zhongshania sp.; assembly: GCA_018066965.1. Lineage (GTDB taxonomy): Bacteria > Pseudomonadota > Gammaproteobacteria > Pseudomonadales > Spongiibacteraceae > Spongiibacter. The sequence goes on along the minus strand of JAGPVP010000088.1, from coordinate 6,384 downwards.
CGCGATCCGCGCTGAAAAAATCGATCACCACCCCGAATGGAGCAATGTTTACAAAACCGTATCCATTGCCTTAACGACCCACGATGCCGGTGGCCTTACTGCAAAAGACCTCGCCTTAGCCGAGGCGATAAAAATGGAGTTTGGGCGCTAAGCGCCTTGGCACTAAAAAGGGGTTAATAAAACTCCACGCCCAATGGCTGCAAATGACGGCTGAGATAGTCATCTAGGGTCGCGATATCTTCAGGGTGAATATCTAACACCGCTATATCTAAATCCTTACAGATTTCGGCGCGGCGCATCCGCGCTGAAATAGCGTCTGAATGTTCACCGCTCCCCCAGTACTCAAGACGCACACCGCTGTCGGGTAAATAGAAATCACTAACTTGTAATTCATCTACTGGCAGCGGACGATAAATACTGTAACGCACCCCGGCCAAATACAACCACTGCGCGATATGGCAATGCTCGTAGCATTTACACGCTACGCCATCCAAGGAAATCCAGCCAGGTGTTTTGTTTTCAAACAAATCATCTGTCGCCTGCTCGTCTATTCGACACGCCTGTAAAAGACGAACAAATGCGTCTCGCCCGCGAATATCCTCCGGCCACAAAACATAGCTCAAACTGCTCTGCTGATTTTCAAATAACTGACCGCCAAGCGAGCTTCCTGCCGCGGTGAGCTCCCAACCACGCGGACTAGGTTTTAACCAGCCTAGCTCTACAAAGATACGGTTTAACTGGCGACCATTAAGCCCTTCGCTACGTCCCATGGCTGTTGCCGATAGCAGCTTATTGCTTTCCATCGCCTTGAACAATTGATGGTCAAGCAAGTTTTGCGGCCACACAATGTAGCGCCCATAGCGCTTACTCGTCAGGTAGCTCCCACCCTCAAACTCGCCCTTGCTGGTTAACACCCAGCCCTCATCTACCTTGCGTATCCAACCATAATCCTTAAGAACGGAAAAAAGTTGCTGAACAGGAATCTCGCCCTGCTTGGCTAGCGCGGATGTAGATAATTTATCTGGGGACATCAATAACCCGCCTACGCCGTTGGATAGCGCGTGACTAAACCTTGATAAACGTCGTCGGCAAATTGACTAGATTGCACGTCGGCATGGGCTAGAATATCGACCAAGTGCACATTATCCTCTTCGCCCTGCCATACTTTTATATAGCTGCCGTCTTTATAGCCATGATCTTGGCGGAAGAAATTCAATACATTTTTACCAACGTATTGCTTATATAAATCATCAAAACTGAGTTCGGCTGCCATCAGCAAATCCCAAAACAAGGGCACTGAAAACCCCCTGGTTCGTAAACAGTATTCCGCTAATGCTTCGGTGGCTTCCAGCACACCCAATCCAGTCGCCTGATGATTTTCAAGCTCTGCGAGGATTTCATCGGCCAGCGCCTCAATTGCAACGCCCTCGCGAAACAAAGAGCTCATACCAAAATGCCATATATCAACGACTTCTAGTTGGACCTGCCCTAAATCGGGCTGTTGCTTCTTCCACCATTTATAGCCGTAGTGATCCATTAGCTCACCACACTCGATCCACGCTGCGCGGTACCAAGCATTGCCTTGACTCATCCAGTCGCTATTAACTTTGCTGTTCATACGGTTTTGCAAATCCAGCATAGTAATAAATGCTGGTCGACGCGTTGAATCAGACACTATTAAACCCACCCATCAAAAAATCTAAGTGCACATGATAAACAAGGAAGGCGTATTAAGCAGCGACTATTTAACGCTTTATAGTAAGAGGGTATTTGAATTAGCTGGCTTATTGAGTCAGGTTTTCGCCCAGCTCAATAAAGTAGTTGAGTAAATCGGAGTTAACAACTTCTCGGCAGTCGTCTCCCAGCCGATCACCAATAGTATCGGGTATCTGCGCTAAAAAATTAGCGCCATAGCTCACTCGACGATCTTGTAAACAAAGACTAATCGTCGATTGTGGGCCATGCACCGAATAGTGCTTAGATTCTAAGGGCCGAGTTTTTTGCATATAACCCATATTAAGCACAACGCTGCTGGTCTAAGTGATACACCAAAGATAGTTTTCGACCATGGGCAAAGTCGATGACTTGCAGAGGCTTTCCAGCTAACAGGTGGCTTACCACATTGGGGGGGATTGACGGCAAACACACTAAATTATTAGGCACGTCGGCATCGGGAAACAACAATACGAGGTCAACTATATTTGACGCTCCATCGGCGCCATGCCCTCTAGAGAATAAGCGTATGTCGACGTACTGCAATTGCTCAGGCAGGACACCGTCAACGGCGAGATGCCTCACGGCGTCTTTGTTATCAAAACCAAGTAGGTAGCTTGCAAGCAACATCACGGCTCTCATTCACATCTAGTAATGAACGCCATTATGCGCTTACGGCGCCGTTTAACTATCCGGTGATTTACCTACCGCCTTCAGGGTAATTGCCCGCAGCCCCCTATTGACGCACACCTCGGCTGTTAGCCGGAACAAACGCCCGATCCGTACTTCGCCAAGGATTAATATCTAAACCACCCCGGCGGGTATAACGTGCGTAAACGCTTAAGGCTTGTGGCTTGCAGCGCTGACTAATGTCGCAAAATATGCGCTCTACGCAGTGTTCATGAAACTCGTCATGCTCGCGAAAGGAGACAATATAGGCCAATAATTGCTCGCGATTAATTTTTGCGCCGCGGTAGCAGATCTCCACACTCGCCCAATCGGGTTGTGAGGTAACTGGGCAACGAGACCGCAGCAGATGACTATAAAGTACTTCGCTACACACCTCATCACCGTCTGTCGCCAATAAGGATGCGTCTGGCGCATACGCCGACGGACTAATATCAAGTTCGTCTAAACATTCACCCTTTGGAGCGGTAATACCATACATTTCAGCCCAGTGTTCTGGTGTGTATATGGCAACGCTCACACCCGCACCGCTTGCCGCGCTTAAATCGGCAATAAGCGTTTGTTTAAGTGCGTCTACGCTAGCGATCCGCGTTTGATTAAAGGAGTTTAAATACAATTTGAATGATTTTGATTCGATAATATTAGGACTGTCGGCGGAAAAACGAAACTCCGCGCAAGCCACTCTAGGTTTGCCAGATTCAGTTAACCACGACAATTCATAGCCATTCCAAATATCCACCCCAGCAAACGGCAGTGCTGCCTGAGCGTCGATTCCCAAGCCTTCTCGGCCCAATTGTCGCGCGATGGGGTGAAGGCAAGACGCGTCATACTTGTCGGGATAACTAACTTTTTCTCCCAGCGGCCCATGACTTTTGTGCTCCGTCATCATATTCCCTTAATCGCTACTGACGCAGACGCTTGCCGCTAGACAGCAAATACATACAGTAAGCGTAAGCAGCTAAAGTAAATCCACCCACCATTAAAAATGCGGTGGTAACATTGACGTCAGACACGCCAAGCACGCCGTAGCGAAAAGCATTAACGATATACAGCATGGGGTTTAAGCGCGACACCCCCGCCCAAAAGTCAGGTAGTAAATCGATCGAATAAAATACGCCGCCAAGATAAGTTAGTGGCGTTAACACAAAGACCGGTACTATCGACACATCATCAAAGTTATTGGCGAACACCGCGTTAATAAAACCAGCAAGTGAGAACATTATCGATGTCATCAACACAATCGCGATGGTAACGCCGATATGCTGAATATGCAGACTGGTGAAGAACAACGACAACAACGTTACGATCAAACCGACCAGTAAACCACGCGCCACCCCGCCAATAACAAAGCCCCACAGCACGGTATTATTCGACATGGGTGACACCAAAATTTCCTCGACAAACCGCTGAAACTTGGCACCAAAAAACGACGAAACTACATTGGAGTAGGCATTGGTGATGACCGACATCATGATCAAACCGGGCACCACAAACTCCATATACGTGAAGCCACCCATCTGACCAATCCGCGAGCCGATTAAGGCGCCAAAAATCACAAAATACAGCGACATGGTAATTGCTGGCGGCAATAAAGTTTGCATCCAAATACGCAGAAAACGCCGGATCTCTTTGCGGACAATGGTGTAAAACGCCACCCACTGCTCTGCTAATGTCATTCGAAACTCCATCTACCGAGCGCCGGCAATTGCCGACGAAATCAAATTGGAAATACCGGACTTACTTTGCGTTGAGTAAACCCACGAATAATTCTTCTAAGCGATTCGCCTTGTTACGCATACTGCTAATCACTAACCCTTGCTGATTTATAGCTGCAAACACCTCGTTCAAGGAGCTACCTTTTTTGAGCACAAGCTCAAACATATGCTCGTCGACATAGCGCGTATCAAAACCCTCAACAGCAAGGTCAGGGCTAATCGATTCACGGGTATCCAGAATAAACACCTCTTTTTGAAGTTGCTTCAACAAGGCCTTCATACTGGTGTTTTCAACGATATTACCGCCGTCAATAATGGCAATATTACGGCAAAGGCTCTCAGCTTCTTCTAGGTAATGGGTAGTCAAAATAATCGTTGTACCGCTGCGATTAATCTCCGTTAGAAACTCCCACATAGATCGCCGCAGCTCTATATCTACACCGGCTGTCGGCTCGTCGAGAATTAATAAGCGGGGCTCATGAATAAGTGCGCGAGCAATCATTAGGCGTCTTTTCATACCACCCGACAGCATCCGTGACGCCACATTACGCTTATCCCAAAGGCCTAATTTTTTAAGGTACTTCTCTGCACGCTCACCGGCAACTGCCCTATTCAAACCGTAATAACCGGCTTGATTAACAACAATGTCCCACACGGTCTCAAAGTTGGAGAAATTAAATTCCTGGGGAACAACTCCGATCTCGCGTTTCGCGGCGGCTAAATCCGCTTGAATTGAGTGACCAAACACATATACGTCGCCTGCGGTCTTTTTCACCAGCGAAGACACAATACCAATTGTGGTCGATTTACCGGCGCCATTCGGCCCAAGCAAGGCAAAAAAATCACCTTCGTGCACTTCTAGATCGATGCCTTTTAATGCTTCAAAGCCATTGTCGTAGACTTTACGCAATCCTTTAATTTGCAGGGCAATTGCCATAGTATCTGCCTAAAATTTTAGCTGCTTAAATGTATGGAACCAATTTGGCCGGTTAGTCTTCATAGAATTACGACGACTAACATCGCTGAAAAGCACTATTTGCATACGCAAACGACGCTCATCCGCTGGAATGTAAATAACTGAATTGTTGCAATCAACTGGCGTGAACAGGTGCTTTTAGCCGCCTATTTTGCCACGCCCACGCAGTGGAATACACAAAAGTCTTAAATCTACCGAAAATGGAGTCACAGTGACGACGCGCTTAGAATATTACCGCCAATTAAATGACGCACTCAGCGAGCTATGTAAGCAAGTGGTCGCCCAACACCCCAGCCACAGCGAAGAAAGTAATAATGAATTACTTGAGATGTTCACCCAATTAGACGCCAGTTTTAGCAATAACGACGACTACGCACTTATCGGCCAGCAAATCGTTACTCGCATAGTTAGTCATTACCCAGATATTACGCCACAGCTACATCGCGACTTACTTTGGTTTTACGGTGGTGATTGCCTGCACTTTCTAGGCGATGAAGAAATACAAAAGTACCAAGATTTAGAAGAGCGCTACTATGAACTGTGCAATAAGGATGACACCACCAGCTACCGCAATCTTCGCGCTCAAATATTTAATATGCATTAAGCGGCGTTAATCGCCACTGACAGCTTCCGCTCAGTGGCGAGCATTTACAACAGACGAAAAAAAAGCGAAACAGATGTTTCGCTTTTTAGAATTTGGAGCGGGAAAGGAGGCTCGAACTCCCGACCTCAACCTTGGCAAGGTTGCGCTCTACCAACTGAGCTATTCCCGCAAATTCCGGTTGCCTGCCATCTCATCGATTAGCCTAGCTACCGTACAGTCTTAATAAAAAATACTTTTTGATACCCCATCAAGACGGGCGCATATTAAAAAGTTTTTCTTACACTGTCAACATACCGTGGCGGGCATTTATTTGACAGATTTCTACGCACTGTAACGTAAAAATTGGCGTCCCCTAGGGGACTCGAACCCCTGTTACTGCCGTGAAAGGGCAGTGTCCTAGGCCACTAGACGAAGGGGACGCCGCGAGCCTTTCAGGGCAATATTGCTGTCCCTGAAAGAGGGCGCAATTCTAGTGTGACTCCCCCACTCCGTCAAGGCCATTTTGGCACTAAATCGAGGAAAAATAACAAAAAAAAAGAGAAGCATTTCGGCTCTTCATCATTAACGGGGGACACCGGCATTCATTAAAATGATTTTGCGAAGATCAATTTAATGGAGAGTACCGATGTCCCACGCAGGAAGAATTATAGGCATACCTGGCCTTGAGATTGAACGGGTAGTTCGCAGGA
>JAGPVP010000061.1 GCA_018066965.1 Zhongshania sp. | reverse complement strand
TTAGACATGCTGGCTGATTTGCATTTCGGCATAGCGTTTAGCCCAAGCGACAAATTGGTCGGCGGGAAGCGGCGGAGAATATAAAAAGCCTTGCACCATATCGCAGTGGCGTTCGCGCAAAATACGACGCTGGTGCAGGTTTTCTACCCCCTCGGCAATTACCGTCATATTGAAGCTGTGACCCATAGCGATAATTGCGTTGGTCAGTGTCACGCTGTCGTTGCATTTATCGATGTCGTGCACAAAACTGCGGTCAATTTTTAGGGTATCGAAAGGGTAGCGTTTTAAATAACTTAAAGACGCATAGCCTGTGCCGAAGTCATCTAGTGATAAATGAATACCGAGTGCTTTAAGCTGCGCAAATGTGTCGCGAATTTCTGGGGTATCGTTGATTAGCAGACCTTCGGTAATTTCGAGTTCTAACTGCGATGCGGGCAAGCCACTTTGCAGCAGGGCATAGCGGACATTTTCAACAATATCGCCATCAATAAATTGTTTGGCTGAAATATTTACGGCAACGCTCAGTGGTGGCATGCCCGCTTGAGACCACGTTACAATTTGTTTGCAGGCGTGTTCAAGAACCCATTTGCCAATACCAACAATGAGACCACTTTGCTCGGCAACAGCAATAAATTGATCTGGCCCAGGGTTGTTTAATTCGACATTTTGCCAGCGCAACAATACCTCTACGCCCCGTAGTTTATTACTTGCAAGGTCGATGACGGGTTGGTAATAAAGTTTAAATTCATCGCGTTCTATGGCGTGGCGTAAATGGTTTTCCATCTCAAGCCTACGTTCGGTTTCGCTACTCATACCCTCTTCGAAAAAGCTGAAGCGGTCACCACCTTTTTCTTTGGCGTTGAACATGGCGGCCTCGGCGCGCCGCATGAGTATGGCACCATCGGCGCCATCATCAGGATATTTACAGAGCCCTAAGCTGGCGGAAATATTTACTTCGTGATGATTTATATAAAACGGTTCACGGCATCGATCAAGCAGGGTCTCAGCAAGAATTTCTGCTTCGTTAGTGCAGTTTTCAGTATTTAAAATAATAAGAAATTCATCGGCACCTAAATGAGCAAGAATTTGATCGTCGTGCACGCTGCGTCGTAGTCGTTCGCTTGTTTCAATAAAAATTTTATCAACAACTTGATGACCCAATGAGTCGTTAATATAGCGTATGCGATCTAGGTCTATATGGATGAGAATAAAGCCGTGATCGGCACTTTCTACATCTTTAATAGAGGATTGCAGTGCGCGCAGAGCAAAGTGGCGATTGGGCAGGCCAGTGAGCACATTGTAGTGTTCGCGAATAAATAGTCGGTCTACGATGGCCTTGTGCTCAGAAATATCTTCTGCACAGATTGCGATTCTTGAGAGCTCGCCGTCGTCATCAAGAATTGGCGTGATCGTAGCGGCAATATATTCGTCTTTGTGTAAATCGCCAAAACGTAATTCTCCACGCCATGTTCGCTTATCGCTCAGAGTCTGACGGATTAATTTACGTGTTTCCTCTGGCACATTGTCTCGCCAAATATTGACGAGCAAGTTGTCGCTTGAGCTATTGTTTTGAAATTTAGCGATCGATGCGTGGTGGATGTTAAGAAGTTCTAAATTAAAGTATTTATCTAATAGCATCAGCGCAGATGAGTCGTGTTCTAGAAGAATACGCTGCTGCTCATTTTTTAGTTCAAGCTGTTTGCGGAGTTTACTTTGGCGGTCAAGCACATTGCTAAAACATAGGGCGACTAGGCTGATGCAGCCCGTTAAAGTTGCCAGCATGAGCAGTGCTGGGTCGTATGGCGTTTTTAGAACAAAGTAAGCCACTGCTGATAGTGCAGCAGATACGATAAATGCTATGGCGAGGAAAAGGTGTGCCATTGATCGCTCTTTTTAGTATTACACCGAAGTAAAAACTAGATTGTAAGCATATTGCCGATGTCTAGTCAGTGCTGCAAGCTAGTGCGGCGTTGTTTTGCTGGCGACTAACATCGCGACAGCAGCCGTATCGCTTAGTTGGTCTGGCACTGTCTCATGATAATAGCGTATTTCGAGATCGTTGAACTGTGCTTGAAGTTCGTTTTCTGCCAAGTAAAAATCGGGATTGCCAAGCTTGGTCTGAGCTTTATTGAGGTTAGTCGCGGAGGCCGACCTGACAAAGGTTTGATAAAAAAGTAATCCCCCAAGTTTAAGCGCAAGATTGATCGCGTTTAGCAGTGGTCGATACAAAAAATAACTTACCACGATAACATCGTATTGCTGGTCGCCAATACCGTCGCGCTCAATGTCTGTGCATAGGGTGTTAATGCTTAAGTTGTGTTCATTGGCATAGCTGGCTAAGCGCGCGAGTGCGACATCCGATATATCCATCGCGTCGCACTGCAAGCCGTGTTGAGCGAGCAGTATGGCGTTTCTGCCTAAGCCGCAGGCTAAGTCTAGTGCCCTGCCCTGCGCGGGCAATAGCGATAGATGTGTTTGCAAGACCTCGCAGGCAGGCGTGCCCAGTTCTCGCCCGCCATGACGTTGATTCCATTTGTTGCGGCTAGCAATGGCATCGAATGCGCTCATAACTTAGCGGCGCCAAAACGAAGGCATGAGCAGTACCAGTAAAGTGAAAATTTCTAAACGTCCTAATAGCATGGCGTAGCATAGTATCCATTTTCCGGCGTCGCTAACGCTGCGATAACTTGCCGCTACTTCACCGAGTCCGGGTCCCATATTATTAATGGCCGCGGCGGTGGCAGAAAAGGCACTGAGTGAATCAAGACCACAGGCCATCATTGCTAAGGTGATGAGAATGAAGGAGATCATGTAAACGCCCACAAAGCTCCATACCGCACTGACGATTTTGGCTTCTACTCGGTGGCGACCAATCTTTAGTGGAATAACGGCGTTAGGGTGAATAAGTTGCTTCATTTCTCGAAGGCCTTGCTTGGCAACGAGCATGACTCGCACGGCCTTCATACCGCCACCGGTAGACCCTGCGCAGCCACCAATAAACGACAGCATAATAACGGCAACCGGTAAAAAGCTCGGCCATATAGAAAAGTCTTCGGCGCCGAAGCCGGACGTAGTCACTACTGAGATAGTGTGGAAAATGCCGTGAATAAAACTGTTTTGTAGCGAATAGGTGCCGCTGAAATACAGATACACCGAGATAGTCAGTGTGGAAATAGCAATGATGCTTAAATAAAAGCCGGTTTCTGCGTCATTTAAATAATGCCGAATTGAGCGCGACCGCCAAGCGTGGAAGTGAATGGTAAAACTTAAGGCGGCGAACAACATAAAACCGCTGCAAATCATGAGGATTAAGGGGCTTTGAAAGTAGCCCATGCTGGCGTCGTGGGTTGAAAACCCACCGATGGCGACGGTAGAAAATGAGTGAGTAATGGCATCAAAAAAGCTCATGCCCGCCGCCCAATACGCTAATGTACAGACCAGTGTCAGCGATACATACATAAGGAACAGGACTTTGGCGGTGCCGGTAATGCGCGGTGTGAGTTTATTGTCTTTTACCGGGCCGGGGGTTTCGGCGCGGTATAACTGCATGCCGCCGATGCCAAGTATGGGGAGAATAGCCACCGCGATAACGATGATCCCGATGCCGCCTAACCACTGCAAAAACTGGCGGTAAAACAGTATTGAAATGGGCAGCTCATCTAGGCCAGTAATGACCGTGGCGCCGGTGGTGGTCAGGCCAGATATAGACTCAAACACCGCGTCGCTAACGGATAAGCCGGGGTTATCTGCTAGGTAAAATGGCAGTGCCCCGAATAGGCCGAGCACCGTCCAGAATAGTGATACTACTAAGAAGCCATCGCGAATACTTAGCTCATGATGCTGTTTTAAATTACTCAGCCACAGTGTTAAACCACTGCCAAAAGTTAAAACAAAGGCGGTGGAAAATGCCTGCAGCGCGCCGTCGCTTAGCCATAAGGAGAGTATGGCCGGCAAGGCCATAGTCAGGCTGAAGATCATTAACAGCATGCCGATGATGCGGCAGATGATTCTTAGGTGCATAAATAAGCGCCCCAAAGAGCGGGGAAGTTATTTGCCATTAGAAGAAGGTGAATCCAACTTGAAATAATTTTTCGACCATTTTAATTTTGCTCTTATCAACCAAGAATAAAATCAAATGATCTTCGGACTCTACTAATAAATGGCTATGGGCGATCATTACTTCCTCGCCCCTGACTAATGCGCCGATGCTGACCCCTTCTGGTAGCGTGATTTCATCCAGCCTGCGGCCAACCACTTTAGACGAGCGGTTGTCGCCGTGGGCGATAATTTCTAGGGCTTCTGCCGCACCGCGACGCAGGGAGTGAACATTGTAAATATCGCCGCGCCGAACGTGAGTGAGTAAACTGCCGATGGTGATCTGCTGGGGCGAAATAGCAATATCGATATCGCCGCCCTGAACCAAATCCACATAAGCGGGATTGGTAATTAGGGTAATGACTTTCTTCGCGCCCATCCGTTTGGCTAACAAAGACGACATGATATTTGCTTCGTCGTCATTGGTGAGGGCTAGAAACACATCGGTTTCTTCAATATTTTCTTGGGCGAGCAAGTCGTGGTCTGAGGCGCTGCCATGCAACACTATCGCCTTAGATAATTGTTCAGACAGGGCTCGGCAGCGGTCGTAGCTGCGCTCAATAATCTTAACGTGATACCGGTTCTCTACTGCCCGCGCTAGGCGCTCGCCAATATTCCCACCGCCAGCAATAACCAAGCGCTTATACGGGGTATCCAGTCGGCGCAATTCGCTCATTACTGGCATAACGTTTTTCTTTGCGGCAATGAAAAATACTTCATCGCCAGCCTCAACGACGGTGTCACCGCTGGGCAGAATGGCGGTACCGCGCCGGAAAATAGCGGCAACGCGGGTGTCGACGGTGGGCATGTGCTCGCGGATGGCGGCCAGCTCGTTGCCTACCATTGGCCCACCGTAATAGGCCTTTACACCCACTAGCTGCACCTTGCCGTCGGCAAAATCTAAGACCTGCAGCGATCCCGGGTATTGCAGTAGGCGCTTAATGTAGCGCGTAACTAATTCTTCGGGGCTGATAAAAACATCGATGGGGATGGCGTCGTTGCCGAATAGTTTTTCTACATTGGTGTAGGCGTTGGAGCGTATGCGAGAAATTTTTGTGGGGGTGCGAAACAAGGTGTAGGCAACCTGACAGGCGATCATATTAATTTCGTCGCTGTTGGTGACTGCAATCAGCAAGTCGGCGTCTGCTGCGCCAGCGCGGGCTAATACGTCGGGGTGTGATGCCTGACCGGTTACGGTGCCAATATCGAGACGATCTTGCAGCTCCCTGAGGCGGTCGGGGTCTTTGTCCACAACGGTAATGTCATTGTGTTCACTGGCGAGGTTAGCGGCCAATGTGCCACCCACCTGCCCTGCGCCGAGAATAATGATTTTCATTGTTCGAAGTCGCCTGCGCTGTCTGTTATTGGTTCGTGCTTAGAGATATACCGCAGAATTATTAAAATCACTGCGGCGAGAACGTGTAAAGTTGGTCACGGTTGTCATTGTGCGGCGCTGGGGTGCGGCACTCAATAGCCGTGGTCAGAGTTTTTTGCGAATTTTGGCGTAGAAAAACCCATCGTGTCCGTCGACCTGAGGAAATAACTGCCGACAACCCGCGCGGTCGATGCCCCAGCTTGCGGTGATAGGGACTAACTCGGCATCACTGTGGCGGGTTAGAAATGCCACTACCTGCTGTTCGTTTTCAGCCGGTAATAGTGAGCAGGTCGCGTAAATAAAAATGCCGTCAGACTTGAGACAGCCCCAAAGCGCATCAAGCAGGCTGGCTTGCAGCTGCGCCAGCGGCTCGATGTCAGAGGCTAGGCGATTAAGCTTTATATCGGGGTTGCGACGAATGACACCCGTTGCGGAACACGGGGCATCGAGCAGAATGCGATCAAACTCAAGGCCGTCCCACCAGGCGCTGGTGTCCGCGGCGTCGGCGCTGATGAGTGTTGCGCTGAGTTGTAAGCGATCCAGATTATCTTGAATGCGGCTGAGCCGCTGCTCGTCGATGTCTAGCGCGACAAGCTCGGCAAGCGCCGGTTGGCATTCCAATATGGCGCCGGTTTTACCGCCGGGGGCGGCGCAGGCGTCAAGCACGCGCTGGCCCGCTTTAAGTTCAAGGAGTTCGGTACACAGCTGGGCCGCTTCATCTTGCACACTCACGTGGCCGTCGTTAAAGCTCGGCAGGGTATCGACACCGCAGGCCTTTTCTAGGCGAATGCCGTTGCTGGCAAACTCGCAGGCTTGCGCCGCAATGTCGATATTGGCGAGTGCGGCTAGGTATTCAGCTTGGCTTTGATGCAGTGCGTTAACCCGTAAGCAAAACGGCGGGTGAGCGTTGCTGGCGGCGACCATCTCGGCAAGCTGGTCTGGCCATGCGCTTTGCAGGGCATCGAATAACCAGCTTGGGAACGCGGCCTCGGCGGCGGGTTTTAGTGAAGTAAATAAGCTGTCTTGTTCACGCTGGCAGCGACGCAAAATCGCATTTGCCATTCCCGACGCCCATTTTTTGCCTAGGGTTCGGCAGCCTTCAACACTGCTGTTAATTGCCGCGTGGGGCGGAATACGCGTATAAAAAAGCTGGTAGGCGCCGATGTAAATTAGCATTTTTACATCGCTATCTTTAGCTTTTAAGGGTTTGCTAAAAAAGGGTTTAAGGGCGGCTTCTAGCTTCCAATAATGGCGCAAGGTGCCGTAGCAAAGCTCCCGGTATAGTGAGCGCTGGTTTGGATCTAGGTCTTGCTCACCGCGTGGCAATACCCGCGACAGCGAACTGCCCTCTTGTTCTATCATTGCTAAGCAGCGCGCGGCGGCTACGCGGGGACATTTCATATTGTGCCTGATGGCGAAGCCAATAAGGTGCCGGGGCTAAATTGCGCGGCGCGGGAATTAAGAATGTCACCTACGGCCAGCACTTTACCACCGGGCATTTGTAGGTCGAGTAGGCGCAAGGCGCCATGGCCGCAAGCCACAGTAATCCCAGTTTTATCGGCGCTGAGAATTTCGCCGGCCTTGGCATTATGATTTAAGGCGGAAAGCGGTTCTGCGCGCCAAACCTTAATACGTTCGTCGTGTGGACTTGCGGCAAAGCGGGTATAGCAAATAGGGAATGGGTTAAAGGCGCGGATTTTGCGATCCAGTGTGATTGCGTCTTGCTGCCAATCTATTTCGGCCTCTGCCTTGGCTATTTTTGTTGCGTAATTAGTGTAGGTATCATCTTGGGCCTCAGGCTGAGCGCAGCCCTGCGCCAATGTGGCAATGGCGTCTAACAAGGCGGGGCCGCCAATGTCAGCCAGCCGTGTAAAGAGGTCGGCTGCGGAGTCAGTGGCGTGAATATCGCAAGAAACTTTGCTGAGCATGGCGCCGGTGTCGAGTCCCGCATCCATCTGCATAATGGTGACACCGGTGCTTGGGTCGCCGGCTTCAATGGCGCGCTGGATCGGCGCCGCACCGCGCCAGCGTGGCAGCAGTGAACCGTGTACATTCACACAGCCTAGGCGTGGCGTATCTAGTACGCTTTGTGGCAGCAGCAATCCGTAGGCCACCACAATCATTAAATCTGCTTGGTGGCTGGCGAGTAGTTCGCGGTCGGCCGCGTCTTTAAAATTAATCGGTTGAAAAACAGGGATACCCGCCGCTTCAGCGCACTGCTTTACCGCGCTGGGTAGGGTCTTCTTGCCGCGACCTGCGGGTCGGTCTGGTTGGCTATATACAGCGACGATGTGGTGGCTACCGTCGTCGATGAGCACTTGCAGGTGGTGAGCTGCAAAGTCAGGTGTGCCAGCAAAAATTAGTCGTAACGGCGTGGTGCTCATGAAGATTGTTGCTTATGGAGTTTTTCCATTTTGCCGCGAATGCGATTGCGCTTTAGCGGCGAAATATAATCGACAAATAGTTTGCCTAAGAGGTGGTCATTTTCATGTTGAATACACACCGCTAACAGCCCTTCCGGTTCCATTTCAAAGGCATTACCATCGCGGTCTAGCGCTTTAACGCGAATATGCTGTGGGCGCACAACGGTTTCGTAAAAGCCAGGTACTGACAGACAGCCTTCGTCGTATTCGAAGGTTTCCTCGTCGATCACGGTGATCTCGGGATTAATAAAAACCAGTGGTTGGCTTTGGTCATCGCTTACGTCAATAACCACAATTTGTTCGTGTACGTTGATTTGGCTTGCGGCAAGGCCGATGCCTGGTGCGTCGTACATGGTTTCAAACATGTCGTCGATTAAATTGCGGACGCGTTCATCGACAGTCGTTACTGGTTTTGCCACCGTTCGCAGTCTTGAGTCTGGAAACTCAAGGATTTCAAGTACAGCCATAGTTGTTCGTGACCAATTATCGTGTAAGTTGTGTAACTATTGCTAAGATAATGATTGAGTAGACATTTTGGCCTACAAATTATTCGCCTGTTACCGTGTATCCTCTATATTATACAGAGAGCGTATAAGAAATGCCTGATTCTTGCCATTTGCTGGCGGCCACGTTAAAGAGTAGTAGGATTTAATTATGAAAAAAACGGTATTCGGGCTTTGCCTTGGGCTGATGATGGCATTTGCTCAGGCTGGCGATGTGCTCTCGTTGAAAGCCGGCCATCCGCAAAGCTATGTCGTTAAAAAAGGCGATACCCTGTGGGATATTTCTGGGATGTTCTTAAATGACCCTTGGTATTGGCCAGAGCTGTGGTATTACAACCCACAGGTAAAAAACCCGCATTTAATTTACCCTGGCGACGTCTTAAAACTGATGTGGGTGAATGGCAAGCCAGTACTGGTAAGAAACGCTGCGCCCGACAATAGCGTGGTGAAATTAACACCAGAAATGCGTATTTCCGATATTACCGATGCGATTCCTGCGATTCCCTTGGATGTCATTGCACCGTTCTTAACGCGCAGCCGTGTAGTTAGCGATGCTGAGCTGGCGCAAGCACCTTATGTGCTAGCCGGTAAACGCGGCAATATTGTTGCTGGTGCGGGCGATCAAATATTAGGTCGCGGTGATTTCAGTAAAGATGAAACCTACGGTGTTTACCGTCGCGGTGAGGTTTATAAAGACCCGATTACTGGTGAAATTCTGGGCGTAGAAGCCACCGATATCGGCACCGCTAATTTATTGGCCACTGAAAAAGACGTGGCGACCTTAACATTAAACCGCAGTACCCAAGAAATTCGTCGTGCTGACCGCTTTCTGCCAATGGAAGTGCGTCACCTTCATGCGCGTTTTGAGCCTAAAGCGCCTGTAGAAAATAGTAATGGTTTTATAATTGCGGTAGAGGGCGGCCTGACGCAGATTGGCAGTCTTGATGTGGTTACACTAAATCTGGGCGAGCGTAATAAACTTGAGCCCGGTGATGTAATGGCTATTTACACCACGGGTGAGATAGTGACCGACCCGATCACCAACGAACGGGTGAAAACGCCGAATGTGCGCGCGGGTATTTTAATGGTTTTTCGTAGTTTTGAACGCGTCAGCTATGCCTTGGTATTAAAGGCAGAGCAACCGCTAAAAGTGGGTGATTTAGTTAAGAACCCTTGATGTAACTTGCGGGTCGTTAAACGCGACCCAGCCACAACACGCAAGGATGCGAATGTGGAAATACTTGCCCGTCGCTGGCTTCAGGCCCAGCAAGTTTTAGCATTAACACCGGCGGGTCTACGTCGGGTGATGACTGCCTGTGATGATCCCCGGGCCATTCTTGAAATGTCCTCTGCTTGGCAAATACGATTTGGTGTTAGCCCGACACATCGGCGCTTATTAGAAAAACAGCTGGCCCTGCCCAATCATGGCACGGTAGATGAGCAGCTTGCCAAGGCCAATGCTGACGTATTGTGCGTGCACGACGATGATTATCCCGCGCTTCTTAAAGAGATTCACGATCCACCATCTCTGCTGTATTACCGCGGCCGCCGAGAGCTGCTGAATCAGGTTTTGTTTGCGGTGGTGGGCAGTCGTCGCCCTAGCCGCATGGGTTATAGCGATGCCCAAGCCTTTGCTAAGGCCTTGGGGCTGGCCGGATTTACAACCGTGAGCGGCATGGCGCTTGGCGTTGATGCCGCTGCGCATGTAGGCGCTTTAGCAACACCGTCATCTACTATTGCGGTATTGGGCACGGGGGTGGATCTGTGCTATCCGCGCAGCAATGCAACGCTTTATGAGCAAATTGGTCGAGAGGGATTACTACTGAGTGAATATGCTTTGGGTAGCCCGCCGCTGCGGCACCAATTTCCGCGTCGCAATCGCATAATTAGTGGCATGAGTTTAGGTGTGCTAGTGGTAGAGGCGGCGATTCATAGTGGCTCATTAATTACCGCTAGGCAGGCGCTGGAACAGAACCGCGAGGTATTCGCCATTCCCGGTTCTATTCATAATCCGGCCAGTCGAGGTTGCAATGCGCTCATTAAGCAAGGCGCCAAGTTGGTGGAGACCCTCACCGACATTGTTGAAGAGTTTTCAGCGTGGACCAATACCGATCTGGCTGAGCCAGCGTGTGAGCTAAGTTCGGGAGCGGAAGTCGTGTCGCAGGTGTATGACGCGCTAGGTTACGAGCCCTTGTCATTAGATGAATTGGTTCAGCACTGTGGTTTAACAATCACAGAAGCGCTAGCTGAGCTGAGTGAATTAGAGGTTGATGGCTGGGTGGAGCAGCAGCGCGGCGGTTGGCAGCGGAGCCGCTAAAGTGCGGCAGTGTTAAATCTATATAACAGAATACCGCACATAATGAATCTGTCTTTGCGGCGGCAATTTACGGTTATCTTTATGTAATTTTCGGCTCATGGCTGCGTAAAAGCGGGTATACTTTGGCCGCATTTTGCTGCTTTCGCTAATCATTGTGCGGATATATTTTTATGGCCTTGCCAGATTCTTACCGTCTGCGCCGTGCTGCAGCCTTGTTGCGCGCAGGCGCCGTTATTAGTCACCCTACTGAAGCCGTGTGGGGTTTGGCTTGTGTACCGTGGGATAACGCTGCGGTGACACACATTTTAAATATCAAAAATCGCGACCCCGCGAAGGGCTTGGTGCTGGTTGCCGATTGTGTCGAGCGGTTTGACTCGGTGCTAGCAAGTTTACCGGCCACTATCAGAGAGGTGCTTGAGGCGAGCTGGCCGGGGCCACACACCTGGGTGGTGCCAGATTATGGCTGGGCGCCGGCATGGATTCGCGGAAGCCACAATAGCGTAGCAATAAGGGTAAGTGATCACCCACTTACTTCTGCGCTATGCCGCGTTGCTAATACCTGTTTAGTCTCAACCTCTGCCAACCCTGCGGGGCGCGAGCCCGCTAGAACCCAGTCTGAAGCACAGCACTATTTCCGTTCCCAAATTGATTATTACCTACCGGGACGTACCGGCGACCTAGCGCAACCAACGGATATTCGCGATGCCTTGAGCGGTGAGTATATACGCGGTGCTTGAGTGAAAAACGGCGCAGACTTTGCTGCCGTGGAGAACATATGAAGAATGTTGATATCGCCGCCGTAAAGTGGTTTTTATTATCTCTGCAAGATCGTATCTGCGATCAGTTGGCCGCAGTGGACGGCGAAGCCCAATTTGTAGAAGACGATTGGGGTCGCGGCCGCAGTCGAGTGATTACCGACGGTGCGGTGTTTGAAAAAGGTGGGGTAAATTTTTCTCACGTGCAAGGCGACGCCATGCCCGGCAGTGCCAGCGCGCATCGCCCTGAATTGGCGGGCCGCAGTTATCAGGCAATGGGCGTGTCGTTGGTGATGCACCCACAAAACCCCTATATACCCACTAGCCATGCCAATGTGCGGTTTTTTGTTGCTGAAAAGCCCGGCGAAGAACCGGTTTGGTGGTTTGGCGGCGGCTATGATCTTACCCCGTATTATGGTTTTGAAGAGGATTGCCGGCACTGGCATCAGGTTGCTAAAAATGCCTGTGAACCCTTTGGCGCAGCGTTATACCCTAAGTATAAAAAATGGTGCGATGACTATTTTTATATGAGCCACCGCGATGAAGCTAGGGGAATTGGAGGCCTGTTTTTTGATGATTTAAATGAAGGTGGTTTTGAGCGGTGCTTCGACTTTATGCAGGCAGTTGCCAACTCTTATACTGACGCGTATGTGCCGATTGTGGAGCGCCGGAAGGCGACGGCATGGGGTGATCGCCAGCGCCAGTTCCAGCTTTATCGCCGTGGTCGCTACGTCGAATTTAACTTAGTGCACGATCGCGGTACCTTGTTTGGCTTACAAAGTGGCGGCCGCACCGAATCAATTCTTATGTCGCTGCCGCCCTTGGTCAGATGGGAGTATAATTGGCAGCCCGAAGCGGCTAGCCCAGAGGCCGCATTAACCACAGAATTCTTACCGGTGAGAGACTGGTTGGTATCGGAATAATAAAGGCAGTACTCCTTAGTTATGGAAAATAAAGATCAGTACGCAGTGTACGGAAACCCCGTTAAGCACAGTAAATCGCCCCAGATTCACGCGGCGTTTGCTGAGCAAACTGGGCAGCAGTTGCATTATCGCGCCCACAAGGTTGAGTTAGAGCGCTTTGCTGAGGCTGCTGGCCAGTTCTTCAGTCACGGCGGCAAGGGTTTAAATATTACCGTGCCGTTTAAGCTAGATGCCTTCGAATTTGCCGACCAAGTTAGTGGCCGTGCACGTCGGGCCGGTGCAGTAAATACCCTTGCTTTGCAAGAAGATGGCAGCGTATACGGCGATAATACCGACGGTGTTGGGCTAGTTCGCGATATTCACGACAATCTTGGCTGGGAGCTTAATGGTCGCCGAATTTTAGTATTAGGCGCCGGCGGCGCGGTGCGCGGTATTCTTGGCCCACTGCTAAAACAGGGGCCAAGTCATGTGCTGGTAGCTAATCGCACCGTAGCTAAAGCGCAGAGTTTGGCTAAGCACTTTGCGTCCTTGGGTGACGTTGCGGGCTGCAGTTACGACGGCCTGGCCAGCGGACAGTTTGACCTTATTATTAACGGCACTAGTGCGAGCATGAGTGGCGATTTACCTCCGCTTCCCCATCACATACTGAGCAATGATGGCTGCGCTTACGATATGATGTACGGCGCTGAGCCCACACCTTTTATGCGCTGGGCTGCGGCAGAAACTGCCTGGGCAGTGTCGGATGGTTTGGGTATGTTAGTAGAGCAAGCGGCCGAGTCGTTTTGTATTTGGCGTGGCGTGCGTCCAGATACCAAGCCGGTTATAGAATTTATTCGTCAATCTTTGTCGGCATAAAAGTGATGCCGACGGTCTTGTTGGAAAAAAATGTATGTTGTTAACCGTTGTCGCCTTGATCGTGGGCTTAGTTTTACTCGTGTGGAGTGCCGATCGCTTCGTGCTTGGCGCGTCGGCTACCGCGTCAATTTTGGGTGTTTCGCCTTTGGTGATT
The DNA here is from genome assembly GCA_018066965.1 of Zhongshania sp. Classification (GTDB taxonomy): domain Bacteria; phylum Pseudomonadota; class Gammaproteobacteria; order Pseudomonadales; family Spongiibacteraceae; genus Spongiibacter. The sequence continues at coordinate 94,015 of JAGPVP010000061.1, read as the reverse complement.
GGTATTTTGGTGGTGGGCATCGGCACGTCTGCACCGGAAATGTTGGTGTCTGCCATTGCTGCAGTCGATGGCCAGCCAGGTTTGGCGGTCGGTAACGCGCTGGGCTCAAATATTACCAATATCGCCTTAATTCTGGGCTTTACTGCCCTGCTAATCCCCCTCAAAGTCCAATCTAAACTGATTACCCGCGAGATCCCGCTGCTGATTCTAGTTATGTTGGTGGGCTATTTTCTGTTGTTGGACAATGACCTTGGAGTGATGGACGGCAGCATTTTGCTGGGTGGTTTTTTGCTGGTAGTACTTAGGCAAGTTTGGGAAGCCAAACACAGCAAGGGCGACAGCATTGAGGCCGAGTTTGAAGCTGAAATACCCCGCGACATGTCTTTGGCCGTTGCCTTAGGCTGGTTGTTGTTTGGCTTTTTGTTATTGCTCGCCTCGGCGCGGGTTTTGGTATGGTCGGCGGTAGAGATTGCCCATTTCTTTGGCCTTAGCGATTTGGTTATCGGCTTGACCGTGGTGGCCGTGGGCACCAGTTTGCCGGAGTTGGCGGCCTCACTTGCGGCGGCTCGCAAGAACGAACACGATATTGCGATTGGTAACGTGGTGGGTTCAAACTTATTTAACTTGCTAGGTGTGATGGCCCTACCTGGGGTGATCGCACCGGGTGCGATTGATCCCAAGGTCATGACGCGTGATTATCCGGTGATGTTAATGCTAACCGGTCTATTCTTTTTGGTGGCGTGCGGGCCGCGCCGCGCGCGGCGAATCTCCAGAGTAGAAGGTGGTGGGCTACTATTAATTTATGTCGCCTACCTCCTATACCTGTTACACGACGCGGGCGTGTATTAAACGCGCTGTATTATTAAGAATTTAGCGCTGCAATATGCCGATCTTTCAGCTTGGCGTAATTTGCGGCGCTGTAGCTAAAGTAGCTGTACTCCCCTTCCGTTAGCTCTCTCACCGCTTTAGCTGGGCTGCCCACATATAACCAACCACTAGCGAGACGTTTGCCGGGCGGCACCAGCGAGTTGGCGCCAACCACCACATCGTCTTCAACTACCGCTCCATCCATCACTATCGTTCCCATACCAATCAGTACCCGATTGCCAATGGTGCAGCCATGCAGTGTGACGCTGTGTGCAACGGTGACTTCGTCGCCAATGGTGAGCGGATAACCGTCGGGGTTGTATGGCCCAGCGTGGGTAATATGCAAAACGCTATTATCTTGAATGCTACTGCGGTCGCCAATGCGAATGCGATGCATATCGCCACGCACAGTGGTGTTTGGCCAAATTGAGCTGTCGTCGCCAATACTAACGTCGCCTATCACCGCCGCACTCGGGTCGATAAAAACCCGCTCACCTAGCGTCGGACAATGTTCCTCAAAGGTCCTAACAAATTGCTGGGGCTGGTAGCTCATTATTTATCTCCGGTATTGAATTGATGCGGTTTTAAGTCGGGCTAAATTAGGCCTAGTCATCGCAAATGCATGTTAACAGGCTTCGGGCGGCCTGTAGATTTGATACACTGGGCGCAATGTTGTTTTTCAGTTTACAAGGTTTCTTACATTATGACGGCTAACAGTTTACCCATGTTTTCCACACTTGATCCGCAGGCAATGCCGAAAGAATGTGAAATGTTGTTAGCAGAATCTCGGCGTCGGGTCGCGGCAGTGCTTGCTGAAACGAGCCCGCCTAGCTGGTCTAATTTAATGAACCCGCTTGAAGAGATAGATGACAGCGTTGGCCGCTTTTGGGCGCCAATGAGTCATCTACATAGCGTGATTAGCGGCGAGGCTTGGCGTGAAACCTACAGTCAGTGCCTACCCATGCTTACGGCGTATAACAGTGAAATGGGTCAAAACCGCCCGCTGTTCGAACGTGTTCAGGCCTTTGCGAACAGCGAGGAATTTGCGGGCTTGAATGGCCCGCGTCAGCAAGCAGTGCGCAATATGCTGCGAGACTTTATTCTCTCTGGAGTTGCCTTAGATGGCGACCAAGCGAGCCGCTTTGCCGATATTCAGCAACGGCTCAGCGAATTGTCTACTGCGTTTTCAAATCATGTGTTGGATGCGACAGACGGTTGGGAAAAAATTATCGCTGATGCAGACGCGCTTGCTGGTGTACCCGCTACGGTATTGGATAATTTACATGAGTCGGCAAGCGCCAAAGGTGTTGACGGCTACCGTTTGAGTTTAGATATTCCCACGTATTTACCTATTATGCAGTATGCCGACAACCGTGAGTTGCGCGAAGAAATGTATACCGCCTACGTGACCCGGGCATCTGCGCAAGGGCCGCAGGCCGGCAAGTGGGACAACGGTCCCTTGATGGTTGAAATTTCACAGCTTCGTCAAGAAATGGCTCAGCTATTGGGTTTTGATCATTACGCCGATTATTCACTTGCCAGTAAAATGGCTGAATCAAGCGCGCAGGTAACGGAATTTCTTGAAGAGTTGGTGCAGGCCAGTCAGCCAGTTGCACGCCAAGAATTTGCGCAGTTAAGCGCGTTTGCCGCTAAGCATGGTGTGACAGAATTAAGTGCGTGGGATGTGCCGTACTTTAGCGAGAAATTAAAAGAGGAGTCATTTACTCTTTCTCAAGAGGCGCTGCGCCCGTATTTTCCTGCCGAAAAAGTAATAAATGGTTTATTCAAAATCACCGGCCAATTATTTGATATTGAAATAAGCGCGCTAGATGACGTCGATTTTTGGCACAAAGACGCACAGTGTTACCGCATCTCTCGCCATGGCGATGTTCTTGCGCACTTTTATTTAGATTTATATGCCCGCAGTAATAAACGTGGCGGTGCGTGGATGGCAAATGCCCGTGGTCGCCGATTGCTAGACGATGGCGGCGTGCAGCAGCCGGTGGCATTTTTGGTGTGTAATTTCTCACCGCCAACCAGCGAACGCCCTTCTCTATTAACGCATAATGAAGTCACGACCTTATTCCATGAGTTCGGTCATGGCTTGCATCATATGCTGACTAAAATTGATTGCCTAAGCGTGGCGGGTATTAGTGGCGTTGCTTGGGATGCGGTGGAATTACCCAGTCAGTTTTTAGAAAACTGGTGTTGGGAAAAGTCGGTTATTCCTGATATTTCTGCGCATTATCAAACAGGTGAACCGCTGCCAGCAGACATGCTAAATAAATTACTGGCAGCGAAAAACTTTCAGTCAGGTATGCAAATGCTGCGGCAAATTGAATTTTCTTTATTTGATTTTAAATTGCATATGCAACATGAGGTGGCCGATGAGGCTGATGTGGATGCGGTAATAAATACGGTGCGAAATGATGTCGCTGTATTCCAGCCGCCAGCGTTTAATCGCTTTCAAAATAGTTTTTCGCATATATTTGCCGGCGGCTACGCGGCAGGTTATTACAGTTATAAATGGGCCGAAGTGCTGTCGGCAGATGCGTTTTCGCTGTTTGAAGAACAGGGTGTTATGAACGTAGAGGTCGGCAAAAAATTCCGTACCGAAATTCTCGAGCGTGGTGGTTCCGAAGACGCCGCAGTGTTATTTAAAAATTTCCGCGGTCGAGCGCCAGCGAATGATGCTTTGCTACGTCACGCAGGTATTGCCGCGGTGAAAGGAGCGTAATGGTGGCGACTGTATTTAATCAACGTCGTTTTATTGCTGGCGCGGTTTGTCCCAAGTGCGCCGAAATGGATAAAACGGTGTTGTACCGTATTTCTGATTTAGAGCAAATTCGCGAGTGCGTTCGCTGCGGTTTTAAGGAATCGATTCGCGACGACACCGGCAAAATTGAAGAACCGACAACGCGGGTTAATCAGCCGCGGCCGGGTGAAGAAGTGCTTTCGCATGAAGATGAAATTCATATTGTGTCGTTGATCGACCCTCGTGATGGCAGAAATCGCAGCGATCATTGAGGAATAATACCGATTTTGAATTTATGGGGAACGCATTTGCGGTGATCTTGCCTATACTTTCTATAAAGCATTTGCGGAGGAAATTCCATGCTGGAATTGTTGGCCCTTCCTTTCCCCCACGTTGTAGGTGTTAGGGTTTCTGGCAAGATTAATCACACGGATATTGAAATAATTTTGAAGGAGGTTGAGCGCAAACTGATTGATGAAGAGAATTTAAATATTTTTATTGAGCTCGATCATTTTGAAGGCTTTACCGTACGTGGTTGGCTAACAGAAATGCGGTTTTTAGCGAAATATATAAATCGGTTTACACGCACCGCTATTCTGGGTGAAGCGCGTTGGTTTAATCGTGGTTCAGCGCTTATTACTCGCGTCTTTCCCAATATCGAAATTGATCATTTTACGCCCATCCAAAAAGATGAAGCATTGATTTGGGTTAGCGAGCGTGACGTTGGGGCGCTGGGTTAAGATTTTGATCGTAGCGTCGATTCACGGTTTGTTTAGCGATGAGAAGAATCAAACCCCCTTCAATTTTGAAAACAAATACCGCCAGCACCTTATATTGTTGTTGGCGGTATCCCTTCCCTACTTGACCAGACTAAAGGTAAGGCCTGAATAGGCTTTTAAGCGCTCTATTAAGGTATTGCCAAAGCAGCTTGCTGGGGTAAGCAAGCCACCTGCGATCTCTGTTTTATTAATATCGCGAGCGAGACAAATACTCGCTTGGCCCAGCATTTTTGCGGTTGAGCCATAACCTGGGTCGCGGTCGCCGGTCACACGGCATTGTAGTTTTTTACCAGAGGGCGTTTTGCCAAAAAATAAAATATCGTAGTGGCCGTTTTCTTGCTCTTGCGGGCTGGGGCCTTCACCTGGCGATGGCAGCACGCGGGACAGAAGCCAGCGCCCTGGGTTGAGGCTGGCGGTTAGCATAAATGCCGCTAGTCCTCCGCCAATAGCACCGGCGCGCAGCCGGCCGCTAAAACCTTTGCCCACCATCATGGCTTCATCATATAAAAACGGCTTGGCGTAACTTTCCTTCAACAAAGAATTCGAGCGCTGTACTACGCGGGTGTTAATGGCGGCCATAATAAAGGGCGTTGTCCAGCTGCCGGAGATGCTATCGAATTGAGCTAGGCCGGTATTAACTTGGCGGGTCTTAGTGGTCTCGTCAACACACAGCGAATACGGGTCGGCCATTTCTTTGCGCAGGGCGGGGTCGTTAGACGCCTCCTTCATCACATTGATTAGGCTGGCAAAGGTGCCGCCAGATAAACCACCTTTGGCGGCTTTAACACGCATGCTGACGGCGTCACAGTTTTCACCAAAGAGTTCTTTGCTTTGTTGTTGGGTGTAATACACGCCCAAATCAGATGGAATAGAGTCAAAACCACAGCAATTTACAATCCGCGCCCCAGAGGCTTTGGCGGTGGCGTCGTAGCGCGCCACCATTTTGCTTATCCACTGTACTTCGCCGGTTAGGTCGCAGTAATCAGTACCGGTCTCGGCACAGATTTTAACTAGCGATTCGCCGTAAAGCGCATAAGGGCCGACGGTGGTGGTGACCACATTGGTTTGGGCGCACAGCGTGCGCAGGGCCTCTTCATCTGCGGCATCGGCAATAATGATGTCTAAATCCGCCTTGTTGAGCTTGGCTTTAACGGCTTCCAGTTTGCTGGCAGAGCGGCCGGCAATTGCCCAGCGCAGTGCAGGCTCTTCTCGATTTTTACTCAAGTACTGACACAGGATTTCGCCGACAAAGCTGCTGGCGCCAAAAACCACAATATCGTATTTGTTCTGTGTCATAGCTCTATCCTTCTAATTGGGTCTAAATGTAACGCGGGGGATTACAAGTTAGACCAACGATGATCTCTAAAGGCAGGAGCTTAGCACTATTTGTTCACTGTAAACATTGATCTGGAGAATGCTGAATATCACCGAAGACTATACGAGGCTATTTATAGTACGGGGTGTTGGTTTTACAGTTGGCGCGGTCAGCGGTGTCGAGGATTTTTTCACACTCTTGTAGGCGCCACTCACGAGACTGATCAAAAGCAGAGCTTCCACATGCGCAGAGTAGGCTTGAGAGGGTGAGTACAAGTAAAAAGCGCATATAAAGAGGACCTATAAAATGATTGGGCTGGCGAAGTGTACCGGATGGCTCGCTTGGCGGGTATGCACGCAGCATCTTAATATTGGCTAAGTACTGTACCGAGCATGGCGATAGCAAAACCGATAACGGCCCCAAGTGCTGGGCGACGGTGTTTGCGAATGGGTATTTGCGGCGCAATGTCTTGAAAAATAAGGTATAAAATTCCGCCGCTGGCAAGCAACATAATACCGCCAAGAACGCCGTGTTGATCACCTAAGGTGCTATAGCCGGCAAAACCGAAAAGTGGGCCAAGTGGCACTAGTGCGAACATGAGAAGTAAAACTTTTTTTGGCGATTTTCCGGTGTCGGTGAGTTCTTTAAATGCATTAAAGCCCTCCGGTAAATTTTGTAGACCAATGAGCACCGCAAGTAATAGTGTGCTATCGGCACCGCTGGCAGCAATGCCGCCGAGCGCGAGTGATTCGGGTACATAATCTAATAACATGCCGGTTAGCTGGGGGGCTGAGTGGCGGTGAAGATCTAAATATTTTTCCAGCCAATAAAAAATAACGCCGCCACTGAGTAGCAAGCCAATGGCCCAAGGTGAATGATGCATATGTTCTAGTGCGTCGGGCACTAATACAATCGCGACCGCGCCGAGTAAAATGCCGGCACCTAACGCAATAATAGAGTGGCGGAATTCTTCATCTAACCAGTGTCGTTGAATTCGGGTTTGGCTGGCAATAAGGCCGCCAATAGGAATGCAGGCACCGGCTGCGGCGGTGAGTAGAATAATATTTAATATGCCGTGCATATATTATTTTTATTTCCTAAAGTGCTGGTGGTAAAAATGGCTCGAAGCGTGGATCTAAGCTGCGAATAAAATCTTCAACTTGATAAGTGTAAAGTGAATCGTCACCGAGATTGGCGTTTATTTGCAGATGAGATAAATCTACGCCGAGCTGCTGGGCGGTTACACCTAAACGCTGTGCTTTTTCAGCAAAAGCTTTAGTTTGTAAGCAGCTATCTTCACGACGTGTTGAGCATACTAATAAAAGTGGTTTTACTTTGCTGTGGAGGTGTTCTATAGCGGAGTTTTTAAGCCAATTATTGGGGGCGTCGCCGAAGGCGCGGTCGTAAAGTTTTGCATGCTTTTGATTCATAATACGGCTGACATCTAAGGCCGCGCTGTCTAGTAGAATGCCACCTTTAATGTTGGCAAACACAGCGGCGCCGGACAGGTTTGGATCAGTTAATACCAGCGATAATAGATGGGCGCCAGCGGAGTGCCCCATAGTGATTATTTTGCTGCTGTCGCCACCCCATTCGGCGCTATGGGTTTGGACATATGCCAAGGCTTTGGCGACATCGCCTGCTTGTTGATAGGGCTCGGATTTTGGCAGCATACGGTAGTTAACCGAAATGAAAATCCACCCCGCTTTAACCCAGCGAGCAACTTTGGCGTTAACCACGCTGCGATTAGCTTTGTCGCCAATTCGCCACGCGCCGCCGTGAACCATAAACAGGATGGGGCTGCTTGCTGATTTGTCGGGTAGATAAACATCGAACTTCTGCTCTTTGGTGTCGCCGTAAGAAATATCTGTCAGGGTTTTTGCGTGCGATGTTGCTGCATAGACGAGACAGAAGAAAAAAATACAGAAAACCAAACCCGTTTGGGGTGAGCGCTTCATTGATGCATACCTTTAAAATCGTTATGCAGATAACATCTGCCAAAATTTTGTAGGCAGATGTTAGGTCGCGTTTTACAGTTTGTCGTTGGGCACGTCACAGGTGGTGCGATTTTCCCAGAGAGATTCTAAGATCGCGCTGCGGGTAACAAGGCCGATCAATTTACCGTCCTCTGTTACGGGGTAAGATTTGGGTTTGTTTTTACCCATTTTTTGCGCGAGATCGATGATAGATGAATCTGCTTCTACGGCTAATACGTCTCTGCTCATGACGTCGTCCACGACCGGCGATCCTTCGCAGTGATAGCTGCTGACGAGTACCGAGTGAATGCAGTCTTGCTCGGATACAAAGCCAACTAATTGATGTTGGTTGTCGATGACGGGAAGGCCAAAAACGCCATGTTTAAGTAGAGTTTTTACTACTTCGCCCAGGTCCGAGCCCTGTTTTACAAACGGCGACGGCGAGGTCATTACGTCGCGCACTAGCATTGATGTCGTCATACATTACTCCGGTAGTGCCAATGCCTTACTATATCGCGCTTGAATCTATAGCGTAAATATAATGTTCCTGATTAAAACAGAAGGTTTTAGCTATTGATGTGGCTGTCTTGGTGAGTTTGTTCTATCTACTAGAGTACACCGGATTACTAAGAAAGCCTGCGTTGATATTTGGTGTTGGCCAAATAGACGTTCAGTGGGCGAGGTAAACACACCGAGCCGCGAATACGCGAGTCAGTGTGCTTAGGGCTGGAGAAGGATCTGGTCTTAGGCGCTGGTGAGAACACCGTCGCGATAGTCAACCAGCGCTTGTTCAATCTCTTCGTTGGTGTTCATAACAAAGGGTCCGTATTGAACGATGGGTTCGTCAATTGGCTTAGCCGCCAAAATAAGCAGCTTTGCCCCCGCCGGTGAGGTTAGGGTTAGCCGCTCGCCAAGGCTAAGTAAGGCGCTGCTATTGTTGGCAATTTGCGTATCGGCAATAAGTGCGTCGCCTTCGTATACATACACCAAAGCATTATGATCTTTCGGTAGCTTGATCTCGGCGCCCTCTCCTGCGGCTAAACGCAAGTCAATATAAACGGGATCGGTGCTTAGCGGCCGACCGTCACTGCCGTTGATGTAGCCAATGGCTGCTGCGCCGTTAATATTGCTTCGTCCAGCGATCAATATGGCTTCGCTGTGCTCGCTTAGTTTTAAGCGGGGAATGCTCTCGGCAGAGATGTCTTGGTAGCTCGCTGGCCGCATTTTTTCTGCGGCAGGCAGGTTTATCCACAGCTGAAAACCGCGCATGCGCCCTGCTTCTTGCTGCGGCATTTCAGAGTGAATAACGCCTCGCCCGGCCGTCATCCACTGTACGCCACCATCGCGAAGATGGCCTTTGTTGCCAAGATGATCTTCGTGGAGCATATGGCCTTCAAGCATATAGGTCACGGTTTCAAAACCGCGATGCGGATGCGAGGGAAAGCCGGCCAGATAGTCCGCGGGCTGGTCAGAAAAAAATTCGTCTAGCATCAGAAATGGGTCATGACGAGCGGCATTGGATTGCCCCAAGCTGCGCTTTAGTTTGACGCCAGCACCGTCAGACGTTGCCTGGGCAGGAATAATACGTGTCACTGTGCGAGTCGTCATGATCGTTCTCCCATTGAATGAAAGTTGTTTACTGAGTTTTCAGGCAGCCTTTTCAAGCAGTTGCTTACGGGCGTCAGCCAGTGCTTTGTCGGCAACGTCTGGTCCCATATTCAAGCCTTCTGCGTAAACAAACTCGATATCGCTGATACCCATTAAGCCTAAAATGTGGCGCAAATACGGAGTTTGCGTGTCCAGTGGGGTGTCTTTGTATTGACCACCACGGGCTGCAAAGACGTACACTTTTTTGTTGCTTAACAAGCCCTCTGGGCCATTAGCGGTATAGCGAAAGGTTTCGCCAGCGCGGGCGATATGATCGATATAAGCTTTAAACGTTGATGGCACGCCAAGGTTGTAAAGCGGTATGCCGAGTACGATGATATCGGCGTCGCGCAATTCATTTATCAGCACATCTGACTCCGCCACAATACTTTTTTGGGCAGCGTTTCGATCGTTCGCTGGTGTTACAAAGGCGGTAAAGCGCTCACCGTCTAAATGAGGCAGTGGGTTGGCGTGTAAATCGCGGGATACCAGCGCTGAGCTGTCTAGTTTGCTGCGCAATGCCTGAATAAAATCATTCGCCATCTGGCTGGATTTGCCGCCTTCTCCGAATAGGCTGCTATTAATATGAAGAATGTTGGTCATGGTGTGCTCCTGATTTACGGTAGTCGATGTTGTTATTAAACTATTGATAAAATTGTTTAAAAAGCGCAATTTATTGACATTAACAATCAGTAAAGTTGATCTATATGTCGGGCCCTAGGACAAATCTTGAGCAGTGGTACTGTTTTTTGGCGGTTGTGGATGAGGGTAGTTATGCTCGCGCTGCTGAGGTTTTGCACAAAAGCCAGTCGGCTGTGACCTATACCATTCAAAAAATGGAGGAGCAGCTTGGGGTCAAGGTTTTTGAGATACGTGGCCGAAAGTCTGAATTAACCGAGGTGGGGCAAATGCTCTATCGCCGAGGTCGTGCGCTGATCGATGAGGCGCTGCGCTTAGAGAAGTCTGCCAAGTCGGTTGCCGCGGGCTGGGAGCCGCAGCTGCGCATAGTATGCGATACGCTATTTCCTAGCCAGTTGATGTTGGATTGCTTGGCCGATCTGAGCAAAAACTGTCCAGATACCCGCATCGAATGCGTTGAAACAGTACTGAGCGGTGCCGAAGAGGCCCTTTTAGAGCGTCGCTGCGACGTTGCTGTTACCGGTATTGTACCGCCGGGTTTTTTGGGAGATCACATTTTGCGAGTGAAGTTTATTGCGGTGGCCCATCGCGACCACCCCCTGCATAAGTTAAATCGCGAGCTAGACTATCGTGACTTGCGATCGTTTCGTCAGGTTGTTGTTCGGGACTCCGGCGTGCGTCGGCAACGTGATGCCGGTTGGTTAGAGGCCGCGCAGCGTTTAACGGTGAGCCGCATGGAAACATCGATCAGCGCGGTGGCGAGAGGGCTAGGCTTCGCATGGTTACCGGAAATGGCGATGCGGCGTGAATTAGATAGTGGTGACATTGTGCCGCTACCCATGATTGAGGGGGGTGCGCGTTACGCGGATTTGTTTTTGATTTTGCCTAACCGGGATCTTGCCGGCGCTGCGGCGCTACGCTGTGAGCAGCTGATAAAAGCCGCAACTGAAAATTTGGTGTGTTAAAGGGCGGGTCAGTTTAGCGACTGGTCTGGAGCGGCGTAGACCGTGTATTGGCTGTGTGGAGTAGAAAGAATGGGGCGTCAGCAGCAGTTTGCTTTGATGGGGCGTTATAACCGAGATATGAACCAGCGGCTTTATGCGGCGGCGGCAAGCTTGAGTGAGGAGCAATTGGCGAGCAATGTCGGTGCGTTTTTTCAGTCGATTTTGGGAACCCTAAATCACGTGTATGTGGCTGACACTATGTGGCTGCAGCGTTTTGCTAAGCGGCCGTTTGCGGCGGCTGGCTGTTTATCCGCGGTTGCAACAATGACAAGCCCTACGGCCTTGAATCAAGTGCTATACGAGGATTTTACGGCCCTGTTTCGCGCTCGGCGCATACTTGATGCAGAGATATGCCGGTGGACTGAGGCCTTAGATGAGGCGGGATTTGATCGTCCGTTGAGGTATAAAAACAGCAAGGGCCATAATTTTTGTAAGCCCTTTGGCTTAGTGCTACAGCACTTCTTTAATCATCAGAGCCATCACCGTGGGCAGGTTACCACCCTGCTTAGTCAGCAGGGTGTGGATGTGGGTGTTACCGATTTATTACTGTGGATCGAGGAGCTACCACTCAGCGCAGAGAGTGATAATGTTGTCGACTAAATTAACGAGCATAGATAGACGCAACCGTAGCGCGATTATAAAACTCGGCTAATTCGTTGTATGCCTTGGCGACTCTTTCCATGCGACCAATGGCAAAATTGTAGGCAAGTGGCGAAGACTTGTTTTCGCACTCTAGCAGCCGTTGGTCGGCATCTTTAATGTAAAACTGCACGTCTTGTTCTAGCTGGGCAACCTGCTCATAGCTAGTTTCACTTAATTCAGGAATTTCTGGGGCGCGGTAAACGGCGCGCGCAGCACAGTCGGCGAATACGCTGGTGCTGATCAGGCACAGCAATAAACTGGCGAGTAAATACGTAGACTTCTTCATTAGTCATACCTCTTAGAAAATGACATAGAAAGGTGTGGAGAGATCAAGGGACAGGTATTGATACCTATATACACAAACATTGTTACCGAAATTCGCGCTTAAATCAATTGTTATTAGATTGGTGGTTTGATTGTTATATATGGTGATAGCGGCTGTTTGTCACATATATGGCAATGAATCCCGTTGGTGCCATCTTGATATGTTACCGGTAGTAGCGAACTTTACGCTTGGTGCCGAGGGGCATTTAAAACGTAGCGCGGCGGCAGCAGCAGTGCAAGACTGATTCCGCGGGCAAGGTTGAACATGCTGAATGCAAACCAGAGCCCGTTGTTGCCCCAGTGTTGTGTGGCAGCCCACAGGGGTAGATAAATAAGGCCGACGCAGAAAAGCATGCTCCATTGCATCGCCTGGGTTTTGAGTGCGCCAATGTAAATGCCATCTAGCAAATAGCTGGGTGCGCATAGCAGTGGTAGCCATATTAGCCAAGTGTAATATTCGCTGCTTAAGAGGCGAACAGCGGGTAAATCAGTCATGAGGCTGATGATGGGTGATTTGAGTAGAAATAGTGCGGCGCTCACCAATATCGCGGTAACGGCGCAATATTTGGCGCAAGCGCGGCAGGTAGAAACAAGCAGAGCGCGATTTTTACGGCTATAGGCCTCCCCTACCAGCGCTTCGGCCGCGTGGGCAAAACCGTCTAAACCGTATGCGCTAATCATCATAAGTTGCAGCAATATGGCATTGGCGGCCAGTTGATCTTGGCCTATGGCGGCACTTTGGGCGGTGAAAAAAGCGAAGCTAAATAGTAATGCGGCAGTGCGGACAAAGAGCTGGACGTTACTGCTGAGTAATTGTTTAAGACTGGGGCCGTACGACCACGCATGTCTGAGGCCTAGTGTAATCACTTGCCGGATGGGTGCGCGCACAGACCACAGTGCCACGCCGAGGCCGCAATACTCACTAATTACACTGGCTATCGCCGCGCCGTCGCTGTGCAGATTTAGTTTGATAACCAGCACAAAATCCAAGGCAATATTGAGGACGTTTGTTAGCACCGCGATCGCGAGTGGCCAGCGGGTTTGTTGTTGGCCAATAAGCCAACCCACAACCACATAGGTGCCAAGTACCGCTGGTGCGCTGTATAGGCGAATATGGAGGTAGCTGCGGGCAATGGGCTGTAGGGTATCGTCGGCGTTCATTAGCGACAGGCCAAGGTCGCTTAAGGGATATCCAGCGAGAAAGACAAAAAGCGCGATAAGGGTGCTTAAGGCGAGGGCCTTAATTAGCAATCCCGTACTTGCATTGGTGTTGACATGTGCCTGCGCGCTGGCACCGGTAGTGCCCATGCGTAAAAAGCCAAAGCCCCAATATAAGAACGCGAGTAAGCTACTGCTAATGGCGACCGCGCTCAAATAACGGCTATCACCGAGGTGGCCAAGAATCGCAGTGTCTACTACACCTAATAGCGGGACGGATAAATTCGCGAGAATCATCGGCCAAGCCAGTGCTCGGATTCGGTGGTGAATATGTTGGTTTTTGGCCATGATTAACGGATATCGCTTAGATAGCCTAGTTTTCAACAGGCTTGCACAGAAATAGGGCGAATATAATTGAGCTTGCGATCAAAAATAAATTAGATTTTATCCTATATCTTGTGGTTTGCGTGGGGAATTAACCCTTTAACTGGTGTGGATATGATAAAAGCAGGGGAATTGCTACGAAAGACACTATGTATTCCACTGCAGCGGAGTAGCGCTGGTGCATTTAACGGGTTTATAATTGCGGCGTTTTGTCGCACCCAAAGCAGCGTCAATGGGTTTGCGATGTACGAATTACGAATAAATCTCAATACGAATTTAAAATAAATTCGCACTGGGGTTTGTTTGTGTCTGTTTAAGAGTTCAATTTAACGATTGTGTTCCCCCAGCAGATAAAAACTTGTGCATGGCATTTCTTTGCGTGGTCTTGGGGTCTTAATTCACTGTACATGGAGACACGGGAGATGTATTTACAAGCGAAACGGCTGCTTAAGCTGGCGCTTAGTCCTGTGCTAATGCTGCTAAGCCTGTTTAGTGCCGGCGCATGGGCCGAAGCAGGCGCACGTTGGCAAACCAATATGACCCCTGGTATTACCGAGGTTGGTCATCAAATTTACGATTTGCATATGTGGGTTTTCTACATTTGTGTCGTAACAGGCATAGTGGTTTTTGGCGTGATGTTTTACTCGGTATTCGCATACCGTAAAGAACGTCATCAGGAACCGGCAACTTTTCACGAAAATACCCGCGTGGAGATTGCTTGGACGATAGTTCCATTTCTAGTTTTGTTGTTGATGGCTATCCCAGCCACAAAAACACTCATCGAAATCTACGACACCGATGACGCTGATCTTGATATTTTGATCACCGGTTACCAGTGGAAGTGGAAATACGAATACATCAATCCGAATGGCGACAACGTTAGTTTCTTTTCGAATTTGTTGACTGATGGCGCAGAAATTGCGAACACAGAAGACAAGGGTTCGAACTATTTGCTAGAAGTTGATGAGCCGGTTGTTATTCCAGTGAACAAGAAAGTACGTTTCTTGGTTACTGCTAACGACGTGTTACACGCTTGGTGGGTGCCTGCACTAGCGGTGAAGCGCGATGCCATTCCTGGATTCATCAATGAAGCATGGACCAAAGCAACTGAAACCGGCGTTTTCCGTGGTCAGTGTGCTGAGCTTTGTGGTCGTAACCACGGCTTTATGCCGATTGTGGTTAATGTTGTTGAAGAGCCTGAATATCAAGCGTGGTTAGGTAAGAAGCAAGCCGCCGCGGCTGAAATTAAAGAATTGATGGCGAAAGACTTTTCCTTGGATGAGCTGGTTGAACGCGGTAAGTCGGTTTACACCAGCAGCTGCGCGGCGTGTCACGGTGCAAACGGCGAAGGTGGTGTTGGTAAGGCGATTGCCGGCAGCCCTATTGCGACTGGTGCGATAAAAGTGCACACAGATCACGTCGTGAACGGCGTACCTGGTACAGCTATGCCAGCATTTGGTAGTCAATTAAATGAGGTGGATCTTGCTGCTGTAATTACTTATCAGCGCAACGCCTTTGGTAACAACATGGGTGACATGTTGCAGCCAGTTGACATTTACAAATTCAAGAAAGGTCAGTAGGGGGATTACACCATGGGTGCTCATCACGGACCTGCTAAAGGTTTAACGCGGTGGCTATTTACCACCAACCACAAAGACATCGGTACGATGTATTTGTGGTTCAGCTTTGCGATGTTCTTACTTGGCGGCTCGTTCGCCATGATTATTCGCGCTGAGCTATTTCAGCCAGGCCTACAAATAGTACAGCCTGAGTTCTTCAACCAAATGACGACCATGCATGGTCTCGTTATGGTTTTCGGCGCCATTATGCCGGCCTTTGTTGGTCTCGCTAACTGGATGATTCCGATGATGATCGGTGCGCCAGATATGGCGTTGCCGCGCATGAACAACTGGTCGTTCTGGATCCTGCCGCCAACATTCTTGTTGCTGGCATCTACCCTCCTTATGGAAGGTGGCGGTCCTAACTTTGGTTGGACGTTCTACGCGCCATTGTCTACAACGTATGCGCCACCAAGCGTGACCTTCTTTATATTCGCGGTTCACGCCATGGGTATATCGTCGATCATGGGCTCTATTAACATCATCGCTACTGTAGTGAACATGCGC
This sequence comes from Zhongshania sp., assembly GCA_018066965.1. Lineage (GTDB taxonomy): Bacteria > Pseudomonadota > Gammaproteobacteria > Pseudomonadales > Spongiibacteraceae > Spongiibacter. The sequence goes on along the minus strand of JAGPVP010000061.1, from coordinate 78,399 downwards.
GCGCCAGGCATGACCTATATGAAAATGCCGATGTTTGTATGGACTTGGTTGATCACAGCGTTCTTGTTAGTTGCTGTAATGCCCGTACTAGCGGGTGCAGTGACCATGATGTTGATGGATATTCACTTTGGCACCAGCTTCTTCTCTGCTGCTGGTGGTGGTGACCCAGTACTGTTCCAGCATGTGTTCTGGTTCTTTGGTCACCCAGAAGTTTACATCATCATTCTGCCAGCATTTGGTGTGGTGTCAGAGGTTATTCCTACCTTCTCTCGCAAGCCTTTGTTCGGTTATGACTCAATGGTTTACGCAACATCGTCAATCGCGTTCTTGTCGTTTATCGTATGGGCTCACCATATGTACACGGTGGGTATGCCGATTGCTGGCGAACTGTTCTTTATGTACGCCACCATGTTGATTGCGGTGCCAACAGCGGCCAAGGTGTTCAACTGGATCACCACCATGTACAAGGGCTCTATTACCCTTGAGACGCCAATGTTGTTTGCGATTGCCAAGGTGTTCTTGTTCACCGTTGGTGGTTTCTCTGGTCTGATGCTGGCGATTGCGCCCGCTGACTTCCAGTACCACGACAGCTACTTTGTTGTTGCCCACTTCCACTACACCATGGTTGCTGGTGCGATCTTCGCGCTGTCTTCTGCTGTGTACTACTGGATTCCAAAGTGGACCGGCAAAATGTACAACGAGTCTATGGGTAAAGCCCATTTCTGGATCTCGTTCATTGGTTTCAACCTGACTTTCTTCCCGCAGCATTTTGTGGGTCTGGCGGGTATGCCGCGTCGTATTCCTGACTACAATCTGATGTTTGCTGATTTCAATATGATGTCATCCATCGGTGCGTTTATTTATGGTACTAGCCAGCTGCTGTTCTTGTTCAATATTGTTAGAACAATTACTCACGGCAAGCCAGTCAGCGATCCGAAAGTATGGGAAGGTGGCACTACTTTGGAATGGACAGTGCCTACGCCTGCGCCATACCACACCTTTACGACTCCACCTGAACTGAAGTAAGGGCTGGATGTAATTATGGCGACTCAGGCAGACAAAAATATCAAGAAAATTAGCATTAAACTGCTGGGTTTGGTGTTTATTATGTTTGCCTTTGCCATGTGGGTAATGCCTCCGCTTTACGATGCGTTGTGTGAAGCGTTGGGCATTAACGGTAAGACCGGTCAACAGTACACCGTTGTAGAAAGCCAGATTGATACAGATCGTATTGTAAAAGTACAATTTGTCGCGCAAAACAATGAAATGATGCCTTGGGAATTTGCGCCAAACACCAGTCAGATAGAGGTTCACCCCGGTGAATCTAATAATGTCACTTATTATGCAAAGAACACGCAAGATAGGTATATGGTGTCGCAGGCTATTCCCAGCATTGTTCCGTCCCGAGCGGCTGAGTATTTTCATAAAACGGAATGTTTTTGTTTTAACCAGCAGCCATTGGCTGCAGGCAAAAACGCAGATTTGGCACTACAATTTATTATCGATCGCGATTTACCCAAAGATATCCATGTAATTACTTTGTCGTACACGATATTTGATGTAACCGAGATGGCGGCGAAACAGGATTCTGTTGCGGCGTCATCGAAATAGAAAAGAGATTTTTCTCTCCCGAGAAAATGGAGATTTAACAATGGCGGGTCAAAGCAATACAGGGCACGAAACCTACTACGTGCCCGACAGTAGTAAGCTTGCTATCAGCGCATCTATTGGCATGACAACCATCGTTTATGGCGCTGCCAGTGTCATCAATGATAGTAGTTACCGTGCAGGCGAAGAAACCAGTTCCAGCTTTATTTTGTTTGCTGGTTTATTTTGGTTAGCGGCTACTTTGTTTGTATGGTTTAGCACGACGATTCGTGAAAACCGTGCGGGCATGAACAGCGCGCAGCTTAAGCAATCCTATGTGATTGGAATGCAGTGGTTCATCTTTTCAGAAGTGATGTTCTTTGGTGCCTTCTTCGGCGCCCTCTTCTACATCCGTAACCTTTCCGCGCCTTGGTTGGCGGGTGAAGGTGCAGGAACAATGAATACCCTGTTATGGCCTGGTTTTGAGTACTCGTGGCCATTGCTGACAACACCACAAGACGCAATTGGCGGTGTTCAAGCCCAGGCAGCGGCCGGACATTTGGCAAACAATGGCGCATTCGTTGGTGCTGAGCACAGCTTGTCATTCCCAGGCTTTGCGAATATTGCTCACTGGCTACCGCTTTACAACACAGTAATTCTGTTGGCATCGAGCTTTACTTGCCATATTGCCCATATGGGTATTAAACAGAATGACCGCAAGAAGTTTAACGTGTGGTTGTTTATTACAGTGGCTCTGGGCTGTATCTTTCTGTACCTACAGTACATGGAGTACCACGAAGCACTTTTTGAATATGGCATTCGTCTAAACAGCGGTGTGTACGGTACGACCTTCTTTATGTTGACTGGTTTCCATGGCTTCCACGTGGCGATGGGTACTTTCATGTTGTTGGTGCAGTGGTTGCGCTCTAAAACCAAAGGTCACTTCTCTGCAGAAGACCAATTTGGTTTTGAAGCCTCTTCTTGGTACTGGCACTTTGTAGACGTAGTCTGGGTATTCTTGTTCTTGTTCGTTTACATTCTGTAAGCGCACACTACTAGCAGCTCAGTAAATTTGGCCGGTACATCTGTTTACTTAGGTAAACAGGTGCTACCGGCCAAATTCATTATTGAGCGCCTATGGTGTTTGTAGGACGGCTTCCCCTGAATCTAAATAGCGCTGATCCCAGGGCGCGTTAGAACCAAGTTTGCCAGTGAAAACGCCATAAAATAGGAAGCCCATCAGTAATGCCGCAATCATCAAGCGAACCTTTAGTGATTGCCAAGTTCGCATGGTGGTGCCACGGTCTTGCATCAAAAAGAACAGCCCACTAAATAGGCTGATGACAAGTGCGATAAACAGCACGACTATGACAATCTTTAACCACATATCGGTAAACCTCCTTCATTGTTTGCCGCAGTATACACAATAGGATTTCATAAATGGCCAGCCAGCGGGCAAGACTGCAATGGCAGCTCGATTGGAAGTCGGCGCTGACAATCATCCTAATACTGCCGATACTGGTGAGCCTTGGTTGTTGGCAGCTGCGCAGAGCAGATGAAAAGCAAGCTCTACTTGCCGATTTTGAAGAGCGTCGCCTATTACCTGCAGTAAATGTAGCCGTGTTGGATAGTTATCCCAATTACCGCCCCGCTTATGCCGAGGGTCAGTTTGATGCCGAGCAATATTGGCTATTAGATAATCGAATTTTTCACGGTCGATTCGGATATGAGATAATGGCGGTTTTTACCCTGAGTGATGGGCAAAAATTGCTGGTTAATCGCGGCTGGATTGAAGGAGATGCCTCTCGTCGAACCTTACCGAGGGTATCAATCCCCGAAGGTGTCGTCAGAGTTAGCGGCGAGTTGTATCGCAGTGACGAGAAGAATTTTAGTTTGGGTAGCGAAGTTCAGACTGCGTGGCCACGTCGTCAGCAGTGGTTGGATATTGATACAGCGAGGCAGGAGTTTCAAAACATGTTGCCGGTCAGTCTGCGTCTTGATGAAAGCAGTACTGGGGCCTTGCATACAGAGCGGCTGGTGGTAAATGTCACACCTGCAAAACACACCGGATACGCGGTGCAGTGGTTTGCGATGGCTTTTGCTTTAGGCATTATTTTTATTTTTTTTAACACAAATCTAGCAGAGCTACTTAAGCGCCGCAAAGATGAAGAGAACAATGAACTATGACTACAACCGTAGATCCTAAGCGCGGCAAGCGCCTTCTTAGTTTAATACTGGGCATTCCAATTGCCGTAATTTTATTGTCCAGCGCGGTATATTATTTGGCCAAGGAAAATATTATTAATTTCCGTACGGTTAATCGCGGCACGCTGATTAATCCGGTCATGCAGCTTGGTGATTTACATCCACAGCGTATTGATGGCGGTGAATTTTTGTTTGACCGCGCTGAGTCGCGTTGGGTGTTTATGATTGTGGGCGGTCGGGACTGTGTTGATGACTGCGAACGCATGTTGTATTTAACGCGTCAGACTCACACTGCTCTCGGGAAAAAAGTCGATCGTGTAGAGCGAATTTATCTCGCCGTTGACGGGCCGCTGTCGGCAAACTTGCGAGACTTTATTGAAGCCGAGCACAGCGACATGACGGTGTTGTATGCCGACGGAACAGCATTTTTAAGTAACTTAAAGAACTTGGAAATTGATCCTTTTGATCCCCGTGCATTCTACGTGGTCGATCCCTTAGGCTGGGTAATGATGTATTACCGCGCAGGCGATACTGAGCAGCAAACGCTGACAACTTTAGGCAAGGACGTCCTCAAAGATATGGGGCGCCTGATTAAGTAATCGGCGCAATAAATATAGTGAATACGGTACTTAGCAATGGCTTTATTTAACGCGCCAGAACAACGTAAAGCGGGTTTTCGTTTAACATTTATTGCCTGCCTCGTCGCAGTTATTGTTTTGGGAATGGGAGTTTTTACCCGTTTGGCCGATGCGGGCTTAGGCTGCCCAGATTGGCCGACCTGCTACGGTCATGTGTTGTGGCCTAGCGATGATCATGATGTGGCGCGGGCGAATGAAGCATTTCCGGATGCGCCTGTTGAGCACGATAAAACTTGGCCGGAAATGATTCACCGGTATCTCGCATCAAGTTTGGGCTTATTCACTATGGGCATACTGGTGTTTTCGCTGCGCAGCCGAGCACCGAAGCAGCCGGTGAAATTGCCGATGTTCCTGTTGGCTTTTATTATTTTGCAAGGCATGTTCGGGATGTGGACAGTTACCTTAAAACTGTGGCCACAAGTGGTGACCGCCCATTTATTGGGCGGGTTTACCACGCTTAGTTTATTGTGGCTGCTCACGTTGCGACTTAATAATTTTCATTGGCAAATTCCAGCTATCGCCGAAAATAAATTAAATGCTATTCGACCATTGGCGGTCATTGGTCTGCTAATTGTTGTTGCACAAATAGCGTTGGGCGGCTGGACTACATCGAACTATGCAGATATTGCGTGTCCCGATTTTCCAACTTGCCAAGGTGCATGGTTGCCGCCCATGAATTTTGCCGACGGCTTTAATATTACTCAGCATATCGGCCCAAATTACTTGGGCGGCACGATGGATAATGCAGCGCGAATTGCTATTCATTTTAGTCATCGTGTTGGCGCAATTGTGACTGCAGCCTACCTCATATTTTTATGTATAAAATTGTGTGGTTTGAGCTTACCTGCGGCTAAAAAATTATCTTATGCCATTTTGGCTGTGCTCACTGTGCAGATCACTTTGGGTATCAGCAACGTTGTGTTTCGCTTTCCGATTGATGTTGCTGTAGCGCATAACCTAGTAGGCGCACTCCTGCTGCTTACGCAGGTCACTACCACTTATTTGGTCTTTACAGCGGCGGTAAACCGCGGGGGAATTCGAGTATGACGCAGCCACGGGCCGAGTCAGCAAACTGGCGGGATTATTACGAACTGTGTAAACCCAACGTCGTGCTATTAATGTTGCTAACCTCGGTTATCGGTATGTTTATGTCGGTGCCGGGTATGGTGCCTTGGGAGCCGCTAGTGTTTGGTAATCTTGGCATTGCCTTATGCGCGGGTGCAGCAGCGGCGGTAAACCATTTGGTCGATAGTCGAATCGACTTGGTGATGGCGCGGACCCACAATCGTCCTATTGCGCAGGGCCGAGTTAAAACCCGCGATGCAGCGATATTTGCTACTGCGATCGGTGGCTTGGGCATGGCGATTCTGCTGATTAAGGTGAATGCCTTAACCGCGTGGCTGACCTTGGCGTCGCTGTTAGGTTATGCGGTGGTGTATACCCTTTTTCTTAAGCGCGCGACCCCACAAAATATTGTGATTGGCGGTATTGCAGGTGCGGCGCCACCGTTGCTGGGCTGGACCGCAGTAACTAATCAAGTAGACGGCCATGCATTATTACTTGTGCTGATTATTTTCATTTGGACGCCGCCGCATTTCTGGGCCTTGGCTATCCACCGTCGTGATGATTATGCCAAAGTAGAAATCCCGATGCTGCCAGTAACCCACGGGATTGGTTACACCAAATTGCATACCCTGCTTTATACAATACTGCTATGTGTCGTTACGCTGTTGCCGTTTGCAACGGGAATGAGTGGATCTTTGTATTTACTGGGTGCGGTGTGTCTGGGTGCAGGGTTTTTATATTGGGCGATTGTATTGATGCGCGGTAACGATCCGAAAGCGCCAATGGCGACGTTTAAATATTCCATTATCTATTTGATGGCATTGTTTATGATCATGCTATTGGATCATTATTTATTGCCGGCAATGACCATTTTTGAGGTTGATTACAGATGACAGAAGAAACGCAGCAAAGCGCAACCGCGAAGCGTGATCGAGGCATACGCTTAACCGTGCTGGCTATCGTGTCGGTGGCGATTATTTTAGTGGGCGGATTTTTCTATGCGTTTACGCGCGCGCGGGTAATGACGACCGAAGAGTTAAAATCTCAAGGTGCTTATCTATACGAAAATCCGCGCTTACTGCCTAACTTTACCTTGGAAGATGATCGCAAGGAGCGTGTGACGCCATCCACATTTCAGGGACAGTGGAGCTTGGTGTTTTTCGGTTTCACCTATTGCCCAGATGTTTGTCCGACCACACTTGCGCAATTAAAAGCGTTTTACCAAGAGCTAGATCCTGAGGTGCAGGCGAATACTCAAGTGTGGCTAGCCAGCGTTGATCCGGCTCGCGATACGCCAGAGCAATTACATAGTTATTTGGATTTTTTCCATCCGGCGTTTCGCGGTATTACAGGTGATTTTTTAGAAATCCATCGCTTTGCAACGTCGCTGAATATTCCGTTCACCAAGGTTCCCGGTGGTGGCAGTAATTATCTGGTTGAGCACAGCGCAAATGTTGCCCTGGTTAATCCAGAAGGGCATTCGGTAGGTTTTTTTAAGGCGCCTTTAGAGATTAGTAAAATGAAGCGGGCCTACTTATCTATTCGGGAATATTATTAATTTTAATATCCCCTCTCCCGCTAAGTTTACTTTAGATTAATTGCGCCGATAGCTCGGCGCCAATTGCCCCAGTACAAATAAACTCCCAGCCCCAAGTACAATACTTGGGCCTGCGGGGGTATCCCAATACCAAGCCCCTGCTAACCCGCAAACAACGGCAATCGCGCCGCAGATTATCGCTAGAACTGCGGCTTGCTCTGGGCTGCGGGCAAAGCGACCCGCTGCTGAGGCGGGAATAATCAGCATCGCCGTGATAAGTAATACGCCTACTATTTTCATTGCCACGGCCACCGTTGCGGCCACCATTAGCATCATTAATAGACGTAACCTTTTTACGGGTAGGCCTTCAATTTCGGCGAGTTCTGAATGCGCGGTAATGGCAACTAAGGCGGGCCAATAGCGAAATAGGAGCGCAAATATCAGACTGCAAATGACGGCAAGGCTGACTAGGTCTTCCTGCGCAATGGCTAATAAATCACCGAATAAAAACGCGTTTAAATCCAATCGCTGATTATCTAAAAAAGACAGGCAAACTAAGCCCAGCGCTAGGCTGCTATGCGATAGGATGCCCAGCAGACTATCCAGCGCAATATTTCGCCACCACTGCAATGCAAATAAAATTGTGCCGATTAACAAACACGTGATGAGTACGCTGTACTGCAAATTAACCTGTAGCGCGAAGCCGAGGGCGAGTCCCAGCAGCGCTGAGTGGGCTAGTGTGTCGCCGTAATAGGCCATGCGCTGCCATGTTACCAGTGCGCCGAGTGGGCCGCACAAAGCGGCTACGAGTAGGCCGGCGATTAATGCATTTAACAGTATGTCAGTCATGGTGGTGGTGCTCGCACACGACATCGCCGTGGATGTCGTGTTGGTGGTCGTGGTCGTGTTGGTAGAGCGCGACGGCTTCGGCGTGGCGACGACCAAATAGCGACAAATAGGCTGGGTCGTTACTGACGTGTTCGGGATGACCGTGGCAGCAAATATGTTGGTTAAGGCAAATGACGGTATCGGTTTGCGCCATTACCCAGTGCAAGTCGTGTGACACCATCAGCACCGCGCAGCCCAGTGTGTCGCGTAAGCTGTTGATTAGCTCGTAAAGCTCAGTTTGGCCGCTAATATCAACGCCTTGTGCGGGCTCGTCTAGTACTAATAAATCCGGTTCACTTAGCAGGGCTCGGCTAAGGAGTACGCGTTGGGTTTCTCCGCCGGAGATGTCATGTAGCGGTCGTCTGCGCAAATGAGCAATGCCGGTACGGCCGAGTGCGGTATCAATGTTTTTCTTGCGGGTATTAGCCATTGCTAAAAAGCGTTCTACACTCAGGGGCATTAAGGGGTTGAGTGACAGGCGCTGCGGCATATAGCCAATACCCAGATTGGCCTGCCGAAATACGCTGCCGCTGTCAGGTTTGATTAAACCTAGGGCGATTTTGATTAAGGTGCTTTTGCCAGCGCCATTGGGGCCGATGATCGTCATTATTTGACGTGGCGCGAGACTGAGGCTGACATCGGTAAGCAGGCTTTGTCGCTGGTGCTTAAGTGAAATGTGGCTCAGCGTGAGTAGCGGAGAATTATTCATTGTCGCCGACCGCCTGACAGTGGGCGCAGCAGCCAACGACCTCTACGCAAGGGGCTTCGACCGTAAAGCCGTGTTGTTTGGCGGCGGTCTTAATGGCGGTGTTGATAATATCGGTGTCCAGCTCTGTTGCATTGCGGCATTGGCGGCAAATTAAAAAGTGCCCTTGGTGATGGTGGCTTGGGTCTTTGCAGCCCACAAAAGCGTTCAGTGACGCAATGCGATGTATTAGGCCATTGTCGAGTAAAAAATCCAGCGCACGGTATACGGTAGGCGGCGCGGGTCGACGGCTGGAATCTTTCGCCAGCTCTTCGAGAATGGTATAAGCCCCTACCGGCTGATGATTCGCCCATACACAGGCCAAGACTTGCTCGCGTATGCGGGTGAATTTTACTTGCCGGTGCTGGCATAGCTCCCGTGCGCGGGTCATCGCGTCATCAATGCAACGCTGATGGTTGTGCTGTTCAGCTATATTGTGCATTAGGGTTCGGTTCTGCATAAAATAAAATGTTATAATATTGCATTTGTACGGTATTAAACAATGGGGAAGAACAGTTGAGAGCAGTAATGTGGGGTGTGTTAACGGCTTGGATGCTCAGTAATATCGCGTGGGCAGACAGCAGTAAGCCGGTAGTCCTGTCCAGTATTATGCCCTTGCAGATGATCGTCCAAGATGTTGGTGGTGATGCCATTAGCGCAGAGCTATTGGCACCGGCAACCGTGTCACCTCATGATTTTCAGTTGCGCCCCTCCGATGCGCAGCGGGTGCACTCTGCAGACTTGGTGCTGTGGGTGGGGCCAATGTTAGAAACCTACCTGCAAAAGCTATTGCGCAAGCAAGAGAATGCGGTTGCCCTCTACCCCGATTTAAGAAATGACGAAGACCCGCATGTGTGGATGGATGCGGAAGAAGTGCAAAGCATAGCGCGTCGTGTGGCTCGCTTATTGTCTGATCGCCTACCGTCCCGTGGTGCTTATTTTCACGCCAATGCGGCGCGCTTTAGCACAGAATTTCGGCAGTACGATAAACAGCTGCAAGAAGAGATAGCGCGCCATGAGCGCCGCCCCTACCTATTGCTGCATGATGGATTTAGCCGCTTTGAGCACCATTACGGACTGCCAGCAGGTGAAATGGTGATGTCGGGGTCAGATCGTTTGCCGGGGGCTAGGCATATTGTTGAGTTGCGCGCTCGCTTACAAGCGGGTGAATTTGCCTGTGTGTTTCGTGAGCCCCAGTATGCGCCGGCAATGCTGAATGCATTGGTTGCGGGTTTGGATATTCCGGTGATTGAGATAGATCCCCTGGGTTCTAGTGATAGCGCGAGACGTACCAATAAGGGGAAGGAAGAAGGTGCTGACGGGTTTTTGGGTTTATACCGTCAGCTCGGGCAGGCATTTCTGGCCTGTTTTGATCATTAGCGGCCAGTTACGACGTGTCATAAGCACTTAGGCTTAGTCGTCGAAACGTGGTGTCATTGCGCTACTAATTTTGTCGTCAAGCTCTACATTTAGGCTTGCGGCAACCACATCCAAGTTTCTCTCAAGGAAGCGCTCTGCAGAGTACGGGCTTGCGTACTCAATAGCGGGCTCTTGCGGCTGGTTATTACTAATCTGGTTGTATGCTAATACCATTGGCTCAGAAGCTGCGGCATTGGGTTCTGCGGCAGTTGCTGCGGCGCTGGCAACCAGGATAAGGATTGCGCTAATAGTTTTGTTCATTTGAGTTTCTCCTCTCAAGATGGGCATGTTTGGCCCTGCACAAGATAAAAGGTTACCTTGTGTTACGTAAGGTAACACAAATAAAAAGAGTGTCAGCTTAACTTTTGGTAATTTCCCGTTAATGTGGCAAATTACCAAGCTCTCATGTAATCGCTCTTGTGAAAAACGGTAACACTTTGGTGGCTTTCGATAGGCTAATGATGCTTGTCTGGGTCGTGGTACACTGCCGTTTCCCAATAACTGACGTGCCAATTTGCCCCCATGACAGCCATAAAGCCTCTTGTATTAGTTGACGGTTCCTCCTATCTGTATCGCGCTTTTCATGCTCTGCCGCCGCTGAATACCTCAACGGGTCAGCCCACTGGCGCGATAAAGGGCGTGATTAATATGCTGCGCCGTCTGCAGAAGGATTACCCCGATAGCCCAATCGCGGTGGTATTTGATGCCAAAGGCAAAACCTTCCGCGATGATATGTATCCCCAGTACAAGGCGCAGCGCCCACCCATGCCGGATGACTTGCGTAGTCAGGTTGAGCCCATAAATGCCATTGTCGATGCAATGGGCTTGCCGCGATTAGTGATTGAGGGTGTCGAGGCAGATGACGTGATAGGCACCTTGGCGGCTCAGGCCGGCAAGGCGCGTCCGGTATTGGTATCTACCGGCGATAAAGACATGGCGCAGCTTGTGAATGAGCATGTGACCTTGGTTAACACCATGACCGATACGGTAATGGATATTGCAGGCGTAAATGAAAAATTTGGTATTCCTCCAGAGCTAATTATCGACTTTTTGGCGCTGATGGGCGACAAAGTCGACAATATTCCCGGTGTTGCAGGTGTTGGTGAGAAAACCGCCCTCGCCTTGTTGCAAGCCTTGGGTAGCCTAGAAGATATATATCAAAACCTCGACAAAGTGCCAGATTTACCAATACGCGGTGCCAAGGGGATTGCCAAAAAGCTTGAAGACAGCCGCGAGCAGGCCTTTCTGTCTTATACCTTGGCAACGATCAAGTGCGATGTGCCCTTGGACGTATCCGTGCCAGATTTGCTACCGTCTGAGCCAGACAACGCCCGTTTGCTCAGTTTATTTACCGAATTTGAATTTAAAACGTGGGTGCAGGAATTAAGCCGAACCGAGCGTGCCGAATCCTTGGTGCAGGCCGATTTGCTGGGTGGCGACAGTGACGCTGTGATCGAAGTGGCCGAGTCGGCTTTTACGGGCGAGGCAGACTATCAGCTAATACTCACTCAGGCGCAGCTTGATGCGTGGTTACAAAAGCTAAATGCCGCCCCACTGTTCGCGTTTGATACCGAAACCACCAGCCTCAATTACATGCAGGCGCGGGTGGTTGGGGTGTCTTTTGCAGTAAAAGCCGGTCAAGCAGCGTATCTGCCCTTCGGGCATGATTATTTAGATGCGCCGGATCAGCTTAACGAAACCGCTGTGCTGGCTGCGTTAAAGCCACTCCTTGAAGACGCTAGTAAGCTTAAGTTGGGTCAGAATTTAAAATACGACGCCAATGTGCTCGTAAATCACGGTATTACACTACGCGGTATTGCCGAAGACACTATGCTGGAATCCTACGTCTTGGATTCAGTTGGCAGTCGCCACGATATGGATACTTTAGCCCTGAAGTATTTAGATCACAGCACGATTCATTTTGAAGATATCGCCGGTAAAGGCGCTAAACAGCTTACATTTAACCAGATTGCATTAGAGCAGGCCGGACCCTATGCGGCTGAGGATGCGGATATCACCCTGCGTCTACATCAGGCTATGTCGCCACAACTTAATGCCAGTTCGGCGCTAATGTCGGTATATCGCGACATAGAACTTCCCTTGGTGCCGGTGTTGTCACGTATTGAGCGAAATGGCGCGTTCGTTAGCCGCGAGCTGCTCGGTAAGCAAAGCCATGAGCTAGGCTTGAAAATGCAGGCCTTAGAGAAAGAGGCTTACGAGTTGGCGGGGGGAGAGTTCAATTTGGCCTCGCCAAAGCAATTAGGCGAAATTTTGTTCGAGCGCCTCAATATTCCAGTCATTAAGAAAACCCCAAAAGGTGCGCCGTCCACGGCTGAAGAGGTCTTGGCAGAACTGGCGCACGACTATCCCCTGCCCAAGGTGATCCTTGAGCATCGTGGCATGGCGAAGTTGAAGTCTACGTACACTGACAAGTTACCACTACTTATCGATCCGGCGACGGGTCGTATTCATACTTCCTACCATCAAGCGGTGGCCGCGACCGGTCGCTTGTCGTCATCAGATCCCAATTTGCAGAACATCCCGATTCGCAGCGTCGAGGGGCGACGAATTCGGCAGGCGTTTGTTGCGCCGCCAGGCTATGTGATTTTAGCGGCGGATTACTCTCAGATTGAACTGCGAATAATGGCGCATTTATCTGGAGATCGCGGCTTGATCGATGCATTTGCCGCTGGAGAAGATATCCACAAGGCCACCGCAGCAGAGGTATTTGGGGTCGCACTTGATGAGGTTAGTGATGACCAGCGCCGCAACGCCAAAGCGATTAATTTTGGCTTAATTTATGGTATGTCGGCATTTGGTTTGGCTCGTCAGTTACATATTGGTCGCAAAGAGGCGCAGGAATATATCGACCTGTATTTTAAGCGTTATCCTGGTGTGCTTCGCTATATGGACGAAACCCGTGTTTTGGCGTCAGAAAAAGGCTACGTCGAAACCTTGTTTGGCCGCCGTTTATACCTGCCTGAAATAAATGCCAGCAACGGCATGCGTCGTCAGGCCGCGGAGCGCACGGCGATTAACGCGCCGATGCAGGGTACCGCAGCGGATATTATCAAGCGTGCGATGATTTCTGTGGATCGCTACCTGAGTGACAGCGGTGTTGATGCGAAAATGATCATGCAAGTTCACGATGAACTCGTGCTAGAAGTTTCACCGGCAGCGCTGGATACAGTCACAAAAGAAGTGGTGGCGTTAATGATGGCTGCTGCTGATTTATCGGTACCGCTGGAGGTGGGAATTGGCACCGGTGACAATTGGGATGAAGCGCATTGATTTGCGTAATTGCAAATCTGCGTCTACTTTTAAAAGGCTGTTGCTCTTAAACGTATGTAACAGCCCCGCGTTAGGAGACTTGTCTCCCCCTGACTCCTAAGGAGTAGGATTGCCCGGTGAGTTCAGCGCGCCGGGCCTTTTTGCATCTCCAGTTTATTAAGCGTCAATATCCGGCTCTGGCTCGGTTAACGTGGCGCTCTCCGCTTCGTCAAATGCCCGTGTGTCTAGCCACTGATCTAACTGGTTGCGCAGTTCTTGTAAGCCATCGCCGTTGTGGGCAGAAAATAATTGCACACTGATTAGATCGCCATATTCCGCTAGTTCCTTGCGCACTAACAGCAAGGTTGCGGATGCGGGGCCGCGTTTAAGCTTGTCCGACTTGGTGAGTAATATGTGCATGGGCATGGCGCTTTTGGTCGCCCAATTTACCATTTGGCGATCAAAATCTGTCAAAGGATGGCGAATATCCATCATTAAAACCATGCCGCGCAGCGATTCCCGCTTTTGCAGATAGGCTTCGAGGTTGCGCTGCCATTCGTTTTTTACCGCTAAGGGGACTTTCGCAAAGCCATAGCCTGGCAGATCGACAAGTCGTTGGCGGGCGCTATCATCTAAAATGAAAAAATTTAACAGCTGAGTGCGCCCTGGCGTTTTACTGGTTTTGGCGAGCTTTTTGTTCTCGGTCAAGCGATTGATTGCGCTGGATTTTCCCGCATTAGAGCGGCCGGCAAACGCAACCTCGGCGCCTGAGTCGTCTGGGCAGTGCATCAGGTTGGGCGAGCTTTTTAAATAGCTGGCACGGCGGTAATTTAATGCGGGGGAGGAATCCATAATATGTCCGAGAAAAATTGCAAATGCAGGGGCATTTTGGGGCAATAATTGGCCCCCATACCGACTAGTTGTGTATAATGCCGCAGTTTTTGTGTGGGGTCACTTTAGCATTGACTAAGCCCCCAGCTTCATGAAAAACGGTATTAGATTGCTGAAACTCGGAGACGTAGATCATGCATAAATGGCTTGTAGCTGTACTATTTCTGGTGTCTAGCGTGTCAGCCGGCGCTGCCGAGCAGGCGATTGTAGATCGTTATCAGGCATCCTGCTATGCCTGTCATGGTTTTGGTGCGAATGGTGCGCCAAAAACCGGAGTTGAAGCAGATTGGGCGCCTCGCCTAGAGAAAGGCATGGAAACCTTGGTGAAACATGCAGATGAAGGTTTTAACACTATGCCGCCAAAGGGCCTGTGTTTTAACTGTAGCGCAGACGAATTTAAAGCACTGATTGAGTTTATGGCGACGCCACAATCTTAAGCGGTGTGTGACAGAATTATCTTGATTAAAGAGTACGTGACAATGAATAAAACACTACTAGTAATGGTTGCCTCATTGATGTTTGCCGGTTCTGCCGTGGCATTAGAAGGCAACGCGAGAGCCGGTAAAATGAAAGCGGCGGCTTGTGCGGCGTGTCATGGCGCAGACGGTAATAGTGCCGCGCCAACATTTCCAAAATTAGCGGGTCAGGGCGAGCGTTACTTAGCCAAGCAAATTCATGACATTAAATCTGGTGCGCGTTCTGTGCCGATGATGGCGGGACAAACAGAAAATTTGTCGGATCAAGATATTGCCAACATTGCCGCTTTTTACGCTAGCAAAACGGCTAGCACCGGTCAGGCCGACCCTGCCTTGGTAGAAAAAGGCGCCGCGATTTATCGTGGTGGTATTGCAGACCGTAATGTTCCGGCTTGTGCGGCATGCCATACACCAACCGGTCACGGTATGGCGGCGGCGGGCTTCCCGGCATTGGCTGGCCAGCATGCGGATTACACCATAGCGCAATTGAAGGCGTTCCGCGCAGCCGCAGATGGCCGTGAAGGTCGTAGCAATGATGGCGATACTCAAATTATGCGTTCGGTTGCTTTTAAAATGAGTGATTCGGAAATTGAAGCCGTAGCTGCATTTATTCAAGGTTTGCACCACTGAAGTGCAAGCAGATAAAAAAGGCGGCTTCGGCCGCTTTTTTTATCTCTGTTGATTTTGGTCTATACAAACGCGTTGCGA
Organism: Zhongshania sp.; assembly: GCA_018066965.1. Taxonomy (GTDB): domain Bacteria; phylum Pseudomonadota; class Gammaproteobacteria; order Pseudomonadales; family Spongiibacteraceae; genus Spongiibacter. Next base: position 62,970 of record JAGPVP010000061.1, on the reverse strand, counting down.
CAAAGTGCCGTGTTAAAGTGGAAAATCGGAATCATTAAGTTTGAGTGTGGTCTCAGACAGCTTATAACAATGTATTTATACTGCGCTTACTATTTTCCGATAGGTGATGGTAAAACGTTTTTAAATGAGGGGGCTTCATGGTTAAGAAAATATTCTCGTTGGTCAGTGTATTCAGCTTTTTATTATTAGTGTCTGCTTGCAGTGATGGTGCGGAATCTGCGGCGGTTAAATCGGCGCAGCCAGCGGCGGCAAGTGCTGCTCAGGCTCAGCCCACAGACAGCGCCGATAAAGGCGAACGTTTTATTCGCATTGCCCAGCCGGTAAGAACGACCAATCCAGATAAAATAGAAGTTGTTGAAGTGTTTTGGTATGGCTGCAGTCACTGCTTCCATTTTGACCCGATGCTAGAGGCTTGGAAGAAAAAGTTGCCAGCAGATGTCGATTTTCACCGCTCTCCCGCCATGTGGAATGACTTGATGGTGGTGCATGCCAAAGCGTACTACACCGCATTGACCTTGGGTGTTTTGGATAAGGTTCATGAGCCTATTTTTAACGCTATTAATGTAGACCGTAACACTTTGCGTGATGCGGATGCCTTGGCAAAACTGTTTACTGAGCACGCGGGTATTGATGAGGATACCTTCCGTAAAACCTTTGACTCTTTTGGTGTGAATAGCCAAGTGAAACAAGCCGATGCCCGTGCTCGTTCATACGGCATTGCCGGCACGCCAGAGCTGATTGTTAACGGAAAATATCGTATAACAGGTCGCTCTGCGGGTGGCCAAGCTGAGATGTTGCAGGTTGCTCAAGAGCTGATTGAGAAAGAGCGCGCTGCAAAGTAAGGCTATTTTATATGGCGGTGTTATAGCCCGCCATTGAGTCTGAATAAAAAACCCCGCTTACCGTATTACGGTAAGCGGGGTTTTTTATATTTGAAAGACTAGAGGTTACTGCTTGGCTGAGAGTCGTTGCCAGTGTCATTACTCAGCGTAGATAGAACCTCGGCAACTAGGGGCTCGTTGCTGGGAATTAATGATTGCTGGGCAAATTCACGCTGACAAAAAGCGAGTCGCTTTGCCGGTGACGGTTTCTTTATGCCTTTGGCCGCAAGCCGGTCAATTTCATCTTCTACTTTCCGGCAGCGAGCAGCTAGCCCAGCGTCATTGGCGATCTGGATGTTTAGCCCCGGCCGCGCATTTAGCTCTAGCATTAATGGGCCGCGATCTTTGTCCAGCACCATATCTACGCCCAAGTAACCCAGGCCTGTCAGCTCATAGCAGCGGGTGGCTAGTGACATAAACTCATCCCAGAACGGCAGCTGTACACCGCGCACGGGGTTGGTGGTGTCAGGGTGGCTGTTAATGAATTTGTTTAGCCACGTGCCATCTAGGGTAATGCCTGTTGCCAAATCGACACCAACACCTATTGCGCCTTGATGAAGGTTGGCCTTGCCGCCTGATTGCCGTGTAGGTAGGCGCAGCATTGCAAGCAAGGGGTAGCCTTTCAAAACGATAATACGAATATCCGGCACGCCTTCGTAGCTGATAGCGCTAAAAATGGGATCGGGGGTAACTCGAAATTCAATGAGCGCGCGGTCGCGGTGACCGCCCAGCGAGTAGATACCAGATAAAATACCGGACAGGTGAAACTCGATATCATCGCGGCTTAATAAGCGACCAGAGGTGGTGCGATAGTAACCTTCAAATTGGTCAGCTATCACGATAATACCGTCGCCACCGGCCCCTTGTGCAGGCTTGATAACAAAATCGCGGTGGTCTTTGACGATATCGGTAAGCTGACTAATTTGCTTGTCTGAATCAATTACGCCATACATGGGCGGTACGTGGATACCTGCCTGCACGGCGCGCTCTTTGGTTTTGATCTTGTCGTCAACCAAGGGGTAAAGGTGGCGTTGGTTGTAGCGCAATACATAGTCTGCATTGCGCTGGTTGATCCCCATCACACCTTTTTTGCGCAGTTCTTTCCATGTGCTGAATAAGGACATGTTATTTGCCTTTAATCATGGCGTTAAAGCGGAATAGTTCGGTTAAGCGATAGCCGCGGTAATGACCCAGCGCTAGCATCAGAGACATAAAGACCAGCAGCATGCCAGGGAAGGTAAACACGAAGTACGACCACGGCTCGTAGGTCATCATTAAGTGCGACAAGGTTGCCGCAACCAGAGTGCCAATACCGACTTTACCAGCATGAACGCCACCGCGCTCTTCCCACACTATCGACATACGCTCAATCGACATGGTCAGAATAACCATGGGGAACAGGGCGATAGACAGGCCGCGGTCTAAGCCTAAGCGGTGTCCGAGCACGCTGATTAGCGCCATAACGATAACCACAAAGGTGAGCACCACGGACAGCCTCGACAGCAGCTGTAAATGCAGATGCTCGAGATAGGATCGCAGCGACAAGCCCAGTGCGGTGATAACCGTAAATAGAATAACGCCCCAGAAAACTTGGGTTTCTCGGAAAGCGAGACCAATTAGAACCGGTGTAAATGTGCCCAGTGTTTCCAAACCGATCACGTTACGCAGCAGCAAAATAAGCATAACGCCGATGGGAATCATAAGAATGATTTCAAAGGTCTGTTGCGACTGCAAAGGCAAGTCGTATAGCGACAAGGCCCATAGCTTGTTCTCTTTACGCTCAGCGATAGATTGCGCGAGCATAATTGAATTCATGGTTCTCTGATTGGCAGTGACTTCGATTTTTAGATTGCGGCCGCCATCAACCTTGGCCATGGGCTCATCGCCCGTCCACCAAACGACCCGGTCATTGGGCAACCCTTGGGCGCCGGTTTCGGGGTTGAAGTAAAGCCAACGTTTACCGTTATAGCTGCGCATCCACAGCTCTGATACCTGCGCTACGCTACTGACCAAACGCAGGGTATGAACCCGTTCAACAGGAATGTGAGCGGAAGACAGCAAGAGTTCAAGGACGCGAGATTTATTGTCTTGGGTATAGTCATTACCCAGTAGCAAGCGGGCGTTATCGTTGCTGGGCTCGTTAATTAATTTAATCGCTTCGCGAATAAATGATTCGATGTCTGCTGAATGCTCACGGATAGGTTTTAGCAGCGCATCTACCGCGACGTTTTCTACGCCGATTAACTCAGGGCTTTCGCTAAACTGTGGGCCAGGTTCAGACTCGGAAAAGCGCGAATTGCTGCGCTTGGTGAGCATTAGGCGGTAAAACAGTTGTTGATTGCCCTCTGCGCGGCGTGCCGACCACACCGCTTGGCGATTGTCGCCGACAATATCGGTATTCACTCCGTAGCTTTTAGAAATAAAGCTCTCGTTCAGGGTAATAAACTTACTCCAAACCGGCGGCAGGTACATCTGTACTTTTACCGGGCTATTGTCGCGAGCATTAAAGCTAAGTTTGGCATCAATGACCCACACCGGTTCGGTGGTTTCCGAGGAAACAGGAATATTGAGAACAAAAATCTGCCATGCGGTGCTGGCGGCACCAATCAGTAATAGTGCCAGCGCCAGTACCCTGACATGCAGTTTTACGCCCTTCATTCTTTTTGCTCCTCGGACTTATCTTGTTTAGTGCAGAGCGTTTTGTCCTGCAGGTATTTTTTACTGGGGTCGACGAACGCATTAAATGCGGTCAGTGGTTCTGAGCCGACCAGCATCGGCTTAGAGAACTGCCTGCGGTCAGCTAAGTTCACTTCGACCTTGTGCGAGTCGCCGCCAATACACAGCGTAAGCTCTAGTACAGGGCGCCGACTATAATCTTTTTCGTCTTCGTCGTAGTCAGACGCGCGGCGTTTAATACGAATATGCTTGCTGAGCGGTAGGCTTACCGACTTAAGTGTCTCATCGGGTAATACTAAGTCAAAATGGACGATGTCATCGGCGTCGCCCTTGCCCTTTTCGACTTTTGCGTTGATGGCATTGATTGAGGCGCTTTCTGCCCCGGTATCAATTTTTGCTTTGTAGAGAACGCCTAATTCTTCGATATAAACGTATTCGCTCAAGCCAAAAATTTGGTGAGAGCCTTCGTCAGCATGGGTGGCGGTAGTGAATAAAATGGTGTTAGTCAGCAGTAATATTAAGAAAACAAATCGCACGGTCTCTCCTTTTCGTCTTATTGTGCTCCCAAGCGCCTGTATAGCATAGATCAGCTAAGGTGTTGTTAGCCAGCGCGTGTGTCTTTGAGAAGCAATAAATATGTCTGAGTGGCTTTAGTCCCTTATTTCTTTAAAAAGTGCGAGGGTAATATTTCGGCTTGTTTTGTGATCGACCACCGGCTGTGGATAGTTGTCCGACGCGGGCGGTTGGTGCAAATACTTGCCCTGTAAGCCTTTTAGCTCCGGCAGGTAGCGCAGTATAAAGTCGCCGTCGGCGTCAAACCGCTGCCCTTGGGTAGTGGGATTAAAAATGCGGAAATAAGGCGCTGCGTCGGTGCCGGTAGAGGCTGCCCACTGCCAGCCGCCATTGTTTGACGCAAAATCGGCGTCGATCAAGTTTTCTAAAAAGTGGCGTTCGCCCCAGCGCCAATCTATGTGTAAGTCTTTGCAGAGGAATGACGCGGTGATCATTCGCAGCCGGTTATGCATCCAGCCGGTTTCTTTAAGTTGCCGCATGGCGGCATCCACAATGGGGTAGCCGGTGCGCCCTTCGCACCAAGCGTTAAACAGTGCGTGGCCGTTTGGCCACGGTATGGCGTCGGTATAGGTTTGAAAGGCCTGCCCTTTCACCACCCGCGGAAAATGGTAGGCCACGTGACGATAGAATTCTCGCCAGAGCAATTCGTTTAACCACGTTCCCGCATCACTTTTGGCATCCCATATTGCGTCACCGCACTCCTGTTGCAGGCGAGCTAAACATTGGCGCGGGCTAATTAAACCTAGTGCCAAGGCGGCAGAAAGCCGAGAGGTGCCGTCCAGAGCCGGAAAATCACGGTGCTGTTGATAATCACTGGCGCGTTCGGCGCAAAATTCGCGCAGTTGCTGTAACACCTCGTCCTCTTGCACGGGCCATGTCGAAGAGTCTTTTTCCTCGCCGAAATGCGGGCATGGTGTGCGTGCGCTGTTTTCTAGCGCGGGCTTAGCCGCTGGGCGGCGTACAACGCGAGGGAATTGTGCCATCAGGACATCGCGGCAGCGCCGTGAAAATGGCGTAAACACTTTATACGGTAGGCCGTCGGCCTTGGCGATACTGAGCGGGCTAAGCAGGCTGTCGTCAATCAAATGCAAGGGTATGGCGAGTTGCTCGGCGCAGTGAGCATCGCGTTGTATTTCATCGACTAGCCATTCTTTGTGGGCGTAAATGTCGCGAATGTCATGCTCTTGGCAATAGTCGTGTAAGTAGCTGGGTACGTGTTTGAAGTGCTCGGCGTTGATGATGTCTAGCGCAATGCCAAGGGCGGCAAGTTGCTCACTTAGCGCATTTAAGGCTCTGCGCAAAAAGTGTCGTCGAATCGGCGCAATACCGTGTTCGTCTAGCTGTTGTGGGCAAAGCAAGTATACGGCACGAACCTGCTGGTGATCTGTGCAGGCGGTGGTAAGCGCGGGGTGATCCAAACTGCGTAAGTCGTTGCGAAACCAAACAAGAGCAGACATGTTTTACAGGCCCATGCGCAGCTTTAAGTCACGCGGATAAGGCGTAAAGTAATACTGATCCAGCAAGTAGTCGATCTGATATTTTTTTAAAAACATGCCGAGCATTTCCACAGGCACTAATAGCGGAAGCAGGCCGGCGGCGTAATCTTTAATCACCGCACTTAGCTGTGCTTTGTCGTCTGCATCTAGGTGCTCTTTAAAGAAACCCTGAATATGCATTAAGGTATTGGTGTGGTTTTTAATACTGGCCGGATGCCGTATAGCCTGCATAAATTTGTGAATATAGCGGTCGGCTAGGTCGTTTACATCACCGGCTTCGGCGACGATGGGGCCAAGTTCTCGGTAAATAGCCTGATTGTGTGCCAGTAGTAAAAATTTGTGACGACGGTGAAAATCTTGCAAGCGCTTTGCCGTAAGTCCTTCACTCATCATGGTTTGCCAGCGCGAGTAAGCCACCACCCGCAACACAAAATTCTCGCGTAAATGCACATCGTTCAAGCGGCCATTTTCCTCAACCGGCAATAAAGGCTGGGCAGCCATAAGTTGCTTGGCGAATAGCCCAACGCCGATCTTGCCAAGTCCGTCGCCCTTGTCGGAATACACCGGCACCCGTTCCATTCCGCAACTCGGCGATTTTGCACATAAAATATAACCGCTGATGTAGTCGAGTGTTGCCGCGGTGTCGCGGGCGAAGGCCGTCATTTTATCAGTCACATCTAGACTGCTGTCAGTGCTGCCGATCAGACGTGGATTGTCAGGATTGCCGACAAGGCGAATGGTGGGCCTTGGTACACCCATGCCAATAGCTTGCTCAGGGCAGATTTTGACAAAGTCGAAGTGCCGCGATAATTCATCAGAGGCGAAAGGCAGCCGTTTGTGACCGCCGTCGTAGCGCACTTGGTCGCCAAGCACGCAGGCGCTGATCCCAATACGTATAGCCGGCGTTTCATTCATAAAGCAGTGCATCCTTGGTCAATGTCATTAGCGCAAATACTACGCAGCGAGCTTAGTGACGGATCAATATGGTCGGCAGAAACTTCGCCGTTGCAGCCTGCGGCACAGGTACTTTGTCATTACTCACTTTGGCCAGAGAGGAATAAAATAAGTTGCGTAAAGTCCTCGTCACTACAGCCAATACACATGCCTTTGGGCGGCATACTGCTAATGCCATTAATGGTGTTGTGAAGCAATACGTCCATGCCTTTTTGCAGGCGCGGAGCCCAATCTGCGTCATTACCGCTGCGTGGTGCATTAGCCACACCGGCGCTGTGACAACCATAGCAGCTTTGTATATAAAGTGACTTCAAGGCGGGGTCGGCGGGCATCCGGCTGCGGCTGGAAGGCGCTGCATTCGCAGTGCTTGAATTGTCGCTGGCGGAATTTGGGTTGGGGCCACAGGCAGCTAGGCTGATGAATAGCACGCTGACTAAGATAAGTTTGCAATCAATACGGTGGCGTCGGCGCATAAGATGGTGTCCGCGTTCGTGTAAGTAAGGTTAGCAGTTTACCTGTGGCGATGCGCTGTTGTCTTTGCTTTCAAAACCGTCGCAGGTATTAACGTTTGAGGCCTTATTTACGTGCCAGCACTTTCACGGTCGGCTTTAAATTGGGCCGAAAGCCAATGTGGGCAAAGTGATGGCTTGCCAATAACTGTTGTAGAGATAGTTTAGAGAAATACAGTAAGTGCTCAGGTGGCCGCACCGCTGTCCAGCCCAATACATTTTGCTGTACTGAAAAGTGGGCGATGTCGGGGGTGGTTAAAAATAGCACGCCGCCCGTATTTAAAAGGGAATACAGAGCGCTCACAAAGCTGTGAGGGTCTGCCAAGTGCTCAATTACCTCGCAGCAATAGATGATATCAAAACGTTCATCGCTAGTGGCCAAGGCTTCGGCGCTGATCATTCGAAAATCCCCCATTGGATAATGTTGGCGAGCGAATTTAACGCTGGCCTCGTCTAGATCAATCCCGCAGGCCTCTAAACCTAAATTGCGAGCAGCTTCTACTGCAAAGCCCGCGTTACAGCCAATGTCGAGAAATTTCTTGCCGGGGGCGAGACGTCGTAAAGACCATATCCGTTTTTTTGCGCGACGCTGTTTGGATTTCAACTTGCGAGTGTACTGCGGCGTTTTGTGGTAGTCCTGATAGTAACGAAGGAGTTCATCGGCGGCGGGCATGGGGTGAACATAGATCAGGCTGCAGCTGGGACAGCTATATAAAGTATGGCTGCTTTTACTGCCGAACAAAGTCGATTTAGTGTTGCGGCAGTTGGGGCACTCCATGCATGTTCCTTAACCTTGGCGTGGTGAGCTTCGCTGAGAGTAATAGAACACTATAAAGACGGAATGTGGCGCTTATATGACGACGGTGGCTTAGTGTTCGTCGCCGTCAAACCCGAACGTGCGGCTCTCGTCCTCGCTTTGGCGGTCAATCGCGCCAACGTCTAGCAGTGGCGCCGCGTCAATATGCTGGGCGTCCATCATATGCGCAACGCGTTGCAGGGCGCTAATGATGTGGGTTTGCTCCCAGTCCTGTAAATCGCTGAACTGGCGAATAAAATAATCTTGCAGCGGCATGGGCGCATTGCGGATTAGCTCGCTGCCGGCATCTGTTAAGCAGGCGTAAACCTTGCGCTTATCTTGCTGCGAGCGCTCACGCATTACCAAACCGCGCTTTTCTAAGCGATCGAGAATACTCGTTACCGTCGCTTGGCTAAGGCTAATGTGATTAGCCACATCGCTAATGATGGCATCGCCTTGATCACGCAGGGTCTGCAGAATCAGCATCTGCGGAGCGGTAAGGCCTGCGGTTTTCATAAGGTGCTTGGAATGCAGATCGATGGCGCGGGTTACCCGGCGCAGCGAGATGAGGACTTCGTCAATTCGGTTCATTTTAATTTTCTTGGATTCCTTAAGCGCCCCAATGGTAGCGACTTAGCGCCAATTTTGCACCTGATAAACTATGTCGTTGTCAATACCTTGGCTTGAACTTAGCTACAAAAATCACGTATAATGCTTCGTGTACTAAGCAATTAATCAGGAGGTTGAGTTCACAATTTAGTGATTAAATAAGATATAAAGCGATAAAAACGGTGCTTTATATACTATTTGCTTATTAAATTAGTATGAACACAAATATATTGTGTTGAAATCAAATAGCGCGATGCACGCCGACGCTGCCACGCTTCGTTTTCGCCAACCAACGGCGGAAGATGGCTATGCCCTAAACCAATTAGTGGCGGCCAGCCCCCCACTAGATACCAATTCTGTTTACTGCAATTTGCTGCAGTGCACGCATTTTGCGGCCACCTCGGTCGCGGTTGAAGAGAATGGCCAGTTGGTTGGTTTTATCTCAGCCCACCGTCCGCCCGAAAAAAATGACACCGTTTTTGTTTGGCAGGTTGTTGTTGATAAATCTCAGCGCGGTCGCGGTTTGGCAAAAAGAATGTTGAAGGAAATCGTTAAGCGCCCTGCTTGTGAAGGGGTTAGCTTTTTAGAGACCACGATCACACCTGATAACGAGGCGTCGTGGGCGTTGTTTCGCAGCTTTGCCCGCGACCTAGATACAGAATTGAATCACAGCATCTGGTTTGAAAAAGATGCACATTTTGGTGGCCAGCACGACAGCGAAGCGTTGCTGCGAATAGGTCCATTTTCTGCGCCCAAATAGCCATAAGGCTGGCGTCGTAGAAGCAAATTTAACTTAGTAAGGGATACTAGGAGGAGTGAATATGACTATCTTTGACAGGCTCGAATCAGAAGTACAATCTTATGCCCGATCTTTCCCCGTGACCTTTGATAAGGCGCAGGGTGAGCATTTGTACGACACCAACGGCAAGCAATACATCGACTTTCTCGCCGGTGCCGGCACACTTAATTACGGACATAACAACCCAGTACTAAAGCAGGCGCTTGTCGATTACATCATGCGCGACGGCATCACCCACGGCCTAGATATGCATACTTTGGCGAAAGGTGATTTCTTACAGGCGTTCAATGAACATATATTGGCGCCGCGCGATATGGAATATACCTTCCAGTTCACCGGCCCTACCGGCACAAATGCGGTAGAAGCCGCGCTGAAATTAGCGCGTAAAGTGACGGGTCGTACGTCGATAGTTTCGTTCACCAATGGTTTTCACGGCGTGACCCTTGGCGCGGTTGCGGCAACGGGGAATAGCCATCATCGCGGTGGTGCAGGTGTTGCACTCGGCGATGTAAACCGCATGCCCTATTGCGGTTACTACGGTCGTGATGCCGACAGTCTTAAAATGATGGATAAGTTATTGTCAGATCCGTCATCTGGTGTTGATCTTCCTGCGGCTATGATTGTTGAGCCAGTGCAGGGCGAGGGTGGCTTAAACGTTGCCAATAATGATTGGTTGCGCGGTCTGGAAAAACTGTGTCGCAAACACGATATATTATTAATTATCGATGACATTCAAGCGGGTTGCGGCCGTACTGGTACATTCTTTAGTTTTGAAGCCAGCGGCATTAAGCCAGACATTATCACCATGTCAAAATCATTAAGCGGCTATGGTCTGCCCTTTGCGATTGTATTGCTACGTCCCGATTTAGATGTATGGGAGCCGGGTGAGCATAACGGCACCTTCCGTGGTAATAACCACGCTTTCATCACTGCGGCGGCGGCTATTCGCCACTACTGGACTGATGAGAAATTTGCAGCCGAGATTGTTGAGAAATCAGCCATCGTTAGCCACCGTTTCAAGAAAATATCTGACCGCTATGGCGTGACAAAATTACAGCCCAAAGGCCGTGGCATGATGCAGGGCTTGGCATGTACCGATGGCGAAACCGCCGATGAAATTGGCCGCGCCTGCTTTGAGCGAGGTTTGATTATTGAAACCTGTGGTAACCGTGGCCAAGTCGTTAAAGTATTTTGTCCGCTTACTATTGAGAAGGCTGAGTTAATGCGTGGCCTAGATATTCTTACCGAAGCCATTGCTGAAGTACTGGGCAAAGCGGTCGAAAAAAAAGCATCTTAATTGATTGATAACGCGCTTCTTCTACGAATATATATTTGTGGAAGTCGCGGGTATTAGAATTTATTTCTGCCGCACGAGTGCGGCAATTTCTATTTAAAAAGGAAGGTCCAATGATTGTTAGAACCTTAAAAGATTGTGAAAACTCAGAGCGTCGTGTAGCTACCGATACTTGGCAAAGCGTACGCATGATTTTAAAAACCGACAATATGGGTTTCTCGTTCAATATCACCACCATTTTTGCCAATACTGAAACGCCGATCCATTACCAAAACCATCTTGAGTCTGTGTATTGCATATCGGGCAACGGTGAAATTGAAACCGTGAGCGACGGTAAAATTTATAAACTAGAAGCCGGCACCATTTATCTTTTAGATCAGCACGACAAACATTTATTGCGTGGCGGTAGCGAAGATATGCAAATGGCCTGTGTGTTTAATCCGCCATTAAGTGGCAAAGAAGTGCACGACGAAAATGGCGTGTACCCTGTCGACTAATCTGCTGAAGGCCGAAAGTAAATTTCAGTTATTCAACGGAGACAAAAATGACACACAGTGTAGAGAAAATCGGCGGCACCTCGATGACCAACTACGAGGCGGTAAGAGACAATATCATTCTCGCCGGCGGTGAGGATGGTAATATTTATGGGCGCATATTTGTTGTTTCTGCCTACGGCGGCGTAACAGATCTATTGCTAGAAAATAAACGCAATAGCCACCCCGGCGTTTATGCCTTATTTGCCGATGATGGCGCTGAAATACTTTGGCGAGATGCCCTGAGTAAAGTCGGTGACACGCTTAAAGAAATTAATGCAGGCTTGTTCCCTGATGTGGAACAATTAACCGAGGCGAATAAATATATTGAAGGCCGTCTTTTCGAAGCCGAGCGCTGTATGGATAATTTGCATCGTCTCTGCCAGCACGGTCACTTCGGTCTTGAGGATCATTTGCTAACCGTGCGTGAAATGCTTGCGAGTATTGGCGAGGCGCACAGCGCATGGAATACCGCCGCCTTACTAAATCGCGACGGTGTGAATGCGCGCTATGTTGATCTTTCCGGTTGGCGCGCCGACGAAGCCCTGCCCCTAGATGATCATATTAGTGAAGCGCTTGCTGGCATAGATTTAACTAATACGCTGCCCATTGTTACCGGCTATGCGCATTGCAAAGAAGGCCTTATGGCCAGCTTTGATCGTGGCTATAGCGAAATGACATTTAGCCGTATGGCAGTTATTAGTGGCGCACGCGAGGCGGTTATTCATAAGGAGTATCACCTTAGCAGTGCAGATCCACGTTTGGTAGGTGCAGATAAAGTAGTGCCGATTGGTCGCACAAATTACGACGTAGCTGATCAGCTTGCAAATCTGGGTATGGAGGCAATTCACCCTCGTGCCGCAAAAGGTTTGCGCCAGCAAAAAATTGCATTAAGGGTGAAAAATACCTTTGAGCCGAATCACGCGGGTACCTTAATAGACTGTGATTATCGTAGTGAAAAGCCCTGTGTAGAAATTATTGCAGGCCGTAAACAAGTCTATGCCTTAGAGGTATTTGACCAAGATATGGTCGGTGCGCTGTGGCAGTATGAGCAAAAAATACTGGCGGCAATCGAACGCTTTAAAGGCACAGTGATTACCAAAGATATTAATGCCAACACGATCACCAATTATCTTGGTGTTAATTTAAAAACCGTTAAGCGTATTGTTAGCGCAGTAAAAGAACTGTTTCCTAGCGCTGAAGTAAGTACCCGTAAAGTCGCGATTATTTCTGCGATTGGCAGCGATATGCAAGTGCCCGGTATGCTGGCCAAAACGGTATCCGCATTAGCGGCTGCAAATATCAGTGTGCTGGCAATGCATCAGTCTATGCGCCAAGTTGATATGCAGTTTGTTGTTAACGAAGATGATTACGAAATGGGCGTCGCCAGCTTGCACCGTTGTCTTGTTGAAGTACATGACCACGGCGAAGCGATATGCGCAGCATAGTTAAAAAGCTTTTCGTATTATGCTGTGTTTGTATTCCGCTGACCTTGTCAGCGGAAGCAGCCAGCAGCCCCAGCGATGAGGCAGTAGATGCGTCTATTAATAAATTAAACGAGCCGCTTTACTCGCCATTTATTGAGCGTTACATGCTGGATGAAATCCGCAGCCTCCGTATCGATATGGAGCGTTCGCATCGAGAAATGGCGGCTGAAGTCGTTGACCGCGAACTGGGCGCGGCAGACAAGGCGGTTTCCTACGCAACCAGTACTGTGACCTATTTTTTCTACCTTATTGCGGCGGTGAGTTCGGCACTGGTGTTAATCGGCTGGAACTCAATTCGTGATATTAAAGACAAAGTACATAAAGTTGCCAATGAGCAAGTTGCTGAGTTGGTTGAAGAATACGAAAAACGTTTGCGCACAATAGAAAAACAACTAAAACAAGAAACCGCACATATAGAATCAAATCGGGAAGAAATCACCCTCACCCAAGAAATGCATTCGCTGTGGCTGCGTGCCAGTCAGGAAACTAGCCCGGCGGGCAAGATCTCGATCTACGATCAAATTCTCGCTTTACGAAAAGATGATATTGAAGCTATTACCTATAAAGCAGATGCGGCACTGGATCAAAATGAACCCCAGTGGGCAATTAATTTATGCCATCAAGCCCTAGTCTTAGACGACGCCAATGCCCACGCATTTTATCAGCTTGCCTGCGCACATACCTGCCAAGGTAATTTAGATGACGCTGCGCGTTATTTTACTCATGCGGTGGCGCAGTCAGAATCGTATCGCGAGGAACTACATCGCGACCCTGCGTTGTCGGAACTGCGCGAACATCCCCTGTTAATTGAATTATTGGCTCCCGCTGTCATAACCACTTAAGCAATTACCGACATTCACTGACCAGCAAACATCACGGAATTAAATATGATAACTGCTTGGAGTTTTGCCGCCTTTCTCAGTATTTTTGTGCTTATAGGCTTGTCATCGCTATTTTTTAATACCCATCAAAGCAAAGACTATTATCTTGCCAGCAATACCGTTAAGCCCTGGTTAGTTGGCTTGTCGGCGGTGGCAACCAATAACAGCGGGTATATGTTTATTGGTGTCATTGGCTATACCTACACAGTGGGTCTGTCGGCGTTCTGGGTAATGGTCGGTTGGATTTTTGGTGACTTCCTTGCCTCCCACTTTGTACATAAAAAATTGCGTGGCATGACGGAGAAAAGCGGCGAAGTAAGTTATCTCGGTGTATTGGCAAACTGGAATGGCAGCATATTGCCCGGCTATCAACGGCTTGCCGCGCTGATTTGTTTGCTACTACTTACCGCTTACGCGGCGGCGCAATTATTGGCGGGTAGCAAGGCGCTACATGTCTTGTTTGATTGGCCGACGTGGGCAGGCGCGGTGTGTGGTGCAGTGCTAGTTGCCGTGTATTGCTTGGCCGGCGGTATTCGGGCGTCAATATGGACGGACGCGGCCCAGTCAGTAGTTATGATTACCGCCATGGGCATACTCATGTGGGTAGCCATCGCAAATTTAGGCGGCGTATCAGCAACAGTTAGCGCGCTACAAGATGTACCAAATTACATGGATTGGTTCCCAGAAGATCTCGCCTTCCCCGGCGTACCGGGAGCCTTCTTATTTGCATTGGGTTGGCTGTTTGCGGGCCTTTCGGTGGTTGGTCAGCCCCATGTGATGGTGCGCTTTATGGCGCTGAGCAGTGGCGACGATATGAACCGCGCAAGAGCGTGGTATTACCTGTGGTTTACCGCATTCTATTTAATGGCGACAACAGTAGGTTTGTTATCACGCTTGTATTTGCCAGAGGTAGGTAGCTTTGATGCCGAGTTAGCATTGCCTACTATGGCGCAAACTCTATTACCTCCGGTATTGGTTGGTCTTATTCTCGCGGGTATTTTTGCCGCAACATTATCTACTGCCGACTCTTTAATTCTTAGCTCGTCTGCTGCATTTACCCATGACCTTATGCCCAATAATATTGAGCGCCCATTTTTGATTAAAGCCTCTACTTTGGGGGTGTGTATTCTGGCCTTGGGGTGGGCCTTGCTCAGTGCGCAGAGTGTTTTTGCGATGGTGGTGATGGCATGGTCAGGTTTGGCTAGCGCCTTTGTTCCTATGCTAGCTGTCCTGATTTTTGGTGGCCGACCAAGTCAGGGTGTTGCCATTGCAATGAGTTGTGTGGGCATAGCAACCGCCTTGGCATGGCGATACTTTGATTTACACAATATGGTGTACGAAGGCTTGCCGGGCATTTTTGCTGGGGTGTTGGTGTATTGGTTAGCGAAGCCTTTTGTTAACAAGACTGGCTCTACTGCAGGGGTTTAAAAATTATTTAAAGTGCGGTTATTACTTTGCATAAACCATAAAATGGCAGCATGGCCATTTTATGGTTTATGACTGCTTTGCTAGACATTGGGCAGAAATTTTAAGCTGAATACGGCGTATTGGTCTGCGGCTAGTCTTTTTTCTCAATAGTTATTGCAAGTGATTTAGTATTACCAGCAAACCACTTCTGAACATATAAAGAACCAATAATGGGAGGAGTTCCATCATCTGGAACTTCTTTATAACGAACACTATTTTTGGTTTCTTTCTCGTATTCAAACTGCACTATTTTTTTCGTCATACTATTTTCTCATTAAGTTATTTTTTGTTGAACAGTGGCAATGATGTAGCTCGCGATCTTGTTATGAAGCAGTGGGTTCAGCGAACTGTGCAGCATCTTGAACAAGCTTCAAGTCCTCTTCTACATTAAGTGCCAGCCGCGCACGTTTCAGTGCCAGTCGGCCATGATATTCGGCGGCATTTCGCATTTCCGGATCGCCGATTGATGCAAGAGAATCCAGTACTTTTTGTAAGCGCAGGGCCACCTCAACAAAACCGGCACCGTCTCGAGCAATTGCAGTAAAGGCGTCATCGAACATGTCTTGAATCGATAGCGCGGGCACTCCTACGCGGTCGTAGCTTGGCGCCGGCTCCTCTTCAGCCGTTGCGGGTTCATTCCATAGCGTAAAGAGTCGTAGCAGTGTTCCGGTGATATGGATCGCGGTACCGGGATCATTGACGGCGGGAGACAGAGCGCGACCCGCGATCTCCGACAGAACCACCAAGCCAAATCGCGGATCGTCGTCGAAGCGACGAATAGGACCTATCTCAAATGACTCGATAAGTGGCGTGTAATCAATGTCGCTGTGGGCGCTAACGTAGGCTAATGGCCGGTTTGGTGCGGCTAAGATACCAGGTAAGGCAGCCACTACCACCCGCACATCGACTTGCTCCGCCCAGGCTTGGAGAGCGGCGATATCCACATGTTGAATGTAACCGACATCCGCTGCGAACACGGCATGTCCGCGTGCTTGGGAGCTCACTGAGGTGCCGCGAAGGTGTGGCGCAGCTCGTCGTTGCTTTAATGCGGTCGCAGTGGCACTCTCGACTTTAGCGATGGTTGATCCCATGCGGCCAAGGCGTGCGATGCCATCGACCCAGCGTACAAATGTAATAATAACGGTGCCGAATATGGTCACCGTCAGGGCAAAGAGAATAAAGAGACCGGCGGTTTCGAAGTAGTCGTTCTTGACTGCCGTAAGAGCGACGATGCTGAATATGAATGAACCAACAAAAGTCGACAGCGCGTTTTGTGATGCGTCGTCGGCAACCACTAAAGTGAATGATCGCGGCGTGGCGGTGCTAGCTGCTGAGGCGTAGGCCGATACCATCGATGCCACCGAAAATGTGGCAATGACCAGCATGCTGGCGGCCATGATGGACAGCAGCGCTTCAATAGAGTCCGCCGCAATGACCGGCGCTATTTGTGCAAACGCAGTGCCGTCGGCAAGTTTTGCGCCGAATGCCGCTGCGATTGACAGCAGGCAAACGGTTAATGGCCTCACCCAAAGTCGGGCGCGAAGCCGATTGATGAAAAACCTAGCGCGATCGGTTGACATGAACAATGCCATTTCAGTCTCCTTTGCGCAGATTAATAAGGCTGGAGACTAGGGTATTTAATCTCAGGGAGCGTCGTCGATCTTCTATTGTTAGCCATTTAATATTCATGTGAAATTTTTCGTAGTTCGTTAATTTTTATATCGCGGTACTATCACAGTACTAGCACGGCATCTCAATTTCCTATGTCAGCTACTATACAGTAGCGCTTTCACTGTGCATCTACCTTAACTTTTCGCGCTAGCGAATGCGTTTGATACCCGCGACCGGACAGCGGGCAAGTTGTTATAGCTTGCATAAATATAAGCGATTTATGAATTAAAACGCCCAAAATTAATGGGTGGAATAACTAGCGCGGTATAAACTCACTGTAAAACGTCGCGTAGAGTTTATGTCCTTATGAAGAAGTCGATTTTTGCTGCATTGCTTGTGGTGGCGCTGTACCAAGTTTACCAACAGAATCCACAGTTTGCTGAACAGGTTCAGGCGGTCTTACCGACAGGCTTAGCACCCAATGCGGCGGGTGGTCGTGTTGAAGTAGCCGGAGAGCGGCAATTAGCTGAGGCTTATCAAAACCAAGTCAGCGATGTTCAAGTGAGCGGCAGCGGTCGCGTTATTAAAATACTGGCAGATGACACCAAGGGCAGTCGGCATCAAAAATTTATTCTTAAACTGGCAAATGGCCAAACGCTTTTGGTGGCACATAATATCGATTTAGCGCCCCGCCTTGATGGCCTGCGGTCGGGTGATAGCGTTAAATTCTACGGCGAGTACGAATGGAATAAGCTAGGTGGTGTGCTGCACTGGACCCACCATGATCCGGCGGGCCGTCATGCAAATGGTTGGTTAGAATATCGGGGCCGACGCTACCAGTAGCCTAGCCTTCCAGCGCTTTCCATAAGCCAAGCGCGCTAATAAGCAGCAGTGTAATACCCAATACTCTAAAGAACACCGGTGTCTCTGCCTTCAACATTCGCTCGTGAAAACGTAAACCAATAAAATGGCCGATGGCGGCGCAGGGTAATAGCCACAGGTGATGAATTAGCTGCAAGCTTACGCCAGCGTAAATAAACGCCACCAGTTTTATACTCACCAAAATAAACCACAGCGCGAATAAGGTGTCGCGCAGACGTTCGCGGGCGACATGTTGAGCGGCCACCGCAATAATTAAGGGGGCGCCGATAAGCGAGGTGCCACTTATATAGCCGCCAGCCATTAAGAATATCGCATCGACAAATTTGCTATTACTTTTGAAGGGCTTGTTGGCAATATAGGTGATGGCGTAAACCGATACCACCACAAAAATAATAATACTCAGAACATTGGCGGGCATGGTGATTAGACCAAACACCCCAAGTAATTTAGGCACTATCATAATCGCCAGCATGTATCTGAGGTAGGCCCAGTCGACGGTACTTTTATGAGTACGTTTGGCTGATTCTGATTTGCGATTATTCAGCACCAAGGTAATGGATGAGAAGAATAAGAGTTGTACCGAAATTAGCGGTAGAAACACCAGTGGCTGATTGTGTACCAACAGCAAAAAGGGCAGCGACAATACCGCGCCGCCAAAGCCAAGACCAGAGCGCACAAAGCCGCTCCAGATAAATATTAGGCCAATCAGCAGGTATTGATAATAATGAAGCTCAGACATTGGCATCCAAAAACTTTGGGTGGTCTACGGGCGGGTTTTACTAGGTAAATTGTAAGGTGCAAAGCCGCGCAATGGTAGCGCTTCGCTAACCTCGGGCCGCTATTTTTGGTGATTAGCTGCCGTCATCAATATTTATTTTTTGATTATTGTCATCGCCTATAGCTAATACGGGTAAAGGGCGTACTCTGGCAAGATCACTGCCACTGCGGTGATATGTCTAAAGATGTATTCGCGTTATTGCTTGCTTATTTCAAAATGAAGTCATGGCCTCACAGAATGGAGTTCTACTAATGAGTAAAGAACAACGAAGTAACAAAGAAACTAAGAAGAAGCCGTTGCTGACGCAAAAGGAGAAAAAATCAGCTAAGAAGGACAAATCCAGCACAACTAAAAACTCGCCTTTTTCCTGATCCGCCTTGATCCGCAGGTGCTTTGCAACGACTGCCTCGCACCTACTGTATCAAACCGTACCCCATCCATCGTAAACCCAGCGTTTAATCCAGCGTTTCCCTTACTGCTGCCTTCCTCAAATGGCTGGGTTAATATTAGTCGCAACGAATATGATGCAGAGACGTGGTTTTGGCGATGACCGATGCGCTAGCAAATCATTTGATTGAGGAGGTGTACCGGCTGGAATCACGCCGAGTATTTGCCACCTTGCTGCGTCTGCTTGGCGATTTCCAAATAGCGGAAGAAGCATTGCAAGACGCGTTTATTGCAGCATTAAAGCAGTGGCCTAATGATGGCGTACCGGCTAATCCTCGCGCGTGGTTGGTCTCTACCGGACGCTTCAAAGCCATCGATGCGCTGCGGCGGCAATCGCGGTTTGTGCACGGAATTGATGAACTGGCCGATCAGCTAGAGGCCGATACCCCAGACTTTGCCGCCTTCGCAGATGATGATATTGAAGATGATCGCCTCCGCTTAATTTTTACCTGTTGTCACCCCGCGCTTGCCGAAGACAGCCGCATTGCGCTTACCTTGCGCGAAGTATGTGGTATGACGACGGAAGAAATTGCCAGTGCCTATATCAGCAAGCCAACGGCAATAGCACAGCGAATCGTGCGGGCGAAAGCCAAAATCCGCGATGCCAATATCCCCTATCAAGTCCCTAGTGCGGCGGCCCTGCCTGAACGTATGAATGCGGTGTTGCAGGTGCTTTATCTGATGTATAACGAGGGCTATTTGGCCTCTTCGGGTGCTAGTTTAACCCGTGCAGACATAGCCGCCGAGGCGATTCGTCTGGCAGAATTACTGCTCACGTTAAATACGGATCTGGCGGCCGATACCGAGATTTCGGGCTTGCTGGCACTGATGTATTTACAGGAGTCGCGACGAGATGCACGCTGCGATGCGCAGGGCGAATTAATATTACTGGCCGATCAAGATCGCGGCCTTTGGGATCATCACGCGATTGATAAAGGTGTGGCACTAGTGCGCCGCGCCTTAAAAGATGGCCGCTACGGAGTCTATTCGCTGCAGGCGGCCATCGCGGCTATTCATGCCGAATCTAGCTCGGCGGCCACTACCGACTGGCACGAAATTGTGGGTTTATACGACGTATTACTGCGGCTCAACGCCAGTCCAGTAGTTGAACTCAATCGCGCTGTTGCACTGGGTATGCGCGATGGTCCGCAAGCCGGTGCCGACGCAGTCAATGCGATATATCAAGCTGGCGAGTTAAGTGACTACCACCTTCTACACGCCGCGCGAGCTGATTTTTACCGCCAGCTAGAGCGGTATGATGCTGCGCAAGAGGCTTATGAGACCGCCCTAGCTTACGCGCAGCAAGTATCGGAAATCACATTCATAGAGCGGCGTATCGCGGAGATGAAAGAGCGGCAAGCTAATTGCCGCCGCTAACAAGCCTCCTTTGATAGATTAATTTGTAAGTATGTCGATTCTGATTGAGCGTATTCGACTAGAGAATATTAACAAGACATTGAGAGGGCGCGAGCAATGAAATACCTATGTTTAGTCTACGGAGAAGAAGCCAAAATAGCGGCGATGGACGACGCCGAGTGTATGTCCTGCGTAGAGGGCTTATTAGAAAGCGGGCATTTTATTGCCGGCGAGGCATTACAATCGGTTGAGACCGCCACTACCCTGCGCATTCGCAACGGTAAAACCACGTTTACCGACGGCCCTTTTGCTGAAACCAAGGAGCAATTGGCGGGGTTTTATTTACTAGAAGCCCGCGACCTTAATGAAGCTTTAGACAAGGCGGCGAAAATTCCGCCGGCCCGCGTGGGATCGATTGAAGTGCGGCCAATACGCCAGTTACAGGCGGAAGCCCAAACTTAGGCCGCGTTCGTTTTTTTGTGAAGTTGGCCTAGAAGTTGGTCTTTGTGTTCCCACAATTCAGAGACCCACTGCTGAAACTCCGCTCTAAACTGCTGATCGCTCAAATAATCTCTGCTTAAAAACCGAGGTGGGATGGTTTGCCTTTCAATACGAACAACCACCTCTTTTATTTGTCCGGACAGAAAGTGCCAAAAACTGCGGTCATCGCTGGGGTAGTGAATCGTGATATTCAGTAAAGTGTGTAACTGCTCACCCATGGCGCCCAACACAAAGGCGGCGCCGCCCGCTTTTGGCTTCAGTAAAAATGTATAAGGCGATTCTTGGCTGGCTTGTTTTTCAGGAGTAAAGCGCGTGCCTTCCATAAAGTTAAACACCGTTACCGGCGTGTACTTAAATTTCTCGCAGGCTTTGCGGGTTGTTTCTAAATCTTTGCCTTTAAGAGCGGGATTTTTGGCGATCTCCGCCGCCGAATAGCGCTTCATAAACGGAAAATCTAGCGCCCACCATGCCAGGCCAATCACCGGCACCCATATAAGCTGTTGTTTAAGAAAGAATTTGAGCATGGGGATTTTGCGAAAGAGCACTTTTTGAGCAACCAAAATATCGGCCCAGGACTGGTGGTTGCAGGTAACAAAATACCAGTCTTTTGGATCTAGCCCTTCGGCCCCTTCTATATCCCAACTAATATTATTCACAACTTGCAGAAGCAGATTGTTAAAGCCCACCCATAAATTCGCGATTTCTATCGACACAATGGTGAACCAACGGCGGGTGACGGTCAGCGGAATCAGCAGCTTGAGTAGTGCAGCAAGTATCAGAAACGGCACTAAAATCAATGTGGAGCAAATGATAAGCAGCATAATCAGGCTGCCGCGAAGCCAATGGGGAAGGAATGTCAGCATGGTTTCAGTTCTGTAACTTTTATGATGTTTGCCATTGTAATGCGATTGTTGGGCTAGAGTAAAAGATTGGCTCGAAGCAGGCGATGAGGAACCATTTATGGCGCCACGTAAAAATATTTGCCTTGGCCTGTCGAATTGCCACATGCCGCTTCGACTATAAGGTGTAAACATCAAAAAGAGGGAGTGAATGATGAAGTGCATAGTTTTGATGAAAGCGAGTGCAAGCAGTGAAGCGGGCGTCATGCCGAGTGAGCAATTACTCACCGAGATGGGCACCTTTAATGAAGAATTGGTAAACGCCGGCATCATGTTGAGTGGCGAAGGCATGCACCCTAGCAGCGCCGGTGTTCGTGTTCATTTTGGTGACGGCGAGCCCCGCGCAGAGCACGGCCCATTTTCAGAGGGTAAGGAATTGGTTGCGGGCTTTTGGATGTGGCAGGTGGCGTCGATGGATGAAGCCATTGCGTGGGCCAAGCGCATACCGAATACCGACGGTGAACATGGCAATGTCGAAATTCGCCCGGTATTTGAGGCCGAGGATTTTGGCGAAGAATTCACCCCAGAATTACAAGAGCAAGAGGTGCGCTTACGCGAGGCTATGGAGCAGAAGCAGCAACAGCAACAGCAACAATAATTTGAACGAACCTTAGGAGAGCAAAAATGAAAATTAATCCCTATTTGAATTTTGCCGGTAATTGTCGGCAAGCCTTTGAATTCTATGCCGCGTGTTTGGATCTCGATGCAGTAATTATGGCGGTGGCAGAAACCCCGGCGGCGGAACATTTCCCCGCCGACAGCCAGCATCATGTTATGCATGCTCAAATTGATAATGGTAATGGCTTAACCCTAATGGGTTGCGATGCCCCCGCTGAAATGTATGAACGGCCCGCCGGTAGCAGCGTCGCGATCCAGGCAGATACGATTGCCGAAGCCGAGCATATTTTTGCCGCACTGTCTGAGGGCGGGAACATCACGATGCCGATAGCAGAAACCTTTTGGTCCCAGCGCTTTGGTTCCTTTATCGATCAATTTGGTATTTCGTGGATGGTAAATGGGCCTGCGCCGCTTGGGGCTGAGTCAGACTGTGCTTAGATAATTACGGAGATAAAAGTGATGAATTACGTTGATGGTTTTGTATTGCCCGTACCAGAAAAAAACTTGGATGCCTATTTTGAAATAGCCAAGACTGCTGGCGAAATTTGGAAGGAACTGGGTGCGCTAGAGTATATAGAGTGTGTAGCCGATGATGTAAAAACCGGCGTGCATACCTCTTTTCCGCAAAGCGTGAAGTTAGAAGAAGGCGAAGTGGTGGTGTTCTCCTATATTGTTTATGCCTCGCGGGAAGATCGTGACCGCATTAATGACGCCGTCATGAAAGATCCACGAATGAGCGAGATGATGGTGGCCGGCAATATGCCATTCGACGGCAAGCGCATGATCTACGGTGGCTTTAAAACACGGATTGCCATGTAGCCACTGATTAATTCCTTTTGCACATGGCGACAAAGCTTGGTAGCTTCAAAGGCTACCACGCTTTTTACCACTGCCAAAGGTGATGAATGCCGTTTAGCGTCAATCTCGGGCACCAGCGTTACGTCTTTGCCGATCTTAAAGCCTTGCTTGCCAAGGCGACGCCGGCGCGTTCCGGCGACTACCTTGCCGGAATTGCCGCCGGTAGTAATGAGGAACGGGTGGCGGCTCAATATGCTTTGGCAGACGTTCCCCTGCGCCATTTCCTTAATGATGTCGTTATTCCCTACGAAGAAGATGAAGTTACTCGGCTCATTATCGACAGCCACAATGCGCAGGCATTTGTTGTCGTCGCTCATCTCACCGTAGGTGGTTTTCGTGATTGGTTGCTATCGGATGCGGCTACTACCGAATCGCTGAGACAATTAGCGCCGGGTCTAACACCAGAAATGGTGGCGGCGGTGAGCAAGTTAATGCGAATACAGGATCTCATTCTAGTCGCGAAAAAATGTGAAGTGATTAGCCGTTTTCGCAACACCCTCGGTCTTGCCAATCATTTCTCTACCCGCCTGCAACCCAATCACCCCACTGATGACGCGGCGGGTATCGCCGCCAGTATTATCGATGGTTTGTTATACGCCAGTGGCGATGCGGTCATCGGCATAAATCCTGCGTCAGATAACACTCAAACCGTGTCGCGTTTATTGTATTTATTAGAAGACGTGATTACCCGTTTTGAGATCCCCACTCAGTCCTGCGTGCTCACCCACGTTACTACCACGCTGGAATTAATTAATCAGGGCGCACCGGTAGATTTGGTATTTCAGTCTATTGCCGGAACAGAGTCGGCAAATAAAAGCTTTGGTGTGAATCTGGCGCTATTGGCAGAGGCGCACACGGCTGCGCAGTCATTGCAGCGCGGCACAGTGGGCAACAACGTAATGTATTTTGAAACGGGTCAAGGTAGCGCCCTATCTGCCGGCGCGCATCACGGGGTAGATCAGCAAACCCTAGAAGTTAGAGCTTATGCGGTAGCGCGGGTGTTTTCGCCACTGTTGGTGAATACCGTGGTCGGCTTTATCGGGCCGGAATATTTATACAACGGTAAGCAAATTATTCGCGCTGGCTTAGAAGATCATTTTTGCGGGAAATTACTCGGCTTGCCGATGGGTTGTGATATTTGCTATACCAACCATGCCGAGGCTGACCAAGACGACATGGACATGTTGCTAACCCAGTTTGCGGCGGCCGGCGGCAATTTCATTATGGGCATTCCCGGTGGTGACGATATTATGTTGAACTACCAAACCACATCATTTCACGACGCACTTTATATTCGCCGCTTATTAAATTTGCCACCGGCGCCGGAGTTTTTACAGTGGCTGCAAACATCAAATATTATGGATGATCGCGGCGCGCTGTTTGCCAACACCACACTGCCGCCGCGTTTCGCAAAAGCGCTAAGCTTACGGGGTGGCACATGAGCGATCTCAATAAAAATGCCTTAAACAAAGATGGTTTAGGTAAGGATGCCTTGGGCAAAGACATCTTAGGCAAAGATATGTGGCAGGATTTACGTGCTTATACTCCCGCAAGAATTGCTCAAGGTCGCAGCGGTGTATCGCTGCCGACTGCAGCAAATTTACAATTCCAGTTAGATCATGCCCGCGCTCGCGATGCAGTGCATTTAGGCTTTAATATCCAGCGCTTTGTTCAAGAATATGGCATTGCATTTCCAGCTTCGGCAGCGCCATTTTTACTACAAAGTGAGGCAGGAAATCGAGCCCAATATTTACAGCGGCCAGATTTGGGCCGGCGTCTGCCAGACGCGGAGTGGCAGAATTTACGTCAGTCCCTAACAGCGAATCAGCGTTTTGATATTGCGATAGTTGTCGCCGACGGACTGTCCTCTGCCGCGGTGCAAGCTCATGCCCTTTCGCTACTGCAATTGTTAGTGCCAGCACTGCTTAAGCACAATCTCAGCTTGGCGCCCTTATGCGTTGCCACTCAAGCGCGGGTCGCATTGGGCGATGATATTGGCGAGGCGCTGAAGGCGACATTGCTTATTATGTTGATTGGCGAGCGACCAGGATTAAGCTCGCCAGATAGTTTGGGAATGTATATAACATATTCGCCGCGACGAGGGCGTAGTGATGCAGAGCGCAATTGCGTTTCAAATATTCGCAAGGGCGGCCTCAGCTACCAGCAGGCATGCGATACCACTATCTACCTTGCAACAAGCGCACTAAAGCGTGCAGTGAGTGGCGTCAGCTTAAAAGACGAGTCTGTTTTGGTCGACAGTAATACTAAGCAAAACATCCCCTTTTTTTCCTAAAAAATTCAAGTCAACGCTTAATTTTTAAGTAAATTTAGTGTTTGCGTATGGTCATAGGGATAAGCCCGTATGGGCCGCTACGCCACGTACGGTCACAATAAAGTATTGAAAACGGCATTAAATTTCCCGCCTGCGAGCCAATTAGGTCTGTGCAGTTAATGGTTATTACTATCTGAACGTAATACTTGGAAAAGCCAAATATGCTGATAGCGCTGGCCACACATTGTGTGTCGAGGGATGGCAAATATTGAGGTGTGGCAGTGGAAGTTCCCGAAGTACCAGATTACGAAGAGGCGCGCTTAGCATCACTTCAAGCGTTAAATATATTAGATACCCCTTTTGAAGAACGCTTTGACCGTATCACACGTTTTGCGAGTTGCTTGTTTGATGTGCCAATCGCCTTGGTAAGTTTAATTGACCAAGATCGTCAATGGTTTAAATCTGCTATGGGTTTAGATGTTCGCGAAACCTCAAGAGCGATTTCATTCTGTGGCCATACCATAGTGGGTCGCAACATAATGAGTATTGCAGACGCTCGCCACGACGAACGTTTCGCTGATAATCCTTTAGTCCTTGGCGAACCATATATTCGCTTTTATGCAGGTTGCCCGCTGTATACCGAAGATGGTGACGCTTTGGGTACTTTATGCCTCATCGATCGTCGGCCACGTACTTTGAATAACGACGACGTGAGTGTATTCCAAGATCTCGCATTGATGGTCGAGCGAGAAATGCGCCGACCAGAACGCAATATTTTGGATGACGTGACCAATATTAGTAACCGCAGCGGCTTCGCAATATTAGCGGAAAAGGGCTTAGATTTATGTGCCCGCCGCGCTATCTCAGCCTCCTTGGTGTTTATCGACTTAGATAAATTTCATGACAGTATTGAGCTTGAGGAAAGTGAGCAAAAACTTCAGAAGTTTGGCGAGTATCTAAATACCCATCTAGAACAGTCATCACTGGTTGCGAGGGTGGGGGATAAACAGTTTGTCGCATTGTTGGTTGACGCCTCAGCGGCAGAGTCTGAGCTGGCAATGATAAAGTTTAAGACTACGATTGAGGGGTTAAACCAAAGTGAAAGCTGGCAGCACCCACTGCATTTCCATCACGGTATTGCAGAATTTAATGCAAGCAAACATTCTACGGTAGAAAAGCTACTTACCGACGCAGATCTTGCAATGTACGACAATAAAAAGCAAAAGCGCTACGCCTCAATGCAAAAAAAATTCTCTTAGATTTCCTCTTCGCTTTATTCTCCTTCACATCGCTACGCCGCCATTAAGAATGGCGGCGATTGCATCAACTGAGTTATCAGCGCTACTATCATTTCTTTACCATGATTTGCGGTCCTTATGTTAACGGTTAGACCGTCAGGAGTTTATGTGGCTGATATTCAATATCCAATTTCTGGATCTTGCCAATGTGGCAATGTGCGTTACCAATTATTAGCACCGCCGCTGAAAGTGATGGCCTGTCACTGCAAGGAGTGTCAAAAGCTTTCGACCAGTGCGTTTAGCCTTACCGCATTAGTGGCGGCAGATACCGTAAAATTTGAGGGTGAGTTACAGCAGTGGGAGCGGCTAGCGGAAAGTGGCAATAAAAACTATGCGAAGTTTTGCCCGGTTTGCGGAAATCGCATATACCACTTTAATCCTGACCAGCCGGACGTGATTAAACTTAAACCGGCAAATTTGAGTGACACCAGAATTCTCCATCCAGAAGCGCATATTTGGGTAAGCCAAAAGCAAGATTGGTTTCACATTCCTGATGACGTGCCACAGTTCGACAAACAGCCTTAATATGACGGTACGGACGCTAACAAGCATCGCCGTTCTTGTGGCGTTGGCTAGTGCCAGCGCCTGCAGTAATAGACGGATTTACGAGGCGAGCCATCAAAATCGCTTGCAGGAATGCGAAAAACTGGCGGCTAGCCAGCGGCAAACGTGTAAGGCCGAATACAGCGAATCCTATGATGAATATCGTCGCCACTTAGAGGCTGAAAAGTAGTCGCAGATATCGCGTTTGGTCTCAAATACCCTGCGACATCATGCCGCATTGCCGAATGTTCAGACTTTGCTAAGATACGCCGCCTGCTCAGAGCTGCGCGCGAGTTTCCAAGCCATTACCTCTCCGTTCATTTTGAGTTTATAGCCGCTTTTTTCCGTACATTAACGGGTCATGTCTTATGTCTAATAATTCCCCGCGCCGTCCATCGTCGCTTATTGGCTGGTTGCTGCGCTGGCATCCTCGGCTTGGCGCGGTGGTGGGTCTGGCAATCATCGCATGGGGTTTGAGCGGCCTCGCCCACCCGATTATTTCTCGCATACAACCCTCCGCTGAGGCATATCTCTACAAGCTAGACGCCTTCCCCACGGCAGACATTCTAAGCATTAAAGACGCCGCTAAGCGTGCCAGCGTGACACAGCCACTAACTGCTGTGCGTCTCTTGGCTTGGCAAAAACAAGCGTATTATCGCCTGCAAACCGAGTCCGACGTTATCTGGTTGAATGCTAACAGCGGCGCAGTCGTCGACAATGCCGAGCGTGATTACGCGGTATTTCTAGCGCGTCACTACTTGGGTGATCAGCACAGCGCGATAAAGTCGCTTACCCTGCAAACAGAGTTTGACGAAGACTATGTATTCGTAAACCGCCTACTGCCGGTGTGGCGAGTGGCGTTTGCGCGCGACGACGGCATGCGGGTATATGTAGACACCGCCAGCGACCGCCTCGGCACCGTGGTGAATAACACCAAGGCGGCGACGAGCGTGTTCTTCCGCTACGTTCACTCATGGATATTTATTAAAAACGACAGCCTGCGTTTGGCATTGATGACCATCTGCCTTGTCGGTGGCGGAATCATCGCGCTGGCCGGCCTGCTGCAATATTTTTTGCAATGGCGTGCTGGTCGCGGTTGGCGACAAGGCCGCCCCACCCTAAAAGCGCACCGCTTCTTGGGTGTCACCATTGCCATTACTGCGGTCACCTTCACCGGCAGCGGCTTATACCATTTATGGCAAAAACAATTTGTATTGCAGCCCGTGGCGGTTCCGGCGCAGAGCTTTAGTACAGAGCAATTAACAGTGAATTGGTCGGCCTTGAACGCCAACGTCGTGCAGGCAGATATGGTCGCCATTAATGACCAAGCCTATTTCCGCACCTGGTATGAGGGTGAACTACATTATATAGATGCGAGTAATGGCAAAGTCCTGGCCGATGGTGAGCGCTCACATGCAATAGCCTTGGCGGCGCAATATATGCCCACGGACGCGCTAATCAAAGCGACGCGAACCGTAGAATCTTTTAATGACGAATATGGCTTTGTAAACAAGCGCCTACCCGTTGTTGCAGTAGATTACGAGCGTGCCGATCACCTCAGCGTATATGTAGAGCCACGCAGCGGCGCCTTGGCAACGGTGGTGAGAGACGCTGACCGCTACGAAGGATTCAGCTTTGCCTTTCTGCATAAATGGCATTTTATCGACGGCCTAGGCCACACCGTGCGAGACATCATTTCAGCCTGCTTTGCCGCCGGCATTGCCCTCACATTTTCGCTAGGGATGTTTCTAGTCATACGCCGAGCCAGACGCTGATCCGGCTTTTCGGCCTGCCGCTACCTGCTTAAATACTGCCATTTCAGCCAAGAAATGAGTACAGTAAGCCCACGTTTTATTCCAATCTTGTCGATTATTAAGCAGTGAGCTTCCATGTCCCGCAAAACCATAGACCTACCAGAGCGTTTCCAATTTAGTACCGAATACGCCGTCCTGTATTCCGATGTAAACGTGGCCAACCACCTAGCTGCAGATCGCATCCCCGCCATCGCCATCGAAGCGCAACTGCGCTTTGTTATCGCCCTAGGTTACGAGCACGCCACCGCCTTTGAAGAAGCCGGATTAATAATGGCCCATTCAGAAATCTCATACCTAAGCGAAACCGACTACGGCGACAGACTGCGCATCGACGTCGCAGCCGTCAACTTCACGGCCAAGAGCTTTGAACTCGCGTTTCGCCTATTTAATATAAGCAAAAATATCGAAACCGCTCGTCTCTGTAACACCATGTTATTTTTTGACTACAATACAAAATCGGTGTGCGTAGTACCGGCAGGCTTTAAAGAAAAAGTGGCGGCAATGTAGTTGTTGAGGGGCGAAGGTTGTGCGGTGGAAGAAAAAAAGCCGAGGACGTCGGGTAAAGTACCTTTTGGTTGGCGGCTTTCTCGGTATATGCTAGAAAGCGTATTAAAATCAAATAGGTAAAAATCATGGGTGATTGGCTTCGTAATTATAAGGTAAACCTGCTAATTACAATTATGAGGTCGAAGACCTCATTAACGGGCTGTTAGGCTTCAGAATGAAGATCATCATACTTTTCCTTGTCATAGCCTTCTCCGGAAACGCAATGGCTGAAAAAAGTGAGGCGCAACAAGCTTGGTCGGACGGTGCCGAGTGCGCTTATGATTACATGGCTATCGCTATCACTGCCAAAGGCGAGGTCTGGGCAAACAAGGAAATAGTAGGAGTTAGCGGTGTGCGTTCAGCAATTGAACTCGCCAAGAAATCTAGAAATATTGTTTGTATCATTGTGCTAGCAGATGCCGGTGTAGATAAGGAATCCGAGCTTGTAGAAAAAGTCTTGGAGGCGGTCCATGAAAAACACGGCAAAAAGGTGTATTTTATCAGTGAATCAGAGCATTAAAGGCCTAACAAAAACCGGCAGTCAGACAGCCAAAACTCTGCGCCTTTTTGTGCAATCGCTGCGCTCATTCTTGCACAAAAAATCGCTCCATTTTGTCTTCCGCTGCGGTAGGCGTTATGGGTTCTCCTGGACTATGAGCACACTCAAGATTTATAAGAAGGTATCGCTATTTTGCATGTTAACTATTCCGGTATCCTTCAGTTTTGCTGACACAATTAAGATAGAAGAATTAGAGGGCGGTTGGGAGCCTAGCGGGCAGATTCCTGTCTCCGAAGATGTCGTTTTATACAACCTAACTGTTGGCAACAACATGGAAGCCACTTATGAATCAGTCAACGG
This sequence comes from Zhongshania sp., assembly GCA_018066965.1. Taxonomy (GTDB): domain Bacteria; phylum Pseudomonadota; class Gammaproteobacteria; order Pseudomonadales; family Spongiibacteraceae; genus Spongiibacter. Next base: position 32,733 of record JAGPVP010000061.1, on the reverse strand, counting down.
CAAAATACAGCTTCAGTGCAGGTACAAACCAAGTAATACGCAAGAATCAATATTCGTATTCTATTGCTACCATGATAAAAAGCACCTTATTACCCTTTCTCTTAGCGGCTGGTCATCTGAGCGCCGAAAGTCGCTATATGGTTACGAGTATTGGGTTGGTTGGCCTGTCCCGGGCTCAACATATGGTGGGGTTCCTGTCAGCTTTTCTCCAACCAACCCATAACAAATACGCGCAGTCGCCGCTGAAAAGCGCGGCGGGACAGCCAAAACTCCGCGCCTTTTCGTGCGCATTCGCTGCGCTCAGTGTTGCACAAAAACGCGCTCCATTTTGGCAGCCCCTGGCGTAGGGCGTTATGGGTTTTATCTGAATTGGAAGTAAATATGAAGAACCAGGCATCGGATGAGTTGAAATACTTACGCTCAATTCTAAAACTTAGCGAGCACGAAGAAAGAATCGCCAAGAAAACTCGCACGATGGGCCAGATTCTGATAGCTCTTTGTGTTGTGGGTGGCTTGCTGTCAGGGTTTAACTCGTTTTATGACTCTAGAGACCTAATCGACGTAATTGGGCAAATAGCTTTAGGTGCAGGGCTGGCATATGGTTGGTTTCAGGTAAAAGCTGCGAAGTCGTTTAAATACTTTGTAGGGCATCTGAATATTGAGTCCATCAAGGAAAGAATCAGTGCCATCAACCCATAACAAGGGCGGGCAGTTGCCGCTGAAAAACGCGGCGGGACAGCCAAAACGCTACGCTTATTTGTCTGCCCCTGCCGCAGGGCGTTATATGAAGGAGTCACCTTGAAGTATTTAATATGCATAGGTTTGGCTCTTCTGGCTAGCATTTCAGTTGCTGAAACGTTTTGGTGCAGTAATTGGCAGTATGCAAGTCTTCGCTTTAAAACTGACGCTATAGTCGAAAATAATGAGGCAAAGGGTGTTTATACCTTCGTGATGTGGGAGGCACCAACAGAGGTCGGTATGTGGCAAAACAATAATCCACTTCCTGCATCAAAAAATATAAAAATGTCACTAACAGAGCACTTTGGTATCAATGCTGTACACGCTCCAAGCATCCTAAATAAGTTAGGTGAAATTGGTTGGGAGGCCTATGGTTTTAACGCAACCCAAACTTCTGAAGCAGGCAATTCAAAAGAATGGCAGCTTAAGAAATGCAGCAAGTAAGTTCATATAACAAGGGCGCGCAATTCGCCGCTGTAAAGCGCGGTAGGACAGCCAAAACTCTGCACTTTTTTGTGCATTCGCTGCGCTCATTGTTGCACAAAAATGCGCTCCATTTTGGCGGCCTCTGGCGCCGGCGTTATGCATCAAAAGAGAATCGATCATGGATCAAGTAATTTCTGCACCCGATGAAGAATGGGTTACCTACATCGCGAAAATGTTGCTGCTCGGGAGCCAGATTTCTCAAGATGTAACTGGCCAAGAAATGGATGGCTCTATGGAAGACCTGGTGCGGTTACAAGCAGTAGTTGACTCCGGTCAAGTGCCAATAGAAAACACACAAGAATTACAATCTCTGGGTGTTGTATTTGGCAAGGTGTTTGTAAATGAGATACCAGATTACGATTGGTGGGTTGTCGAAGATGAGTACGGTAAAGATGCTTGCGTGCGCTTCAAGGAAACAAGCTTATTGATATATCCTCTAACGATGCTATCCAAGCGCATGGAGGACGGGGAGAAATTTAATATATCCGAATTGTTTCATGGTTTAAGGCAAGATCTTGAGCGTATCAAAAATGAAAACTACTCAAATGCACAACAAGGGTAAGCACTTGACCCAAAAAAGCTAAGCTTTTTCGGTCAAGTGTTACAAGCGTTAGGGCTGATCGTAGTGTCCACCAATAGCGAAGATATAAATGGACTTATCATCGAAACGATATATCAAACGGTCTTTCTGCGAGATTCGTTTTGACCAAAGGCCCGAAAGATTGTGCTTGAGTGGCTCAGGCTTGCCGAGGCCCGATGAGGGATCATCAGATCGGAGCATTTCCTTGAGCAATTTGCAGAGTGCTTTGTGCAGCCGCTTGTCCTTTTCGCGCATGCTTTCATACGCTTCCCAGGTATTGCCCTCAAATACCAGTGATCTCATTCATCTGCTCTTCAGTCGGTTTGTAGCCTTGCCCGCTGGTGTGGGTTTCAAGGGAGTCGGCAATTTGCTGCATGAGGTTTTTGCTTTGAAGTACGTACAGGGTTTCCTGCTCTCGCTCCCAGTCATCGGCACTCATTACAACAAATGCTTCACCAGCTCGCCGAGTAACTTTGAGCGGCTCGTGTCGGCTAACTACTTGTTCTACAACGGTTTTCAGGTTGTCTCTAAATTTGTTCACGCTAATGGTGTCCATGTGGGTAGCCTCACGTACGGAAATGCCGTACAACTATATATCAAAAGCCCTAACAAGGCCAAGCACCGCGACAGCTTTTTCGTTGCGCCTGCGGCTTCACTACAAAGTCGCGTGTATTGGCGGCGTTAAGCGTACGAATCAGAGAAATGAGTGAGCATCCCCATTGGACAGGCACTTAATAGAATCGAGAGAAACGCAAAGTTGCTAAATGTCCTAGCTGTAATAAGCGCCTCAAGCTCAAACAGGTGATTCAGCTTTCAAATAGCAAAGCGCTGACTTGTCCCAGTTGTGGTTCAGTGCTCAAGGCCAGTAGTGCAAGGAACTCTGCTATTGGAGGCATAGGAGCACTGTCGGCATTTGCACTTTATAAAGCTATTCCCGATCCCACTAATTACTTTTGTAGTTGCGGCATTTTTTGTTGTTTTATCAGTTTTTTATTTCAACTGGGTGCCACTAGAAAATGAAAACACATAACAAGGGTATTTGGGGTCAGAGTAAAAGCTCTGGCTTGTCAGGTGCTCACGGTTTTAATGTATGTAGTAAGTTGATGTTTTCTCTGGCCCAGTGCCAGAGTTTTTACTCTGACCCCAAATATCCGGTCCAATAAATTCGATGGAGAGTAAACATGGTCAATGGTAGTTGCTTATGTGGCAATATCCGCTACGAAGTAGAAATTATTCCGGAACAAGTATTTAACTGCCATTGTAAGTTTTGCAGGAAGGCGCATGGTGCAGACTACGCGACGGTAGCCGTAGCAAAGTATTCTACGTTTAAATTGTTTGATGAAAAATCTTCCCTGAAAGAACACCAAAATGGCGCGGGCGGTTTTCGCGCTTTTTGCTCTGAGTGTGGCACTAGGCTTATGAACTACGCTCCTGATAAGAACATGTTTTTTGCTATCATGCTCTCGACGATAGATAGTCCAATTAGCTTTAAGCCAGTGGCTCATGCAAACACAGAGTCAAAAGCAAACTGGTGCGAGCCGTATGCGGGAATCCCCCAATTCAGTGGATTTCCTGATAGTTTGTGAAGTGACGCGGTATTATTTTTGAAAACTTTGTTATAAAAAACGTAACGATAAAAGGCGTCATGTAAATTCATTTGTAGAAAGGAGTCAGCTATGAAGGGTAAATGTTTGTGTGGAAAAATCGAAGTAGAAACGGCGGATAAAACCGATCTTGGTCTTTGCCATTGCTCGATGTGCCGTCGTTGGTCGGGCGGGCCAATGTTCGCAGTGCATTGTGGGTCAGATGTTAGTTTTACGGGCGATGCTCCGTCTAGGTATCAATCGTCTGACTGGGCAGAGCGTGGATTTTGTGCAAGCTGCGGCACACATCTTTTTTATCACTTGCTGCCTAATAATGACTATATTCTTCCGGCGGGTTTGTTCCAAGATCAAGATTTCCAGCTATCTAATGAAATATTCATTGATGAAAAGCCGGAATATTATGAATTTAGTAATCAAACCACAAAGCTGACAGGGCTGCAGGTGTTTGCGCAATTTGCTCCTGAGAGCTAGCTCTCAGTTCAGTAGGCACTACGTAAAAAGGCTCAACAGCTTATAAAATTGCGCTGGCAGGTGGATGTTTTACAACATACCATCTGTCAGTGGGCAAATAGCGCGTAACAACATCTCATCTTAGATTCGGTCCTGCCACTTGCTCTTTTGCGCTAAGCCACTCTTTTTTTAAAGTAGCTATGCTATAACCCTTTCAAACGCTGCTCCATTATTGAATCGCCGAGAAGACTATGACATTAGTTTTACGAATATTGGTTTTGGCTCTGCTATCACTGAGTGCATATGCTAGCGAAGACGAGCGCCTGCCAAAATGGGAGCTTGGCGCTGGTTTGGCGGTGCTGAATTTGCCAGACTATCCCGGCGCTGATCAAAGCCAAAGTTACACGCTGCCTTTTCCGTATATTATTTATCGCGGCGAGCGCGTAAAAGCGGGGCGCGACGGCTTGCGCGGTATGTTGTTTGAAAGTAAGCGCTGGGATCTCGATATTTCTGCCGGCGGTAGCTTGCCGGTGAATAGTGACGACAATCGCGCCAGAGAAGGTATGGACGATCTTGATATTAGCCTTGAGCTGGGGCCATCGTTGCGATTGAAGTTTATCGACACGCCAGACCAAAAATTGCAGCTGCGATTTAATTTACGTGCGCTATTGGCCGCGGACGATTTTCCAGCTTTAGATTACGAAGGATGGTTGTTTAACCCGGAGCTGCGCTGGGGTCGGCATTATGGCGATCGGTATATCGCCGGTGCGTCCTTGCAGTTACGTTACGGCAATAAAGCCTACCATGACTATTTTTATGGTGTTGCGCCCCAGTTTGCCACCGCATCGCGGCCGATGTATCAGGCTGAGCGCGGTTACAATAGCGTGGGCATAAGCAGTTTTGTGGCGATGAAGCTAGACCGAAACTGGCGAGTAAGCGCATCGCTAGGTTATTACGATTTGCACGATGCGGTGTTTAACGACAGTCCCCTATTTCGGAAAAACAGCGGCGCTTACCTTGGTTTAACGGTGTCTCGGATTTTGTGGCGCTCTGAAACTACGGTAGGCCCAGCGCGTGTCGACGATCTCGCCCTGTGATGGTGTAAAAACCTTCAACGCAGTGCCCCACCATTTACCTCAATGGCGGCGGCGTTCATTGGCACCTTGAGTCTCAATAGCGACTCGATTGCGGTACAATCTGCACACTGCCATTTTTCGAGTTACCTCCATGCCTGATTCTGTTACTCATCTTGCCGCCGTGGTTATCGGTGGCGGCCCGGCGGGCCTGATGGTGGCGGAACAGCTAAGCAAAGCCGGCATCGTTGTTGATCTTTACGACGCGATGCCTACCGTTGGTCGGAAGTTTTTGCGCGCCGGCATCGGTGGTTTAAACCTGACTCATAATGAAGACTGGCAAGATTTTATCAGTCGCTACGGCGACAAAGCCGCCACACTTCGGCCCGCACTCGATAGTTTTACCGCAACTGATTTGCGCAGCTGGGCGGCGGCGCTGGGTGTAGACACCTTTGTGGGCAGTTCTGGGCGGGTATTCCCCATAGAAAAAAAGGCCGCGCCCTTGTTGCGCCGCTGGCTCAGTCGCCTGCGCGACAACGGTGTGCGCATTCACAGCCGGCATCGCTGGTTGGGCTGGAATGAAGCGGGTCAACTACGGATTCAAGGCCCTGATAGAACACTGACTATCAACGCAGATATGACCTTCTTTGCGCTCGGTGGTGGCAGTTGGTCGGCGCTGGGTTCTGACGGCCAGTGGCTGGCTAAATTTCGTGCGCGCGGTATTGAATGTGCGGCGTTTCGTCCCAGTAATTGCGGTTTTGAATATGCATGGCCCGCTGAGCTTAAAAGTCAGTTCAGTGGCTCGCCGCTAAAATCTATTGCGGTCTCTGTTTGTGATAGCAAGGGACTTGGGTGGCGGCAGCGAGGGGATGCGGTTATCGCGTCTTACGGCATTGAAGGCGGCCCTGTTTATGGTATATCTGCGCCCATGCGTGATGCCATCGAGCAACATGGCGCGTGCACAATGTATTGGGACCTCGACCCAGATCGCTCCATTGAAAAATTACAGCAGGCAATAGCGAAGCGGCGGCCTAAAGATTCAATCGCCAATATCTTACGTAAACAATGTGGTCTTAATGGCAATAAACTCGCCTTGTTTAAAGCCTTAACAAGCAAAGCGCAAATGACGGATTTAGATGGCATTCCCGCTCTAATAAAACGCCTGCCACAAACCTTTACGCAAACCCGTGGAGTAGACGAAGCCATTAGCACCGATGGCGGTATTTGTTTTACTGCAGTGGATGATAAGCTGATGCTTAAAAAGCGGCCCAACACGTATTGTGTAGGAGAGATGTTGGACTGGGAGGCGCCCACCGGTGGGTATTTATTAAGCGCTTGTTTTGCCACCGCAGTATGGGCGGCAAACGCTGCGATTGCGCGGCAAAAATAATAAAATGTAGTGACATGCCTTTATAAGAGCATGTGAATAATTTGAATACCTAGGGAGATAGCATGGCCATTATTGAATTTTCTAAAGAAGAAAAAGACATTATTATCGCAAAAGTTCAGCGATACTTTGAAGATGAATTGCACCAAGATATTGGCAAGTTTGACGCGGAATTTCTCACCGATTTTTTCTCAGAGGAAGTCGGTGCGTATTATTATAATCGTGGTTTAAACGACGCTAAAATGGTTTTAGAAGACAAGTTGGCAGACATCAGTGATGCGCTCTACGAGATAGAAAAGCCGACTAGTTTCGTACGTTAAATTTAGTACTCTCATTTTATAATTTAAAGGGACGCGCTTGTGGCGGTAATGGGGTTAAAGGAGCTGCTGAGCTGTAGTGGCCACAGCATTGTATTAATGCCTAGCGACGCTAGCGCGCGTCAGTGCCGAAACCGTATTGCTCAGCTGCGCGGCAGCCACGATCAAGCGTTTATTGAAACCGTCACGGTCATGCCCGTCGATCAATGGTTGGCAGAATTGTGGGACGCCACCTTTCCCGCTAAACAAGTATTGCGCCCTATTCAGTTGCTCGCCCTAGCCAGGGAGATTATAGAAGACAGCGATTTCTACCCCGAAAATTGCTTGAATAGCATGGCGATTACCCGCCAGTTTGTAGATGCCTTTCAATTACATGCCCAGTATCAACTTAGCGATGATGAAGATTATTACCACTTCTCTGCGGAGTATCAGGCTTTTTATCATTGGCGTAAGGCAATGCAAGCCACGTTGGATTCGCAGTCGGCGCTAAGTAGCCAACAGCTGCCACTTCATCTAGGTGTATTACTGGACGACGCGGCCTTAGATTTGCCAGATCAGTTAGTGCTTAGTGATGGTTTAGCGCTTAGCCCTGCGGTCCATGAGTTTATTCAGCGCTGCGGAGAATCGGTTTCGCTTATGACGCTGGCTGACGAGGCAGGCCCTGAATGTGTGCCAAAATTTAGTTCTGCGCCGCAAATAAACCAAGAGTGCGAAGCGGTAGCCGCGTGGTTGAGCGCTAGTTTTAGCGAGGGAAAATGCCACGACAAACCGCTAGACGATGCGCTATTTGCGATTTTGGTTCCCGACATGAATCGCTACCACGCAGTATTGAATAACGTCTTGCAAAGACAGTTTTACCCGAGCGGATTATTTCCCTCACATGGCCAGGAAGTGCGTGAACCCTGGGTGTTTGAGTCTAGCGAAACGTTGCTGTCTTACCCATTAATTAAGTCTGCATGGGATTTAATCTCCCTGAGTTCTCGGGCCTTGCCACTAGAACAATTAAGCCGAATTTTGCGCTCGCGCTTTGTGCGTGGTTGGCCTGAGCACCGCAGTGTGAGAGCGAATTTGGATATTCGCTGGCGAGAGCGTCTTGGCCCAGAGACTACCTTGCGCAATGCGATTTCGCTGGCGCGGAAAATGGAGCTAGATGAGCCTAGTGTCAGCGACGTGCTACACGACTTAGATGCGATGCTAAAAACCATGCCGGCGCGGCAGCTGCCTTCGTCGTGGGTGCGATTTTTCGATCAGCTGTTACTACATTCAGGTTGGCCAAATGCGAGTGACGACGATGCGGTAGTAGAGCAATGTCGTCGTGGTTTTAGTCAGGCTATGGATGTATTTCGCGCCCTAGATCGTCAGCTTGCAGAAGTCAGTCACGACACCGCCCTGTCGTGGTTGCAGCATATTTTAAGTACCAAGCGTTTTTCAGTGAGCCGAGAGTGGCCTAGCCCAGTGCGGGTGATGGCATACGACGACGCCTTAGGTTTGAAGTTTGATGCGGTGTGGATTATGGGTCTAGACGACAACGCCCTGCCCCGTCGAGTTGAGCCGTCGCCGTTTTTGCCTTTGGAATTGCAGCAGAAAGCGAACTATCCAGAAAGTGATCCAGGTTTGTGTTTGCAGCGCGACAAGCTATTACTGCGCGGCTTGCTCCGATCGGCACCGGACGTACACCTTAGTCACTGTCGAGAAAATGAGGCAGGCAGTCCCTTGGGGCCGTGTACTCTGCTGACAGATTTTGTAGAAGATGATGCGCGGCTTAGCGCGAACCGCTATGTCGCACAGGGCGAACTAACCATTCCCGCCGACGACAGAGTCCGGCCCGTTAACCCCGATCAGCGCGGTGCCATTCGCGGTGGCACGGGGCTGTTTAAAGAGTATGCCAGCAGTCCATTTTTTGCATTTTTAAAATTTAGATTAAATTTACGAGAATTCCCTGTTGCCGCAGAAGGCTTGGATCATCGTATTCAAGGTGTTTTGATTCACGACACCATGCAATACCTATGGGAAAAGCTGCAAACTAAATCTGCATTGGATGCGTGTAGTGCGCTGCAATTAGCGGCGTTGGTGCGTGAAAGTTGCGAGCGCGCTTTAGAAAATCCTGAGCTCAGTGTGGCGCGCTTTGGTGAATCATTATTGAACATTGAAAAAGAGCGCGTTATTACGTTGGTATGTGCGTGGATGGATAAAAATGAGCGGCCCCGTCTGCAAGATTTTGAAGTGCTCTCTACCGAACAATTAATTGAAAGTGAGTTGATGGGCATTCCCTTAAAAATTCGCATGGATCGCATCGATAAAATTGGCGATAAACGCCTTGTGATCGATTATAAAACCGGCACTATCGATGGTCGTTCACTCAGCGTAGATAACTTAAGTGAACCGCAGCTGCCTATATACGCATTGACGCAGCAGGGTCACGAGCAACAGCTAGACGGCGTGATGTTGGCGCAGCTTAAAAGTCCCGACGACTTAAAAATTCATATGCGCAGCAATTGGGCGAGTAGCGTGTTGGCGAAAAAGCCGCACGCCAATGACGTTGATACACCAGAAAAATGGCAGGCGGAATTAGACGCCTGGGCCACCGCCTTACAAGATATGGCGGCGGGTATTTTGGCGGGTAATATCGAACACGATTTTAGTCAAAACCACAGTCGTGGTTTTAGTACATTTTTACTGCCGCTATTGCGAGATTTAACGGTTGAGGAGGATGCGCAATGAGTCAGTATCCTCGGCCACCTGATCAAGATCAGCGCGAGCAGGCGGTTGATCCGCGTCGTTCGGTATTAGTGCGGGCACCGGCGGGTTCCGGTAAAACTGGGGTGCTGCTGTTACGCTATTTGCATTGCTTGCTCACCGTAGAGCAGCCAGAAACTGTGGTCGCGATTACCTTTACCAATAAGGCGGCGGGCGAAATTAAGGAGCGGGTTTTATCAGCGCTGCAAGACGGTGCCGAGGCTTTAGCACAACGTGCGAGAGGCCAAGACCCTAGCCCTGTAAGCAGTGGCTTTGAACACGATATTCGCGAGACGGTATATAAAGTATTAGAAAAGGATGCCGCCAATCATTGGCATTTATTACAGAACAGCGCGCGCCTGCGCATTACCACCTTCGATAGTTTTTGTGGCAGTTTAGTGCGACGTTTACCCTTGCTTTCAGGTCTTGGTGCGGCGGTGCCGATCACTGATGCCGATGCGCTTTATCGTGAGGCCATTCTAAGTTTATTTAGGCAAATGGATGAAGCTAATTGCCCCCCTGCCCTCGCCGCTGCCTTACAAAATTTATTAGCCTACGGCAGTAATCGGATTGAAACTTTGCTGCCCTTGTTATCGGCCTTATTGTCTAAGCGAGATCAATGGTTGCGCGATGTGATCAGTGGCGATTTAGACGTCATGGAGGCTGCGCTGGCAGAGGAAGTTGCCGCGCAGTTCGAGCCTGCATGGGCGGCCTTGAAGGAATTAAATATAGATCAGCTGATTGGCGCCTTTGTTGCCTCGTCAGGATCTAATGAAGACCACGCCTGGGCGGCGGATTTACGGCCCAGTGAGCAGCTGGGCATAGCCGAGTTTGCATTAATTCAAACATTGGCCAGCGCGATGTTGACCGGTAAAGATGAGTTATATAAACCGCGGTCATTAAATTATGCCGGCCTTAAAGCGGGGCAGCCTGGCACCGCCGAGGCCAAAAGTTGGCTCAAGGGCTTGGAGGATGACAGCTTATTTGACGTCGCCTCGCTTAACTTGGCCTGTATCGCCAATTTACCGCCGCCGTATTTTCCCGATAGCAGTCGCGAATTAGTGGGTCATTTTCGTATCGCCCTCGCCTATTTGTTGGCACATCTACGCCTTAGTTTTGAGCATAAAGGCGGTGTCGACTTTGGCGAGATAGCGCAGCGCGCCATTACTGCTTTGAGCGCCGAACACGGCGAAATCGTTGGCGAGGCACTATTAGTTGAAGACCGCGTTCGGCATATTCTGGTTGATGAAATGCAGGACACCTCGGTGAGCCAAATCGAGTTGCTGGAGGCGTTGTGCCAAGGCTGGGAAGAAGATGATGGCCGCAGCGTGTTTTTCTGCGGCGATTTGCAGCAGTCAATTTATGCGTTTCGCGGTAGCTTAGTCAGTTTGTTTGATGAGCTGCAACAGCGTGGCAGCTTTGCTGGCAAAGCGCTGACGCCGCTGCAATTAAAAGCGAATTTCCGGTCTTCGCCTGATTTGGTTAATTGGGTAAACGACTGCTTCAAAATTCTGTTTACGGATCGTGGCCGCCATTATGAAGCCGCACTGCCGCAGCGTGAAAATGCCGGTGAAGTGTGTATTCATCCCCAAGTGCTGGGGCAAAAGGTAGATGCCAAACTCAGCGCCGGGCAAGCCGAAGCGAGAGAAATTGTTGCGTTAATTCAACAAGTTAAGGCAGAAGATAGCATTGCTGGGGCCAGCTCGTCGGTGGCGATTTTAGTGCGGAACCGCGGTCATCTTAAACATATTGTGCCGGCGCTAAAGGCGGTGAACTTACACTTTTCTGGCCAAGATATTGATAGCCTAAGCGCTACACCCGCAGTGATGGATTTTATGGCCCTGCTCAGGGCCTTATGGCATGAGGCCGACAATGTGGCGTGGGCCAGCGTAGTCCGCGCGCCTTTTGTGGGGCTAAGTTGGGATGACTTACTGCTCTTGCGTGAGTCTGGCGGTTTGCTTCGCGATGCGATTATGAGCAGCGATGTTTGCGCTCTACTTAGCCAAGATGGTCAGCAAGCGCTCACTCACATGCGAGACACGGTGACGTGGATAGAAAGCTGTCCGCAGAGCCGAGATTTGCGTTGGGCTTTGCGCAGCGCCTGGTATTTACTAGGTGGGCCGGCCTGTATAGAGCCGCATCAGCAAGGGGATATTGATCGGGTTTTGGCCTTGCTAAATGAGTATGCGCCCGCAGGTTTATTGGAAGATATTCGCACCCTAGAGCGCGCCTTGGAGCGGCTGTACGCCGTGCCGCCAAGTAGCAATATTGAATTGATGACCATTCACAAATCCAAGGGCTTGGAGTTTGATGTGGTGATTCTGCCCGGCACGGGCGCATCTGGTCGCAATGCTGATCGCGACCTATTGGCGTGGCAACGCCTGCGCGGCCACATGATATTTGCACCCAAGCCACAGCGTTCCGGCGCAGATCACGCCGCCGAAAAACTCTATCGCTATATGAGCGACACCCAAGCCCGCGCCTTAGATGAAGAAATTGATCGCTTAATTTATGTTGCCCTCACCCGTGCCAAGCGTGCCTTACATGTGTTCGGTTTAGCGCAAATGAATAGCAAAGGTGATGTTGCGGCCACGGCGGGCAGCGTCTTACATCGCTTGTGGGCAAGCGTCGGAGATGCGTTTGAACGCGCAGAGGTAATTGCCGAACGCGATCTTGTCGCACCATTGCGGGTGCCGATGGCGCCGCGCTTACGGAATTTGCATATTGCTAGCGAGCCGGTGTGGCAGGTTCCTAAACCACCCGAATCCCCCCTTCAGCGCGCCCAGCGCCAAACCGAAAATGCGGTGCTGGAAGATAATATTGAAGACCGCGCCGTGGGTATTGTTTTCCACGAACTTATGGAGCGCCTAGGGCGGCGCAACGACCGCGAGCAATGGGTTTTAGATAATGATCGCCTGCAGCGCGGGGTCACGCAGCGTCTGCGCCACCACTGCCATCCCGAACCGGGTTTAGACGACAGCGTGAATAGGGTTATGACCCTCGTTACAAATACCTTGGCGTGTGAGAAAGGTCAGTGGATTTTGGCTAGCTATCAGTGGCAGGCCAGTGAGCAGACGGTTCGGCGCATGATTGGCGGACAGTGGCAAACCCTGATTTTAGATCGGGTTTTTATCGATCAAGACCGCTGTTGGATCGTCGATTACAAAACCGCCCAAGCAAAAGGCAATAAACAGCGATTTTTTGATGAGCAGGCAGATCGATATCGCACAAAAATGCGTATTTATCAGCAAGCTTTACACGCAACTGGGGTAGAATGCGCGATCATCACGGCACTGTATTTTCCCGCCCACCAATATTTGTTGGTTTTGGACGAGACCTGAGGCCGTGATATCAAATACCGAGAAAGTGGCCTGTGTGGGCTGAATTAGGAATAAATTTTGAAATGAAACAGTTGCTTGGCTATACATTGTTATCGATGTTATTGGTGGGGTGCTCGCAGTTTAAATCTAGTAAATCTGTGTCTGTGCTTCCCGCTAATTTGCTGGAGACTGTGCAGGCGGAAGAAAGCTTGCTTCCAGATGAGTCGACAGATCTCCAAAAGATGGCCAGCAGCGCGTCCAGAAATATGTTGTTGGGCAAGTGGTACGGTATTCGCAGAATGGCAGATGGCGGCCAAAAAGAATGGCTCACCGAGCGCTCTGCCGACGGTACGTATAGAGTCGACTTTCGGTTTTTGGCGGCTGATGGCAATGCTCGCTCGCAATCAGAAGTCGGTTTTTGGGGCGTGTCAGGAGATATTTACTTTCGAATCTTTCGCGGCTGGGTCACGATTGACGGCATGAAACCCGCCGACCCTACCGTGGCTGAGCATTACGATGCTTACAAAATTGAAGGTCTGGATGATGAATATTTTAGCTATGTTCATCAGACTAGAGGTCAGGAGTATACGGTAAAGAAAATGCCGGGTGACTTCCGCCTACCAGTGACGGTGAAGAGTCAGGAAACCGAACCACTTACCTTTAGCTATTAATTAAAAGGTTGTTCCCCCCGCGGCGGCGCTGATTTTTTCATCATCGAATACCCCTAATCGGCGCGCGCGCTTGGCCCATAACTCGCGGGCTAAGACCTGCATGTCGACGGCGGTGTCAGTTTCATCAACAATCTCCATGCCCAGCATGGTCTCTATTAAATCCTCTACCGTAACTAGCCCCATTACGCTGCCGTATTCATTAACGACTAAGGCTATTTGCAAGCGCATTTCCGTTAGCTTTTGTAGCAGCTCTGGCGTTGGCAAGGTCTCTGGTACCACGTATAGCTCGCGTCGCAGGGTGCTTAATGCTGCGTCTGGGTTGCGAGCCAGGCTGAGCATCAACTCATCTTTGCGGATAAAGCCGGTGATATTGTCTGTGTCATTGGCATAAACCGGGATGCGAGAAAACAAAATAGCGTCATGGCCCTCTACTACGTCGCGAACGCTGGCAGTTTCGGATAGACTGAAAATGACTAAACGTGGAGTCATAACATCTCTTGCTTGCAGGGAGCGAAAGCGAATTAAGCTGGCGACCGCGTTAGACTCCTCTTGATCTAAAATACCTTCGCTGACGGCGACTTCTGCTAAGGCAACAAATTCTTCCCGACTGATGGAGTGAGATCCCGCTCCGCGAGACAATAAACGTGTAACTACCTGCGCCATTGCCACTAGTGGGTACATTGCCCACATTATAAATCGCAAAATAATGGCGCAGGGCGGCGACAATTGACGCCAGAATAAAGCACCAAGGGTTTTCGGAATAATTTCAGATATAAATAGAATTAGTAGTGTGAGTACTGCAGAAATAAGCCCGAAATAGGCTTCGCCAAACAGAGCAGTTGCCTGCGCTCCCGCCCCTGCCGCGCCCACTGTGTGAGCTATGGTATTGAGGCTTAGAATGGCCGCCAATGGCCTGTCGATATCGGTTTTGTAGTTGCGCCACAGACGCCCGTTGCGATGGCCGCGCTCCTCTTCAGCTGCGATATATGAGGGTGTGACGCTGAGTAGCACGGCTTCTAATACAGAGCACAAAAAAGAAACGCCTAAGGCGATGGCAACATAAATTAGCAATAAAATCATGGCGGAATCGACATTAAAGTGTGTGGCTGATTGCCGCATTGCCGGCGTTTAAAGTCAAGTGTTACTGTGCTTTAGCGGCATGTGTGGTCCCGAATACAAAGAAATAAAATTATATATTCCAGTTCGGCGTGGCGCCCTCTTCTGGCTTTATATTGCTCGCTAGAATTTTTTTAACGCCAAGATGGTGAGACAGAAAAATTTCACCACTTAAATGTTTTATGAATTCTGTTTTTAAAAGTACATCGCTCACCGGCCCCTTAACTTCAGATAAATGCAGCTTAATTCCACTGTCATTTAATCGGTGATTAATGGATTCCAATGTTTCCAAAGCACTAAGGTCAATTTCATTCACCGCCGTACACATTAAAATAACATGGCGTATTGCAGGATTTTTTTCTATAAGTTCATAAATTCTATCTTCAATGAATCCGGCATTAGCGAAATACAAACTTTCATCGACGCGCAAAGAAAGAATCTCGCTATGGGTTATAACTTTGTGGCGATTCACATTGCGATAGTGCTCAGTGCCGGGTACTTCGCCAACAACCGCCATATGTGGTGTTGAGGTTTTATATAAATGTAGAGCAAGTGATGCAAACACACCGCAGGCAACGCCGCTTTCTACACCGGCAATTAGCGTTACTAATAAAGTTGTGCACACAGCAATAAAGTCACTGCGGGCATATCCCCAGCTTCTTCTTAAAATTGAAAAATCTACTAGCGACAATACCGCAACAATAATCGTTGCCGCTAAGGTTGCCTTCGGCAGATAAGCTAAATAAGGGGTAAAAAATAGCGCTGCAAAGCCAATGCCGACTGCAGTGAAAATCCCTGCGGCGGGCGTTACGGCGCCAGCGTCAAAGTTAACTACCGAGCGTGCAAAGCCACCAGTAACAGGGTAGCCGCCGGAAAATGCGGCGGCTACATTGGCTGCGCCCAAACCAATAAGCTCTTGGTTTGGGGTTATCTTTTGACGCCGTTTGGCCGCAAGGGTGTGGCCAACCGAAATTGATTCTACGAAGCCAATGATAGAAATGAAAATGGCGGAAACTAATAATTCTCGCCACGCGTCGTGGCTGATATTGGGTATTTGTAAACTGGGTAAACCACTTGGTATTTCGCCAACAAGCTTAACGCCGTGCTGGCCAAGATCAAATGCATAGGCAGCAACACTGGTCGCAATAATTCCGATAACTGGGCCCGTTTTAGACAGCATCCCCGCGGCTTTGTCACTCAGCCCAGCACGCATTAGTAAAGGTTTTAAACCACTTCGTACCCAGAATAAAAACGCGAGTACCGGCAGGCCAACGGCTAGGGTATAGAAATTGGTATTGGTAATTTCATTGAGTAAGGCACTTAATAAATGAAATAAATTTTCGCCCGATGCGTTAATTCCTAAAATATGTTTTAGCTGGCTAACGGCAATAATTATCCCCGACGCAGTGATAAAGCCTGCAATAACGGGGTGGGATAGAAAGTTCGCTAAAAACCCCATCCGAAAGATGCCCATGCCCAGAAGGAATAAGCCGGAAAGTAGTGCGAGTAACAGCGCGGCTTCAATGTAGCCGACGCTACCTTGCGCAGCGATATGGCTTATGGCGGAAGCCGTCATCAGTGACACAACCGCGACTGGGCCAACGGACAAGGTGCGGCTGGTGCCAAAAATCGCGTAGGCGACCAAGGGCAACATGCTTGCATATAAGCCCATTTCTGGCGGCAATCCCGCTAGTAAGGCATAGGCCAGCGATTGTGGAATCAGCATGATGGTGACGATCACCGCTGCTAAAAGATCGCTAATTAATGTGTCGCGTTGGTAGTCAGCGGCCCACGTTAATATGGGGAAATATTGCTTAATTGTTGCTATTTTCAAAGTGTTATTTCCTAGGCTTCATCGCTCATCACGGGATTTACTAACCACTCTTTGCCCTTGAGCATGCCCTGCCAGTAGATCGGCGGTAGCAATTTTTCTTTTAAAAACCACGCGGCGCGTGTCGGCTTGGTGCCATCTAATATCCATTTGGGCATGCTCGGTAAAAGCTTTCCGCCGTAACCGAATTCGGCGAGTACAATTTTTCCGCGCTCTACCGTTAGTGGGCAGGAGCCATAGCCATTGTAGTGAGCAACTTTGTGCGTGCCCTTGATGTCGGCAATGATATTGGCGGCCACAATGGGTGCTTGCACCCGTGCAGCGGCGGCGGTTTTGGCATTGGGCGCATTGGCGACGTCGCCCAGCGACCAAATATTGTTGTAGCGCGTATGGCGTAAAGTGTATTGATCTACATCCACCCAGCCAGCGGCGTCGACCAGCGGGCTGCTGCGAATAAAGTCGGGCGCGGTTTGCGGTGGGCAAACGTGGATCATATCGAATTCACGGCTGATAATTTCGGTGCCGCCGTCGGCGGTGGCGGTTTCAAAGTAGGCGGTTTTTTTGTCGCCGTCGATGCGCACCAGTTTGTGGTTAAGCTTTAATTCCGCTTGGTATCTTTCGACGTATTTCATAAGCGCGGGCACGTAGGCCGCTACCCCAAATAGCACGGCACCGGCGTTGTAAAACTCGATATTAACCTTGTCAATAAGTTGATTTCTGTACCAGTGGTCGCCAGACAAATACATGGCTTTTTGCGGTGCGCCGGCGCATTTAATGGGCATAGGCGGCTGGGTAAACAGGGCGCGGCCACCTTTTAAATTGCGAACTAATTCCCAGGTGTAGGGGGCGAGATCGTAGCGGTAATTAGAGGTTACGCCATTGCGGCCAATAGTTTCGCTAAGGCCTTCGATGCCGTCCCAGTTCAGCTTTATGCCGGCCGCTACCACAAGGCGGGTATATTTAATGAGCCGGCAGCCTTCAAGGGTAACGGTGTTGCTGTCGGGGTCGAAAGCAGCAACGGCCGCCTTGATCCAGTCGGCGCCTTTGGGAATCAGCGAGGCCATGTCGCGCATGGTTTGTTCAGGTGTAAAAATGCCTGCGGCAACTAAGGTCCAGCCGGGTTGGTAATAGTGTTTTTCGGCGGGATCTATAATGGCAATAGATAGCGCGTTGTTTCTGGCCAGCAGGCTGGCTGCGGTCGAGATGCCGGCGGCGCCACCACCTACAATAACCACGTCGTAGCTTCGCATCGCGTCCATCTCGCCACTCTTGCCGGCAATGCGGGCGGCCACGGCGCTCATGTCGTAGCCCGCGGCTTTGGCGGTGGCAACAATCTCGGTGAGCGGAATTTGCTTAGCTTGGCTCAATGCCCACAGGATGGTAGAGCGCATGCCGCTGCGGCAGTAGGCGTGAATGGGGCCGTCGTTCGTCAGTAATTCGCCAAAGGTGACAGCGTCTTCGTCATTCACTTTGCCGGTGATCACTGGCAGGTAGTGGCATTGAATGCGGTGTTCGGTGGCCGTCTTCTCTATTTCAGAAAATAGTGGCTGGTCTGAACCTTCGCCGTCGGGCCGGTTACAAATTAGGGTTCGCACGCCGCGTTTTGCTAGCTCGCTAATATCGCTGGGCAGTATTTGTTCAGAGACACTTAAGTTGGCATTCAATTCTTTAATGTTCATCGTAACTCCCTAATTTGGCCGGTTGTGTTGGTGGTTTAAAGTAGGTTCAGTGGTAATTTTAGATAGACCACATCGTTGGTGTCTGCCTTGGGTAAGTGACCGGCGCGCATATTTACTTGCAGTGAGGGTAATATCAGTCTGGGCATACCCAGCGTTGCATCGCGCTTTTCGCGCATGCTAACAAAGTCACTTTCGCTAATGCCTTGGTGAACGTGAATATTGTTTTCGCGCTGTTGTTTTACGGTGGTCTGGTATTCAACGTCGCGGTCATTGGGCATGTAGTCGTGGCACATGAATAGGCGCAGTTCGTCGGGAAAAGACAAAATACGTTGAATGGACTGGTAAAGTGTTTTTGCGTCGCCACCGGGAAAGTCGGCCCGTGCGCTGCCGCCGTCGGGCATAAACAGGGTGTCGCCAACAAAGCAGGCGTCGCCCATGATGTGAGTCATACAGGCCGGCGTATGGCCGGGGGTGTGGAGAGCGTGACAGCGCATTTCGCCAACCAGATATTCATCGCCATCATTAAAAAGTTGATCAAACTGGGAGCCGTCGCGGCAGAAGTCGGTGCCTTCATTAAAGATTTTGCCAAAGGTGTTTTGCACCGTGGTGATCTCGGCGCCAATGCCAATTTTGCCGCCTAGATGTTCTTGAATATAGGGCGCGGCAGATAGATGGTCGGCGTGGACATGGGTTTCGATAATCCATTGCAGCTCTAAATTTTGACTGCGGATATAGTCAATAATTTTATCGGCGCCATTCAGGCTGAGTCGACCTGCCGCGTAGTCAATTTCCATAACGGAATCGACCACCGCGCAGGCCGTAGATGCGGGATCTTTTACCACATAGCTAAAGGTATTGGTGGGCTCGTCAAAAAAAGCGAGTACCACAGGTTTTACAGACAAATCGGCTTTAAAGGGTAATGTAGTCATCATTCAATCTCCTTTCCAGATTTATTCATAAGACAAAGCGGTGGCTTTGCCATGAAATATTCGGTAAACAAAAAACGTGTAAAACAAAATGGCGGGCAAGGTGATGACCACGCCCACCAAGGTAAATTGCAGTGATTTCACCGAGGCGGCAGACTCCCAAATAGTGAGGCCGCCAATAATAATGTCGGGGAAGATACTGTAAGCCAGCCCCAAACTTGCCACTAAGCAGATGGCGACGGTGCAGACAAAGATAAGCCAGCTGTAACCCTTGCTGAGCACGGTGGGTTTGTTTAATGCCACTACAATGACGCCGTAACAAAATAGACAAATTAAGGGTATGGGCATTAAGTACAGGGCGTTGGGTAGGCGGAACCACTTTTCGGCAATGGTGCTACTCACTAGTGGGGTGGCGATAGACACCATAAATAGCCCCAAACCCATGGGCCAGATTGCCATGCGCGCCCAGCCGATAGCCTTGTTGCGCAAATCCCCGTCGGTTTTCATTAGTAGCCAGCCACAGCCCAATATTAGGTAAAGCGCGGGTAGGGTCATGGAGATGAGGGCGGAAAACAATAAGCTGGTGGTGTTGTGTTGTAAGCCGGTGATATAGGCGCCGAGCATCCAGCCTTGTGCTAAAGAGGCGATTAAGGAGCCGGCAAAGAAGGCTTTATTCCACAGACCGCGACGGTGGTCACCGGCTTTTACTCGCAAATCAAAGGCCACGCCGCGCAGGATTAAACTCATCAGCATAATCGTTACCGGTATATATAGGCTGGTGAGAATAATACCGTGGGCGATGGGGAAGGCGATAAGCAGCACGCCAACACCGAGCACGATCCAGGTTTCATTAGCGTCCCAGAAGGGCCCAATAGAGGCGATCATCATGTCTTTTTCGGCCTCGTCAGCCAGTGGCACTAACATGCCAACGCCAAGGTCGTAGCCATCGAGAATCACGTAGATCAGCAGTGCTAGGCCCATGATGCCCATGTAAATTATTGGCAGCCAATATTCCATTGCTTAGACCTCCTTGTTGTTTGTGTTGATTGCGGTCAGGTTGAGTGACGCAGCGGGTTTGCGCGATAAGTTAAGTAGGGCGCCGATATACGATGCCAATAAAAATCCGTAGAGCAATATATAGCCGACCAAGGTGCCGCCCACGGTCGCGCTGCTGTGATCGGCCACCACGTCTTCTACTTTGAGCACGCCGGTGACAATCCACGGCTGACGGCCGATCTCGGTCACATACCAGCCCGCTAACACGGCGATCCAGCCTGAGAATGTCATGGCTGATAAGGCGTATAGCAGCGGTTTTGTTGCTGTGCTTTTGCCCCGCATTTGCCACGCCGCCCACCACGACACCAGTAGCATTAGGCCGCCCATCGCTAACATTACGCGAAAGGACCAAAACACCATGGCAACGGGTGGGTGCTCGCCCTCAAATTCATTGAGACCTTTTACTTCGCCCATTGGGTCGTGGGTGAGAATAAAGCTCGCCGCGTAGGGCACTTCAATGGCGTAGCGGTTGGATTTACTTTCTTCGTCGGGCAGCGCAAATAGTGTAAAGGGCGCGCCTTTCTCGGTTTCCCATACCGCTTCCATCGCCGCAATTTTGGCGGGCTGATGTTCTAAGGTGTTCAAACCGTGAAAGTCGCCAACCAGTATTTGAATAGGGGCCAGCACGGCGGCCATCATCACACCGGTTTTCATTACCTTCCACGTAGCGGGGCCGTCGACATTGCGCAGTGCCCGCCAGGCGCTAACACCGGCAATCACAAAGGCAGAGGTCAATAGGCAAGCTATGAGCATATGGAAGAAGCGGTAGGGGAAGGAGGGGTTAAAGATCACTTCCATCCAGCTGTCGACCATGACCACGCCGTCTTCCAGATAGTAGCCGGTGGGGGTTTGCATCCACGAGTTAAGGCTGAGAATCCAGAACGCCGACAAAGTAGTGCCAAAGGCTACCAAGAAGGAGCTGATTAAATGCATACGGTTAGAGACGCGGTCTTTACCGAACAACATAATGCCGAGAAAAGAGGCTTCGAGGAAAAACGCGCTTAGGACTTCGTAACCCAGTAGCGGCCCGGCCACATTGCCTGCTTTTTCCATAAAGCCCGGCCAGTTGGTGCCGAATTGAAAGCTCATGGTAATGCCCGATACCACTCCCATGGCAAAGGTGAGGGCAAAGATTTTTACCCAAAATTGGTAGGCGTATTCCCACGCTTGATCGCCGGTTTGGGTGAAGCGCAGCCGAAAGAACAGCAGAATCCAGCCGAGGCCTATAGATATGGCCGGAAACAGGATGTGGAAGCTTATATTGGTCGCAAATTGGATGCGGGCCAAAATGAAGGGGTCGAAATCCATATTGATCATCCTAATGAGAGCTGCGCTACTGTTTTCGATT
This sequence comes from Zhongshania sp., assembly GCA_018066965.1. GTDB lineage: Bacteria > Pseudomonadota > Gammaproteobacteria > Pseudomonadales > Spongiibacteraceae > Spongiibacter. Next base: position 11,415 of record JAGPVP010000061.1, on the reverse strand, counting down.
TTTCATCCGGTGGCTGTCGCACGTTTCGCCAATGGCACTTACTACCATAGAGCAATGCACATGCCATGCATGTAATACTTGTGGCTATACACATTAAGTCATTGGTTTATATATAGTATTTTATAAACACAATGCGCTTCGCTTGCGTTGTGCTGGTAAAGTTGCTGCCGAATTGCCATTATTGGCAAAAATAAATGACAGAAATGACAATGCCATGCAGCTTATCGCTAAAGATTCAGACAAAGACGTTGCCTATATGCTCGATGGCTTCGATTACCCTGCCATATTGGTGTCGGCTGACTACCGAATATTGGCAACGAATGAGCTATACCGTTCAACCTTTGGCGAAATTGATGTCGATAAGGGGGCGCGTTGCTACCAAGTCTCCCACGGTTACCAAGTGCCTTGTGACCAAGCTGGTGAAAGCTGCCCGCTGGCGGCCTGTAAAAGCTCCGGCAATAAAGAGCGCGTGCTGCACGTTCATAGCACGCCACGGGGCAAGGAGCATGTCGACGTTGAAATGCTGCCCATCCGTGGCGATGACGGTGAGCTAAAGTACTTTGTAGAAATTCTTAAGCCCGTTCATATTGCCAGCGCTGAATTGAGCACGCAGACGATGGTTGGCCGCAGTCCCGCATTTAATACCCTGGTTGAAATGATTAATTTGGTGGCGGCAAGAGATACCTCGGTATTGCTGATGGGGGAATCTGGCACCGGTAAAGAGTTGGCCGCAAAAGCGATTCATGATGCGAGCAGTCGCAGCAGTCGACCTTTGGTCACGGTTGAATGCGCGGGCCTCACCGAAACCCTGTTTGAAAGTGAGTTATTCGGCCACGTTAAGGGAGCGTTTACCGGCGCGACATCAAATAAACACGGTTTGTTGGAAACGGCCGAAGGCGGCACGCTATTTCTAGATGAAATTGGCGACGTATCAATGGGGATGCAGGTCAAATTATTGCGCTTGATTGAAACCGGCACGTATCGAACCGTGGGCAGTACTGAGCTTAAGCGGGCACAATTTAGATTAATATGCGCCACCCATAAAAATTTATCTGCCTGTGTTGCCAGTGGCGAATTCCGTGAAGACCTTTATTATCGAATAAATGCCTTTCCGATAGTGCTTCCACCTTTGCGAGAGCGCGGTGAAGATATTGCTCTTATCGCTAAATCTATACTGGAAAAATTCAGTAAAAAAGATATGTATCACCTTACTGAGTCGGCGATTAAAGTGCTAGAAAAAAGCTATTTTGAAGGAAATGTCAGGGAGCTTCGCAATGTTTTAGAGCGCGCAATAATTTTTGCACATTCAAATATTATTGATGTAAAAATATTAGAGCGTTGTTTGCTAGATGTGCGTCCACAACAAACTACATCGCCAGAGTCTTGGCAAGATTTAAAAACTAGGGAGTCGCGTTATTTACATAAGTTGTTAGCGCATTGCGACGGCGACAAGGCGCGGGCGGCAGAAATTGCCGGTATTAGTTTGCGTTCGTTTTACAGAAAAATAGGCGTCGCAATAGTATAAAAATACAGTCCAAAATAATTTGGAGCGCACGGTGGCGAGGATGGAAATGAAAAGCTGGTATTGTTGTAGTCTTGGTGACGCCATGCTCGCTGATGCGGTTTTAGATGAAATGAAAAGGCGGGCATTAACTGCGTATGCTGAGGCGCCAAACCTCAATGATTGGGCAGTGTACTATCGTCATGAATCTGAGGGGCGTTTGCACTGTGAACTGGTTGTTTATTTTTCGCCGCGCGCGGCGCACTTAGCCGGGCTGTTATCGGCTAGCATCTGTGTGAAGCCAGGGCGGCAAGGCTTGAGTTTATTAGTCGGGGACGTATCGTCGTGGGCAAGGCTTTTTCCTGGGAGTTAATTTTCGTCAGTAATCCCAAGTCCATTTCAAACATCCTAGGCGAGCTATTTTAATCGCCGCCCGCCTCGTAGTTTAGTGTTCTATTCGCTGCCGACATTGACCATTCTAAAAACCGGTGTCTATACTCAGGCTTCACCATTAACTAAGCGTAAAATCATGGAAGAGCAAACAATAATTCGTGCTTTTGGCGTTACCGATATCGGCCGAGTGCGCGACCATAACGAAGATGCGATTCATGTGGCGGCGGCTCAGGGCTATGTATTGGTTGCTGATGGAATGGGCGGCCATAATGCGGGAGAAGTCGCGAGTGCCTTAGCGATAGAGGGATTCACGCAGTTTTTGGCAAAGGATCACGATAGCGACGACAGCGTTGCGGAAATGTCAGAGTTTTCGGCGCAGACCTTAGTGCTGCGCGATGCGATTTACGCGGCTAATGCTGCTATTTATGAGGATGCGCTGCAGAACGCCGCGCGTCAGGGCATGGGTACCACACTAGTATCGGCTAGTTTCGAGGGCGGTCGAATCGCGGTAGCACATGTCGGCGATTCACGCTTGTACCGCTTTCGGGACGGATTTTTAGAGCAGCTGACTACCGATCATACGCTGGTTCAAGAAATGCTTGATCGCAAAGTATATTCCGAGGAAGAGGCGCGTCACTCCCGTAATAAAAATGTGATTACCCGCGCTTTAGGTTTAGCCGACATTGTTGAAGTTGATTTGCTAGAAGCCTTATTACGCGACGACGATGTGTACTTGCTGTGTTCAGATGGCCTTACCGGCATGGTCGACGATAGCAAAATAGCGGAAGTTTTGGGCCATTGCCAAGCGGATCCCGAAGCGGCGGCCACCCAATTGCTGAAAATGGCGAATAATTCCGGCGGCAATGATAATATTTCGATTATTGTAGTGTATGTAGACAAAGTGGTGGCTGGGCAGGAAAGCTCATCAGAGGAAGAGCTGGACTGGTTTGATTAGGGTGACTGACAGGCTGCTATGTCGCTGCGCCTCACCTAGGGAATACAGGTCAATTACGGATAGGGATTATGGCTAAGCTGGTTCTCAGTTTTCAGGGTAGGGTGCTTGAGGATTTTCCGCTGAGTAAGGAGCGGGTGTCTGTGGGGCGTGCGCCTGACAATGATATTTGTATTGAAAATTTGGCGGTCAGTGGCCGTCATGCGGTGATTGAAACGTTGCTTAAGGACAGCTTTTTAATTGACCTTGGCAGCACCAACGGCACTTTTGTTAATGGTGCTGCGGTAACTCGTCATCCCTTGCGCAATGGCGACTACATTACGATAGGTAAGCACTCACTGACCTATCACAGTGAAACATATTCCAGTGCCGAGGCAGACGTCGAAAAGACCATCGCTATGAGGCCTACGATGAAACGAGCCGAGCCAGCACCAATACCAATGATAGGTAAATTAACGGTGCAAAATGGCGGTTCCGCTGGCCGTGAAATGATTTTGAGCAAGCCGCTGACCAAACTTGGTAAAGCGGGTTTTCAAGTCGCGGCAATTAGCCGTCGCCAGCAAGATTATTATCTAGAACACATTGAAGGCAAAGACGGTCGCACGCCAAAACTCAATGGCGTCGAAATTGGCTTGCAGCCACGGCAGCTAAATACCGGCGATGTGCTAGAAATTGCCGGCACCCAGCTTAAGTTTGTGCTGGCCTCAGCCGAAGTGTAAGTTGCAGAGACGCTTATATTTTAGCCCAAAAGGCATGACATTACGGTCATGCCTTTTTTATTTTAGTGCTAGTCTAAGTAGCTTTAGGAGTTGGCGGCTTGTTAAGTGCCTAGCCGATTCATCGCTATTCACAAAATTGCCGTAGCTACTTTTTTACTGTGGCGCTAGGCCTTATTTTTTGGGAGATACAGAATGAAAGCCGCCGTTGTTCACGCCTACGATTCACCCCCGCAGTTTCTGCAGTTCGATCAGCCCCAGCCCGCGACAGACGAAGTGCTAGTTACGGTTAAAGCCGCTGCTTTAAGCCAATTGGTACGCGCACAGGCATCGGGTAAGCACTATTCGAGCCCTGCCTTATCTTTTGTACCGGGAGTTGATGGTGTTGGCTATTTGGAAAATGGCGAGAGGGTATATTTTGCTTTTCCCCCCGCGCCGGTGGGAGCGATGGCCGAAAAAGTCGCGGTAAAGGCGGCTTATACCGTGGCCTTGCCAAGCGATGTTGATGATATTACCGCTGCCGCTATTGCGAATCCGGGTATGTCGTCGTGGGCGTCGCTGACTGATCGCGCGAAAATGCGTGCGGGAGAGTCCGTATTAATTAACGGCGCGACGGGCGCGTCGGGTCGCTTAGCTATTCAGATTGCTAAGCACTTAGGGGCTGGGCGGGTCATTGCAACGGGCAGGAATCCGGCTACCGAGGCAGATTTGCGTGCGTTAGGCGCCGACGAGTTTATCCCTTTAAATCAAGGGACGGATGCCCTGACGCAGCGTTTTCGCGACGAAATAGCAAATGGAGTTGATATTGTATTGGACTATTTGTGGGGCCCATCGGCGGGCGCCTTCATTACCGCGGCGACTAGTCATGGCGCTGGCGATGCCGCGCCGCGAATCCGCTTTGTGAATATCGGCGGCCTAGGTGGGCCTGAGCTTGCTGTGCCAGCAGGTGCGTTACGTAGCAGTGGTTTGGAATTAATGGGCAGTGGTTTGGGGAGTGTGTCTAACGTTGCATTAGTGAATGCCATTGGCGCGATGATGAAGGTGGTGACCAGTGTGGGTTTACGAATAGAAACTCGCAGTGCACCGCTCGCAGAGATTGAGTCAGCGTGGCTTGAGCCGGGTGCCGCACGCTTGGTGTTTACTTTGTAAATTCGGCTGTCTACTGCGCGCAGGAACCAAGGGCGGGATGACAGATATGTGCCTGAATTTCTTTTTTATGCTGTTCATAAAGATCAGCCATGCATAAATGATATTGCATCGTCGCCATGCTGCCGCCCCATGTGATTAGCAGGTGGCAGTGCTGTTCGGCGTAATTTAGCCACGCATCTTGTGTGGTTTGAATATCTTCAGGTTGGGGGCCAAAGCCTTGGTTTTTAGACTTGGCAATGGCAAGCACCTCAGCAAGGGCATTGTCGAATAGAGCTTGCTGTTCTTGGTGCTTTTGGGCGGCGCAGTCATTCATTTCTAGCTGAGTGCCGTCCATGGTACAGCTTGTCGTTGCTGACTCAGACGACTGGACTAATGCGGAGAAAAATACCAGTGCGGTGTAAAAACATATTTTAAGCATAGCGGCCTCTATCTGGATATGGGCGAAAACGTCTTATTGATGCGTATTCGACCAGCGACTGGGCGTCATGTTGTAAATTAGGCGCAGTAATTACCGTCAATATTCCCTATTCGGCAGCCAAATAACAAGCATGAATCATTGTTTTCTCACGCCTTACTCTGCATTAAAGAGGCTCTTTAATACGGAGTAAATCCAAGAAATATCCGCCACTAGCCAGCGAATATTTACAAGTCGAGGTTACGCGTTAAAACTTCTGCAGACTTAATAATGCGCTTGGTGCGATAAAGATCCGGGTGCTTATCTTCGGCAGAGTACCCCGCCGGCTCGCCGGTACCATAATTAACCAGCCAAGAGGTTTCTGGTCGGCGTGCACCTAATAACTTCTTAAGTGCCGGAGCCGTAATACCCAAGGCTTCCGCTGCCGCATTATTACTGCAGCGCGTTTTATGTTCGTTAAGGTAATCTAATATTGCGGTAATTTTATCCTGCATATCCAAACGGTATCCTGGCAAAGTTAGCGCCGCCATAGCTTGCTGTTAAATATGCAGCTCAAGGCAGCTAAATTGATAGTGTTAGTATTACGCGGCTTAAATACAAAAGTCGTAATTTAAAGCCTAAACTCACTAAATCTGATGAAAAATTGAAAATAAGGCGATGCTGACCCTGCGGGGAAATGCACCCGCTAAATTACCAAGCAGTCTTCGTAACGCGGGGGATACTGAAAGGCATTGCGTCCATTAGTATGACGTAATGCTAGCGTTTTGTCTGTAAGGTCACCGAATATCGGCGTGAAAGCGCCAATTTAGGCGTTTCTAGCGTGAAATTAGACTAGGTTTGAATAATTGAATTACCGGTGATTTCGGTCACGGTAATGGCATTCGAGCGTTCAATTATCTTTACGATAGTTGATTGAATGGTTTCATCTTCTCTTGCGTCATACGCACACACTAGCTTTTGTAGTTGCGGTTCAGCACCTTCTTCTAAGACAAATGAAATAACTAGCTCGGTGGCAATGCTGGGTGTCGCACCGAAATACGCTAAAGAAATCGAGGGATAACCATGAAATCCCTTTTTTATTTGCTTGGCGATACGCTTTTTTGCTTTATCGATATGCATGCTTCAATCCTTGCGATAACTCGTCAACAAATATACCAGAGGTTGTGACGTCTAAGGTGAATATGTGCTGGCCGAGTTGTGTTGATATTGTTGGCGGCTAGATTACGGCGTTATTTTTTAGTTGTTCTAACTGCTCAGATTGAAGACCTAGTAATTCACTTAAGACCTGCTCGGTGTGTTGTCCTAGTGTCGGTCCCGCCCATTGGGTGCCGCCGGGTGTGCCGCAAAGTTTAGGAGACATACCGGGAATAGTGACACTGTTGTCTGCGTCGATAGCGACTTTCTCGAATAAGCCCCGCGCCTGAAAGTGCGGATCATTGGCCATATCTTCGGCATTGTAAATTGGGCCGGCCGGTACTCTCACTGCCTCCAGTTTTTCAATCACGCTGCGTATAGTGTGCTGACTGCACCAGTGACTGATCGCATCATCAATCTTTTGTTGATGGATGACGCGACCGGCGTTGTCGGCCATCGCCGCATCTGCAGCAAAATCGCTGCGGCCAATCTCGGTCATCAAGCGTTTAAAAATCGAATCGCCATTGCCACCGATAATGACAAATTTACCGTCTTGGCAGCGATAGGTATTGGTTGGAACAATGCCGGTTAAGGTGGTGCCAGACGCTTCGCGGATAATGCCTTCCTCGGCGTATTCCGGCACTACGGATTCCAGCATATTAAACATGGTTTCATACAGGGCGACATCAACCACTTGGCCTTTATGTACGCCGCGATCTCTAGCGTTAAGGGCCATTAAAATGCCGATAATCGCGTGCAGTGACGCAATGCTATCGCCAAGACTAAGATTCGGCCTTACCGGTGCTTCGCCGGGAAATCCATTGAGGTGGCGGAAGCCGCTGATCCCTTCGCATACAGAGGCAAAGCCGGGCTTTTCTGCATAGGGGCCAGTTTGGCCGTAGCCAGAGATGCGGGTGTAAACCAGGTCGGGGTTAGCGGCTTTTAAGTCCTCTGGCCCCAGCTGCCATTCTTCCATTACGCCGGGCCGAAAATTTTCGACCAAGACATCGCATTGCGCGGCAAGATCGCGCACCAAGGCCTGACCGTCGGGGTGACGAAGATCTACCGTCACCGATTTTTTATTGCGAGCAATGCTATACCACCACAGGGAGGTGTCGCCCTTCATGCTGCGCCAGCGACGGATAGGATCGCCAATACCTGGCGGTTCGATTTTAATCACTTCGGCACCAAAATACCCAAGCATGGTGGTGGCAAAAGGACCGGCGATAAGTTGGCCAAGCTCTAAAATACGCATGCCCTTCAGTGGGCCAGTATTTGAGGGTGCAGATTCGTTAAGCATATTTTGTTGTCGGCTCAAGATTGGGTTAGCAAGTATTTTAGAGCGCTAATACACGCCGCAGAAATTGGTAGTTAGATTCGAAAAGTTCGATGCTCACCGGCGCAGCTGGCACTATGGCTTCAAATGCATGTGGGCCACCGGAAATAATTTTAAACTCACAGTTAACACCAGCGTCTGTAAGGCGCTCGGCATAGCGTTGATCTTCTTCGTAAAACAGGTCTATATCACCAACGCCAATCCAGCTTGCCGGTAAGCCACTTAAGTTGTCTCGGCGTGCAGGTACGGAATAAAGCGGTGCCTGCGCCAAGCCAGGTGCTTGGCCAAGATAATGTGCCCATGCACCACGGTTGTTTTTATTGCTCCAAAGCCGATGTTTTAAGGCGTCTAGTTCGGTGCGTGTTGCGGTGCGATCATCCAGCATGGGGCAGAATAATGCTTGGCCCGCCGGTTGAATTCCACCGCTATCGTGAATGCGTTGGACGAGTCCTGCTGCTAGCCCGCCGCCGGCACTTTGCCCAGAAATCACAATACGGTCTGGCGATACACCTAAGGTTTTTGCCTTGTCTATAAACCACTGCCAGGCCATAAAGCAATCATCGCAGGCGGCTGGAAATGGGTGCTGTGGCGCAAGGCGATAATCAACAGAGACAACAGTTATGTTCAGATTTTTAGCGTAAAGCGCGCATTCGCGATCATTCATGGCGGCGCTACCAATAATATATCCACCGCCGTGTATCCACAGTAAGCCCGCGCCTGATGTTGTTCCACTAGGCCGGTAAACCCGTACGGCACTCTTGCCAACGCTGTGATCTTCTATGGAAACGCCAAGCATTGATTTTGGCGTGGCTTGAAATTTTGAAATAAATTGAATAATTCGAAGTAAAATTGAATTGTGAAGCGGTACCGCCGGTATTCGACGATAGGCTTTTTGTAACTGCGGATTAAGGTTCTCTATTTTCATATTTTAATTTATTTTTTATGTTGTTTAGGCTGCTAAGCCACAGTTTTTAATTCAATGGGAATGCAACACTAAGGTCTATTGCGACCAAGTTGATCGTGGCTAGATACCCATTCATCGGCAACGATGGCAGCGGCTAAAGACAGGTCACCGGCAAGTACCGTTGCCGCAACAATCTCCGCTAATTTTCTCGCCTTGCCCTGCCCGTAGCAGTCCATCATTTCCAGGCATTCACGTTGAGTGGCCAAGCCAGTGCCGCCGCCGTAGCTAGCGCAAATTATTGAGGGCAGGGTGACGGAATAATACAAATCCCCCGCGGGCGTTAAGTCCATAAACGCGATGCCGGTATGTGATTCCACCACATTAGCCTCGTCTTGGCCGGTGGCAATAAACATTGAGGCGATGCCATTAGCAGAGTGCGGGCCGTTGTAGGCAGAACCCGCCAACAAGCTGCCAAGCATGGTGCGCTGCCTAAGGCGAAACATACGCTCAGGGTCGGCGCGCATAAGGTCTTTTAATACATCTTTGCTAATGGTGGCTTCTGCGACGACTTTCTTGCCACGGCTGTGCAAGAGATTCATATGCGAATGCTTTTTGTCGGTTTCTATACCGCTTGATAGCGAGAAGTTTTCTACAACGCCGGGGTAGTTGCCCAGTATCCACTGGCAGGCTTTGTGGGTTGCTTTGCCAGTCATGTTTTGTCCGGCGGCGTCGCCGGTGGTGTAATTGAAGCGGGTGAATAATTTATTGGCGATCACCCATTTTTGGATATGCTGTAATTTACCGACGGAGGTGGTGCTTTCGGCTTGTTGGCGAATGGCGGTGTGCTGTTGATCTAGCCAGTCTGAAAAGTGCCGAGCTTCGCGGGCGCTAGCAAATTCAAACAACGGTGCGCGCTGCATAAACTCTTCAATCACCGTAACGGTGGCACCACCCGACTCAGAAATTACCCGCATACCACGGCTGTAAGACGCAATCAGTGTGCCTTCGGTGGTCGCCATCGGCACATAAAAAACTCCCTGTGCATGTTCGCCATTAATGAGATAGGGGCCAGCGACACCAACCGGCATTTGCACCACACCGATAAAGTTTTCGGCATTGCCTTCAACGCTGCTTGGATCAATTGAATAATGACCGGTGTGCGTGAGTTTTACACCGGTTTGCTCTTCAATAAATGTACGGCGCAACGCCGCCGCATCTTCGGAATAATTATCCCCCTTTATACGGGGGATGGGTTTGCGTTCGCTCATAAAATATCCGCTTTATTATTTTCGTTTATTTGGTTTTTGGCTAATAACTAATTTTTGTTTACGGCGATTAACGTGTCTTCGCCCTCGCTGCGAGCAATCACCACTGCCGCGCAAGAGTCGCTAAACACATTAACGGCGGTACGTATCATATCGAGTATACGGTCGGTCACTAGCAATAGACCGATGCCCTCTAATGGCAGGCCAATGGCACCTAAGATGACGGAAATAGCGACTAAGCTAGCGGCGGGAATACCTGCCACGCCGATGGAAGTGAGCAGCGCAATCATCACAATGGTGAATTGCTGCACAAGGCCAAGTTCTAGACCGTACACTTGAGCAATAAACATGGCTGCGACGCATTCGTATAAGGCGGTGCCATCCATATTAACGGTGGCGCCCAAGGGTAAGACAAAGCCGCTGACTTGTTTGGATACGCCGGACTCTTCCTGAATACTCTTTAATGTGAGTGGCAGTGTTGCTGAGCTAGAGGCTGTTGAAAACGCGGTTAAGAGTGCAGGCGTCATCGCCGCGTAATGCTTTTTGGGACTCACGCCGCCGATGTAGCGCAGCACCAAAGGCAGCGCGACAAAGGCGTGAATAAGTAAGGCGAGCAAGGCGGTAAAGAAGAATAGCAGCATCGGCTTAAACGCCGCAAAGCCGGTTATCGCGACGGTTTTGGCCACTAGGCCAAACACCCCGAGTGGGGCGAATTTCATTACCCACATGGTGATTGCGGTCATGATGTCCATGACACCTTGCCAGAAATGCATCAGCGTTGCCGCGTGTTCTGATTTGCTGCGAGCCAGGAAAAAACCGAATAATAAACTAAAAAAGATCAGCCCCAGCATTTCGCCGTTAGCGGCAGCATCGACAATATTGGTGGGTACCATGCGCACAAACACTTGCACAATATCACTGGCACCACGACCCTCGACTTTTGACAAGGTATCGCTGAGTTCAGGGTCATTGCTACTGATTGTGGCCGCTAAGGCTTGATTGTCGCCGCTGCCGGGGGCAATCACATTGACCACGGCGAGACCGATTAAAATCGCGATTAAACTGCTTGAGGCGTAAAACAACAGGGTTTTGCCGCCCAACTTTTCGAGCTTGTCGCCACCCACGCCCGCCATACCGCTGATGATTGATGACATAACTAACGGCACTATCAGCATTTTTAAGGCATTGAGAAACATCGTGCCTAAAAACGTGTAGATGGCGGTGAGTTGCAAGCTGCCGATGCCTGCGTCGGGGCCACCAAGAATACCCGCTGCTACTGCTAATAGAATGGCGGCAACAATTTGCCAGTGCAGGGGAATATTTCGCATAGTGACAATGACTCTTTGGCTTGGACAGTAGTAAGAAAAACGTTAGATAGCGGCTGAACGGCAATAATTTTCTGCCTTTACTCTAGCGTGCCAGAACAATAATGACCAGTCGAAAGGCTGAGTGATGCGAAGTGATGGGATTTATGGTGGGGTGTTGGTGAGGCTTGGGGTATGGATCCCCAATCGAGTTGCACTGCTGTCCGGAATAAATTAAAGGGAAATGGCTGGAGGGGTTGCAGAGCCTTTGCCTAGAGGGTAAACCTCTGAGTGCGAACTCAAAAACAAAGGCCTGCAACATGTATACAAATACCCGATTTGGCGA
>JAGPVP010000064.1 GCA_018066965.1 Zhongshania sp. | reverse complement strand
TTTCTGTTGCACTTTCCGTAGGCTCGCACCTCCCAGGAGTTACCTGGCGCCTTGCCCTGCGGAGCCCGGACTTTCCTCCCAACAGTAAACTGAAGAGCGATCGTCTGGCCGACTCAACTGTAAGAATAACCAGTAGTCTGGGCTTTAGCAAGCGCTATTTCAGGCTAATCCTGAAGCGGAAAGTCTAATCCATATTGGTATAACTGGTTTTTTTTGAGACCACTGATTTTTGCGCACAAAGCGGCGGCCTGCTTCAAGGGCAATTCGGCCCGCAATATATTCAGCATATCAATTGTCGCCGCGGGAATACCCTCATCCCCCTTAAAGCCCTCTATTAACAATACACACTCACCGCGTTGCTGATTGCTATCTGCACTGACCCAGTCATGAAGCTCTGATGCCGGCAGGCGCTTCACTGTTTCGAATAGCTTGGTGATCTCCCTAGCCAATACGACAAGCCGATCCCCGCCCATTGCGGCACTAATATCTGCGAGGCTATCTCGGACCCGATGCGGCGCCTCATAAAAGATCATAGTTCGGCGCTCACGCTGCAAACTTTTCAACACTGTTAACCTCGCGTGCTGTTTGGCAGGCAAAAAACCTTCAAACATAAAACGATCAGATGGCAGTCCAGCCACACTCAGGGCCGCAATCACCGCACAGGCACCCGGAATAGGAACAACTTTAATCCCTTCGCGCAGCGCCAAATCAACTAAGCGGTAACCGGGGTCTGATACCAACGGCGTACCCGCGTCCGAAATCAATGCCAAACTTTTACCGCCGCGCAAATGAGCAAGTAAACGCTCTAGCTCTGCGCTATTACTGTGATCGTGATAGGCACAAACAGGTGTGCGTATATCAAAATGACCAAGTAACGTGCGACTGTGACGGGTATCTTCAGCGGCAATGAGTGCTACTGTTTGTAGGATCTCTACGGCTCGGGGTACCATGTCCGATAAATTCCCTATCGGCGTGGCAACAACATAGAGGGTCGGGGTATTATCCACAGGCTAGCCTCACTCAATCTTACATGACCGCGCAGACTAACAACGGCCAATCAATGAAGACAAGCACTTTCATACTTATACTCATCGCCACACTCTTGGCGAGCTGTAGTTCAGCGCCCGTTACGCAAACAAAGCCTAGGCCAAGTAACGTCGAGAAGTACACGGCTAAACCCCGTCCCGTGTCGACGCCAAGCGGCGAGTTCAACCCCGCAACTGTAGATATCACCACCGCCGAACAGTGGTTAACAGACGCCAAAAGCCTGGATCCCGATGAGTCAACAGAGCTATTACTGCAAGCTGCTGAGGTGTTACTAAGAGAAGGAGAACTTGCGCGCGCAGACGATGTAACCGGCGAATTGATTCCCCCGGAACTTACCGCAGACCAAGCGCTACGCTTAGCGATTATTCGAGCGCGAGTTCACCGCGGTCACGCCGAATTTGCACAAGCCTTAGCGCAACTTTCAGAGCCGCTAGTAGAACGTGCCGTGCTGGAAGCGCCGGTTCGTCGACAAATGCAATACAGCCAACTCCGCGCCTCGCTATACGAAATAGAAGGCGACCATTTATCTGCCGCCCGCGAGCGGATATTTATCGATCCGCTACTTACCTCCTCCCAGCAGCCCGCCAATAGAGAGTCGATCTGGGCTTCTCTGATGCAAATACCGACCACTGTGCTCGTCAAAAATATCAATAGTACTAGTAATAGAGACTATATCGGCTGGCTTGAACTTGCCTCTATTGCTAAAGACAATCAGAACAATATCGACGCCCAGGTAAAACAACGTGATGCATGGCTGCGCAACTGGCCACAGCATCCCGCCCACAACGCACTCCCAGGCGGACTGGACAAACTAAATGATTTGATTGTTGAGCGCGCAGATCAAGTTGCCCTGATTCTGCCGGTTACTGGCCGCTTAGCAGCTTACGGCAAAGCGATTCGCGATGGCTTTTTCGCAGCTTATTACGAAACCTTAAATGAAGGCGGCAATGTCCCCCAGATCAACCAGTATGATAGTAATTCAACCGACATCAATACCCTGTATCAGCAGGTTTTAGACAGTGGCAATAAGCTTGTCATCGGCCCACTGGAAAAAGAAAATCTAAGCGCCTTGGTCGCAAGCCATCCAAGCACAATGAATGTACCGACACTGGCACTCAATCGCATAGATGGCGACCGCTTCCCCAAGGGCTTATACCAGTTCGGTTTAAATCCAGAAGATGAAGCAGAGCAAATCGCCGATATCGCGATAAGCAAAGGCTATTCACGCGCACTTATTCTCACGCCAGAGGGAACATGGGGACAGAAAGTCGCGGCCGCTTTTGCCCAGCGCTGGCAGAGTTTAAATGGCAGAATTGTCGCCAGCCAAACTTTCGACGCGTCGAAAAATAATTATTCGCAACGCATTAAAAGCACCTTACAAATTGATAAGAGCCAACAGCGTCTACAGCGCTTGCAGCAGATTATTGGCATACATCCCAACTACGAGCCTTATCGGCGATCGGACGTAGACTTCATATTTTTGCTAGCTAGACCAAACGAAGGCCGCGCGATTAAGCCTCTTCTCGCCTATCACTACGCTGGTGACATCCCGGTGTATGCAACATCGCACATCTATCGGGGCAGTAATTCGCCCAGCAAAGACCGAGATATTAATGGCGTCCGCTTTATCGACATACCTTGGATATTTGACGAGAAATCGGCAATCCGCCAAGAAATTAATACTGGAATACCATCAAGCCCCGCCTACCAAAGGATGTACGCGCTAGGTGTAGACAGCTTTCGACTGCATTTGCGCCTCAAGCAATTACGCAATGGTGCGAGCGCACGCGTGTTTGGCGAAACCGGTACACTTACACTGAATGCGCTTGGGCAAATAGAGCGCGAGCTGGCCCTAGCCGAAATTCAAGACGGAATCGCTGTCGTCAACCCGATGGAGATTGCTAGCAAAGACGCGGAAAATGATTTTTAAATCTCTGAAAAGCGCAGACATTGGAGACAGGGCTGAACGCGGAGCCCGCCGACTGCTCGAAAAACACAAGCTTAAGATTTTGCACCAAAATTACCGAAGTCGTTTTGGAGAAATCGATCTTATTGCGATGTCAGAAAACCACCTTATTTTTGTTGAGGTACGCTTCAGAGAAAATTCGTTCTTTGGTAGCGGAGCCGAAACCGTCACCAGCAAAAAGCAACAACGCATAATTCTTACCGCACGCCACTTCCTCAGCAGCGGCGCATACACTGAACTACCTTGCCGCTTCGATGTCATTGAAGCAAGTAACGATAAAAGCGGTAAACTACATTTTAACTGGCTAGAAAACGCGTTTCAGGAGTGAAAAACAAAATTACCGTGGACTATTCCGAGCAAGTAGTAGATTTATTTCACCGCCACATTGAGAGCTGCATGTACACCATGGAAGCCCTCGGCGAGGCCATTGCACAGGCTAGCGAATGCCTTGTAGAAAGCATGCTCCAAGAGCACAAAATTATCTGCTGCGGAGAAGGCAACAGCGGCTTAATTGCCCACCATTTAGCTACCAATTTACTGAATAGCTTTCAACATGAGCGCCCAGCATTGCCTGCGATGGTGCTAAGCTCCGATGCTGCGACTGCGATAGCGGCCGATTCCAGTTACAACGATATTTACGCAAATCAGATACGTGCGCTAGGGCAAACAGGCGACTGCCTGGTCCTTTGCTATAACGGCGGCGGTGCAGCAGCTACGCTTAGAGCAATCCAAGCAGCCCACGAGCGAAATATGCGCGTAGTCTCAATCAGCAATGTCAAAGGCGGCGATGCCAGCGCCCTGCTATTGCCAGACGATATAGAACTTACTTTTCCGATCGAAGACCGTGCAAGAGCGATTGAAGTTCAGCTCGTTGCCGTACACAGCATTTGCGAGTTAATAGACACTCAACTATTTGGAACTCCCCACGCATGAACCTCTTTATACGTTTTGGCCTTACTATAGCGCTCACCCTATTCATGAGCGCATGTACGCAAATTATCACCGCAACCACCGACAAACCCATTGCCGATGATCCAGGAAGCCGCAGCCTGGGCAGCTACGTTGACGATGAAATCATTGAAACCAAGGTTCTCGTGAACATCAACAAAACCGATCCCGCGCTAAAGGCATCTCGTATTAGCGCCACCAGTCACAACGCTATCGTATTACTAACAGGGAATACCGCCAGCGAAGACCTACGACAACTTGCTGGCGAGATTGCAAGCGGCGTCAAAAAAGTACGTAAAGTGCACAACGAACTAAGCGTAGGGGCCGATGTAAGCATGCTAGCCAGAAGCAACGACGCCTGGATAAGCACCAAAGTAAAGAGTCGATTATCACTAAACGAACAGCTAGATGCATCAAAGATTAAAGTCGTGACCGAAAACGGCATCGTTTATTTAATGGGTCTGGTATCTAAAGCAGAATCTGACACCGCCGCCACTGTTGTTAGTGAAACTAGCGGTGTGCAAAAAGTGGTGCGGGTTTTTGAATACTACTAACTTTCATTAAGAAAGCTGAAAAGTCGCCAAGTCTATTTAACGACTTTGAGACTTGGCTTAGATTTAGTCGGGAGCTTGCTTAAACTTGCCGATGGGCGGGAACCAGTAGGCGGCGGAGGTGGCGTTGGCTCCTCCGCATCGAACAACATACCTTGGCCATTTTCCTTAGCGTATACGCCTAGCACAGCACCGACAGGCGCGCTTACCTCTTGTGACACACCGCCAAAGCGACCACTGAAGCTGAGAATGTCATTGCCGACATTCAACCCCATAACCGCCGAGGGGGATATATTCAGAACAATTTGACCATCTTGGACATACTGCTGCGGAACAAAAACACCTTCGCGCAGGGCATCCACCAAAATATAGGGTGTGCAGTTGTTATCCACCACCCACTCATAAATTGCTCTGATCATATAAGGTCGACTAGACGTCATTGCCATATAAATTCAAGCAGCAAATTAAGCTACTGATGCCTCGCTACGCAATTCACGCTCTTTTTCAGTCAGACTTTCTTGGAAAGCCGGACGCTCAAATAACCGCTCCATATAATCAAACAAAGGTTTTGCCTGGCGGGTTTGCGGAATCACCACACCCAACTCTGGTAAACGCCATAAAATAGGCGCCAAACAGCAATCAACCAAGGTAAATTCTTCGCTCATAAAAAAGGGCTTTTCTGCAAAAATTGGCGCCACAGTTAACAAGCTGTCACGTAATTCCTTGCGCGCCTTTTCGGCGTTTTTCGGGTTATTACCAGCGAGAAGCTCGTCAACTAATCGACACCAATCCCGCTCTATACGATAGATATACTGGCGACTTTCACCGCGCGCTACTGGGTAAACCGGCAGCAAAGGTGGATGCGGGAACCGCTCATCCAAATACTCCATCATGACCTTGGACTCATACAAGGCCAAGTCGCGATCAACCAAGGTTGGCAAAGAGTTATAGGGATTTAGTTCGGCGACCTCTTCCGGCAGGTTATCCGGCTTCACATCGACGATATCAACAGTCACGCCTTTTTCGGCCAATACGATTCTCACCCGATGGCAGTAATGACTCGCTGCGTCGGAAAAGAAAGTCATGGTAGAACGCTTGGCTACAACGCCCATTGATCTCACCTCAAATTAGAAAACTAAAACAACAAACGGGCAGCTCTAACTAGAGCCACCCGCCAACTATTACAAGCCCTTACAAAAGCGTAAAAACTAGTAGCAAAATTTAATGCACATCTTTCCAATATTCACGGTTTAGCAAGTACGCGAATATAAAGAACAGCGTGATGAACAGCAGCACAAATACACCAATACGCTTACTTTTCGCTTGCGCAGGCTCACCCACGTAATCCAAGAAGTTAACCAGATCATAGATTACTTTATCATATTCAGCCGGGCTCAAAGCGCCTTCGGGAGAATAGGTAAATGATCCACACGGATTTAACGCCTTGCCGTCTTCATCGAACAATACATCGTCACCCGTTAATGGGTCGCGAAGTATACCACCATTGTGCGCGTGAACCGGACCTGGCGCGCAGTGCGGCATACCTTGCAATTCAACTAAAACATGCGGCATACCAACATCTTTAAAGACTTTGTTATTAACACCCCAAGGACGTGACGGATCTGAATGGAAAGTACGAAGATAGGTGTACAACCAATCAGTGCCGCGAGCTCGCGCAACCAAGGTCAGATCAGGAGGTGCTGCGCCA
Source organism: Zhongshania sp. (assembly GCA_018066965.1). GTDB lineage: Bacteria > Pseudomonadota > Gammaproteobacteria > Pseudomonadales > Spongiibacteraceae > Spongiibacter. The sequence goes on along the minus strand of JAGPVP010000064.1, from coordinate 3,289 downwards.
AACCACTTTTTTGCATCATCCGCCGCCATCGCATTGGTCATTAACGAGCCAATTTTTGCGTCAGCGTCAAACTTTAAGTTTTGCTCAAACAAATCAACGGGAATACCGAGATCATCTGCAGTGCGCTGATAACGACCGTATTCTAATGAATGACAGCCCATACAATAATTCATATAAGTCTTAGCGCCGCTTTGCAGCGACGCCTCGTCAGTCACATCAGTATCAATTTGATCGCAAGCCATGGTGCCACAGTTAAATGCAGACTCAGCACCAGCGGCTTTGAGAGGTAATACCGTCAGCACGATTACAACCAACAGCACCAACATACTCTTCCAAAAGCCCATACCGCTATCGGTAGTGCGGGTTGGCTCAGGCTTAGTCGCTTCCCACTTGGTCCAGAAAGGCATCAGAATGAAGAAGGCGAAATAAATAACCGAACAAATACGTGCCAGCAAAGTACGCGCTTCGGTTGGCGCTTTCACACCAAGCACACCCAAGATTAGGAATGAAGCAACAAAAATCAAGATTGCAGCTTTACTCACACGGCCTTTGTAGCGAATCGACTTCACAGGGCTGCGATCTAACCATGGCAACAAGAATAGAATCGCAACCGAGGCACCGAAGGCAATAAAGCCGAGTAACTTATCAGGAACCGCGCGCAATACCGAATAAAACGGTGTGAAGTACCAAACTGGCGCGATGTGATCTGGCGTTTTCAGACCATTAGCAATTTCAAAGTTCGCATACTCGATGAAATAACCACCCATTTCCGGGCCAAAGAAGATAATAGCTGCGAAGACGAACATGAATACCGCTATCGCCGTTAAATCATGCACGGTGTAATAGGGGTGGAAGGCAACGCCATCCAGAGGAATACCATTGGCATCCTTATTCTTCTTAATTTCAACGCCGTCTGGGTTGTTAGAACCCACTTCGTGCAAGGCAAGTAGATGCAATACAACCAACGCAATTAATACAATTGGCAGTGCAACAACATGAAGAGCAAAAAAGCGGTTCAAGGTAATACCTGATATCAGGTAGTCACCGCGAATCCACTGCACGATATCCTCACCGACAACAGGAATAGCACCGAACAAGGAGATGATAACCTGTGCACCCCAGTAGGACATTTGCCCCCATGGCAGCACGTATCCCACAAAGGCTTCAGCCATCAGCGCCAAGAAAATGAACATACCAAAAACCCAGATTAATTCCCGAGGTTTTTTGTACGAGCCATAAATTAAGCCGCGGAACATATGCAGATACACCACAACAAAAAACGCTGACGCGCCGGTGGAGTGCATGTAACGGATTATCCAGCCAAACTCGACATCCCGCATGATGTATTCAACAGAGCGAAATGCTTCTTCAGAGCTTGGTGTAAAGCTCATGGTCAACCAAACACCAGTCAGTAGCTGGTTTACCAGCACAACTAGAGAAAGGACACCAAAGAAATACCAGAAATTGAAGTTTTTCGGCGCATAGTATTTACCCATATGGGTATCCCACGCACGCATAATAGGTAGGCGGGCATCAACCCAGTCACGCAGACCCACTAACATTTTGATCATTACGCAGCCCCCTGATCAACACCGATAACAATCACATTGTCACCCTCGTAGGAATACGGAGGAATAACAAGGTTTTGAGACGCAGGCGAACCTTGGTAAACGCGTCCCGCCAAATCAAAACGTGAACCGTGACATGGGCAAAAGAAACCACCAAGCCATGCCTTACCGCCCAAATCGGGAACACCGACCTCAGGGTAATGCTTTGGCGCACAACCTAAGTGGGTACACAAACCAACAAGGACAAGATATTCCGGGCGAATAGCACGCGATGCTGAATCAACGTACTCTGGCTGCTCGGAACCCTCAGAGGCTGGATCTTTCATGTACTGATCAAGCTGCTTTAAGCCCGCAACTTGCTCCTCAGTACGACGCACCACATAAACGGGTTTACCGCGCCACTCGACAACAACCATCTGGCCCGGCTCCAGCTTACTGATATCAGCCTTTACCGGTGCACCAGCAGCCTTTGCTTTAGCGCTTGGATTCCAAGAACCCACGAAGGGTGTTGCTATACCGACTGCGCCTGCGGCACCCACAACGGATGTTGCAGCCGTCAGAAAGCGTCGACGCCCTGTATTTATGCCGTCATTGCTCATGACGATTCCCCCATAATATACGAAAACTCAGGCAGGCCCCGCCTCTCGAAACAGAGCCAAATCCAAAATTCCAAATGGGCCAAATAGTAATGAACTTGACCCTTACTGACAACATTAATGCGCAGCAAAGACCTATATCAGGCCCTTTGCTTGAGCAAAAAAAAACGCCCACATAAAAGCTCGTGGGCGTTTTCCGAGTGCCGTAGCGGCAATCTCCACAGACCAGATGGTCGTCGCGGTTAACGCTTGGAGAATTGCGGCTTCTTACGTGCTTTACGCAAACCGACTTTCTTACGCTCAACTTCGCGAGCATCGCGAGTTACGTAACCAGCTTTACGCAGACCGCTGCGCAAACCTTCGTCGTATTCCATAAGAGCACGAGTAATACCGTGACGAATCGCGCCAGCCTGGCCAAAACTACCACCACCGCTAACCGTTACAGTCACATCAAACTTTTCAGCCATTTCGACCAGCTCAAGCGGCTGACGAACGATCATACGCGCAACTTCACGACCAAAGTACTGGTCAAGAGTACGAGCATTAACTGAAATAGCACCTGTTCCTGCTTTCAGGAATACACGAGCTGAGGAGGTTTTACGGCGACCTGTACCGTAATACTGGGTGGCTGACATATTGCGCTTCCGTTAGATATTCAGTTCAACTGGCTGCTGAGCGGCATGGGGATGCTCAGTTCCAGCGTAGACTTTCAATTTTTTAAACATTGCACGACCCAGCGGATTCTTGGGTAACATACCCTTTACCGCACCCTGGATCACGCGCTCAGGGGCTTTATCAATCAACTTTTCGAAGCTTATAGACTTCAATCCACCTGGATAACCAGTGTGGTGATGATAGATCTTGCCAGTTGCTTTGTTGCCAGTAACGCGAATCTTCTCCGCATTAACAACAACGATATAATCGCCAGTATCAACATGAGGCGTGTATTCAGGCTTATGCTTACCGCGCAAACGATGCGCAATCTCACTGGCCAAACGACCCAATGTTTTTTCGGCGGCGTCTACTACGTACCAGTCGTGTATTACGTCACTGGGTTTTGCGCTTAAGGTTTTCATGTTTCTCGCCTATAGGGCCCGTACCGAACAAAGAGCGCGAATACTACAT